>JACRDA010000490.1 GCA_016212965.1 Myxococcales bacterium
GTGGGAGCAGCACGGCCGCGCGCGCGACGCCTGCGGCGACGTGGTGCTCGACGGCGCGCACTACTCGGAGATCATCCGGCGCCGGGCGCTCGTCGCGCGCCTGGCGGCGCTCGACGTGGAGGCCGAGGGGGAGCGCGCGCCGGCGGCCTCGCTCGTGCGCCTGTGCGAGCTCCTCGGGCAGATCGAGCTCTACACCATCCTCGCGCCGCTCGAGGCGCTGTTCCGCTCCCCCGCGCCCGAGGTCCGCGGCGCCGTCGTGCGCGCGCTCGAGCGCTTCATGTACAAGCGCTCCTTCGTCACGGTGCGCGCGGCGCTCGCGGACGCCGAGCCGGGCGTGCGCGCGCAGGCCTACAAGACGCTCGAGCTCCTGCGCTTCCCGCACGCCTTCGATCCGCTCGCGCGCGTGGTGCGCGAATCGAGCGACGTCGAGGCGCGCAAGGCCGCCCTCCGGGCCATCGCGCGCATCGACACGACCGAGGCCGCCGAGATGGTGCTCGGCGTCTTGCAGCACGAGGGCCAGGCCGAGCGCGCCGCCGCCCTCGACGGCGTGAAGAAGGGCCGCGGCGGCGCGTTCGCGCAGGCCGCGCGCGGCGCGTGGGGCTCCCTTCCCGCGCACGTGCAGGCCTCCGTGCGTGACGCCCTCGCGGCGCGCGGCGAAGCGGTGTGAGCCTAGCCGTTAGCCGTTAGCCGTTAGCCGTTAGCCGTTGGCGGTTAGCTGTTAGCCGTTAGCTCGAAGCCGCGTACCCTTGGATCCGAGCCAAGAGCGCATGTCGAGTCGCCAGCCAACCGCGAGTAGCTAATCGCTAATAGCTAATAGCTAATAGCTAATACCTAAGACCGTGACCCCGCTCCGACCGCACCTGCTCGCCTGCCTCGTGCTCGTCGGCTGCAGCGCGGACGGCGGGGGCCCGGTCGCGAGCTCGCGCTCGAGCGCCGGGGCGGGGGGCGCGGCAGAGGACGCCGGGGCGCCGGCGGATGCCGCGGTCGCCGAGGCCGATGCCGGGCTCGACGCCGGAGCGCGGGCTCCGTGCCGCAAGCTCGACGCGGCCATCGGGCGCGCGGCCCTGCGCGAGCACCTCGAGCGCTTCGAAGCCATCGGCAAGGAGCACGGCGGCCACCGCGCCACGCGCTCGCCGGGGTACGCGGCCTCCCTCGCCTACGTGCGGACGAGCCTCGAGGGCGCGGGCCTCGCGCCCTTCGAGCATCGCTTCGACATCCTGCACTTCGAGCTCCTCGGACCGGGGACGCTCGAGATGCTCGCCCCGCGCCGGCGCGTGTTCCGGCCCGTGCCCGACGTCGCTCGAGGTGCGGCCTGGGGCGCTGCGGAGCACGTCGCGCTCCGAGGCTCGCCGCCGGGCGACGTACGCGCCGAGCTCGTCGCCGTCGACTACGTCCCGGGGCAGAAGGACACGACGAGCGGCTGCGACGACGCGGACTTCGTCGCGCCCGGCGGTGCGTCGCTCGTCTCGGGCAAGATCGCGCTCCTCGGGCGCGGGAAATGCACCTTCGCCGCCAAGGTGCGGCGCGCCGAGGCGGCGGGCGCGCTCGCCGTCGTCGTGGCGAACCAGGGCGACGCCCCCGACCGCATGGCCCTCATGGCGGGCGATCTCGTCTCCGAGCCCGCCGATCGGCGCATCGCCATCCCGGCCGTCTTCACGACGAGCGCCGTCGGCCGGGAGCTCGTGGCGGCGCTCGAGCGCGGCCCGGTCGAGCTCCACGTGGTCGCCGACACGGAGCACCGCCTCGAGCCCGAGGCGAGCCTGCTCGTCGAGGTCGCGGGCCGCCGCCGGGACGAGGTGCTGATGGCAGGCGCGCACCTCGACTCGGTCAAGGAGGGCCCGGGCGTGAACGACAACGGGACGGGCTCGGCCGCGTTGCTCGAGATCGCCCGCGCGCTCGCCGGCTGCACGCCCGAGCGCACCGTGCGCCTCGCGTGGTGGGGCGCCGAGGAGCCGGGCCTCCTCGGCTCGGACGCCTACGTGGCGGAGCTCGGCCCCGACGAGCGCCGCCGCGTGCGCGCCTACGTGAACCTCGACATGCTCGGCTCGGTGAACCACATCTTCGAGATCGCCGACGGCGACGGCTCGAAGGGCAAGGGCCGCGGGCCGGGCACCTCGGCCGAGCTCGAGCGCTTCTTCCTCGACGATTTCGCCGAGGCGAAGCTCCCCGTCGTCGAGCGGCCCTACCACTTCCGCTCCGACTACCGGGCCTTCCACCGCGCCGGCATCGGCGTCGGCGAGGTCACGACCGGCGCCGACGAGAAGAAGGGCCCGGCCGAGGTCGCGCTCTTCGGCGGCACGAATGGTCGCCCCGACCCCTGTTACCACCGTCCGTGCGACACCGTGAAGAACGTCGACTTCGACGTCTACGAGGCCGTCGCGAGGTCGGTCGCGCGCGCCGTCGAGCGCTTCGGCGTCGAGGGGGGCGGGCTCGTCGTCGTCGAGCCGCCGGACGCGGGGGCGGCCGACGGAGGGTGACGCAGAGGCGCTGGGTCTGCGCGCGGCAGCCGCAGATCGACGGCCGGGCGCCCGAGCGGTACGATCGGCAGGTGGACGCACTCACCCGCAGTGCCGAGAGACTCCGCCGCTTCGGTGCCATGATGCAATCGGACACCCCCCCTGTCGACGTGGTCCTGCCCGAGCTCCGCGCGCTCTTCGGCGCGGCGGGGACGCCCTACAAGCTGGTCAGCGGCCTTGCGGTGGTGCATCACGGCTACCCGCGCCTCACCGTGGACATCGACGTGCTCGTGACGCGCGACGGAGCGGCGGCGCTCGACGCGCAGCTCGCGGCCCACGGGTTCTCGCGGCTGAGCGAGCGCCGGCTCGTGCACGACGCGACGGGCGTGCGCATCGACCTCCTGCGCGAGGGCGAGTGCCTCGTCGGTCCGCGCCAGTCGCCACCCCTGCCGTCGCCGCTCGCCGTGGCAGGCTCCGAGCTCGCTCCGGACGTCGTGGCACTCCCGGTGCTCCTCGAGCTCGAGCTCGACGCGGGCCGGCGCCAGGCCCTCACGGACGTGCTCCAGCTGCTGAAGCGCCTCGACGACGGTCGCTACACCCACGTCGAGGCGGCCGTGCGGCGCGAGCGCCGCGCGGAGCTCTACGCCCTGCGCGAAGAAGCACTCGAGGAGCTCCGCTGGGAGTCCGCGAACGAGAGCTAGACGCCCGCAGCGTCAGTCTCCCGGCCCGAGCGCCCCTCGCGACGAGTGCGGCGACTACAGGTAGCAGATCGGTGCGGGGTTGGCGTCTTCGCAGGCGCCATCCTCGAACCAAAACCAGTACGTTTGTGCAAAGATGAGATCCTCGACGTACGAGATCTCGAGCACCTGGGGGTGTGCCGGAAACGGCGCCCAGCGGAACGATGCGCTCGGGCTACTGGCGTAGAGCCGTACGGGGTTCGGCCGCAGGCACGTGGTTGCCGCAACTCCATCGAGCCGCGCGGTCGTGAACGTACAGACGTCTGGGTACGCGTATGGGTCTGCGATCTCCACGCTCACCGGCATCAAGAAGAGGTCGTGGCCGCCGAGCTCCGCCGCAAAGTCCGCGATGGGGATGCTGAGCGTGTCGCCGGAGGTGATCTGGGGCGCACCGTCGAGCGTCGCGAGTGCGGTGCCGTTGAGCGTGCACGCCTGGGTGGCGTTACAGAAGGTGCGCACGTCGAACCGCGCCGGGCATGGTGACTCGTAAGCCGGGCAGTCCCAGTCGTCGCTGACCCTGCAGCCCGCGGTCGCTCCGAGGAGCGGCGCGGCGACAGCGAGCAACGCCGCTCGAGTCATCGGTCCATGTCCACCCTTCACGACGGCGCCCACCTCCCCGAGTAGACGCGCGAGGGCCCGTGCGTGTCAATCAGCGCCGTCGGCGCGGGGTCTCGACGAGAATCTGCCCCGGCTCACACCGCGCCGAGCAGAGGCTCCGCGCCCGCGCGCACCTCGACCTCCGTGGGAGGTAGCTCGCGCACGCCCTCGCCGCTCTCGCGCTCGGGCGGCGCGCCCTCATCGACCGCGGGCGCGAGCTCGAGTGCGACGCGCACGGCGCGGTGGGGGGGCGCCTCGAAGGCGGCGACGACGCCCGGCGAGCCCGCGCGCCCGGCGGCGAAGAGGTGCGCGGCGAGCTCGCCCGTCTTGAAGGAGCCCTCGGGCCGGATGGCGAGGGTCGCCTCGACGGCGACGAGCGTGCCGACGAGGCCGATGGCGGCGAGCGTGTCGGCGAGATCGTCCCGGACGACGCAGAGGTCCGTGAGGAGTGGCCGGACCTCGAGCCTGCGGGCCAGGCCCTTGTCGAGCTCGCGGGCGACCGAGAGGCTCGGCGCGGCGAGCACGCGCTCGCACGCGCGCCCGAGGAGCTCGCGGGCGCGCGCCGGGCTCGGGGGCTCGCCGGCGACCCCGAGCGCGTCGCACACGACGGCCGGCGCGAAGAGGAGCCAGTAGCGCGCGCCGCAGACGAGCGCGGCGATGCTCGGCGCGCGCGGCGTGTCGGAGAGCGCCGTCGCCGAGGCGATCTCGAGCCCGCCCGGGGCCTCGGCCGTCATGCGCTCGCACAGGGTGGCGAGCTCGTCGGGCCCGAGGGCGGGCAGGAGGCGCACGTCCAGGTACTCGTCGAGGCTCGGCGTGCCGAGCGAGAGCGCCGGCGAGAAGGTCATCTGGGGCTTCGGGTGGAAGCCGCCCGAGTACACGACCGGGATCGCGAGTCGCCGGAAGATGCGCGGCAGCTCGCGCACGAGATCGAGGTGCCCGAGCAGGGTCGCGGGCCCCACCTTGCGGAAGCGGAAGCGGTAGCGCGTGCCGGCCCGCGGATCGCCGAGGCGCGGGGCGCGCTTCGCACGCCGGGCGCGCGACGCGGGCTCGGA
>JACRDA010000497.1 GCA_016212965.1 Myxococcales bacterium
GACCGCAGCCCCGGCGAGCGCGCCGAGCGCGAGCGCGGTGAGGAGCACGCGCCGCGAGCGCCGCGGGACGGCGAGCGCCGCACGAAACGCCCGGGCGAGCTCGCCCGCCGAGGCGAAGCGCTCCGCCGGCCGCTTGTGGAGCGCCCGGCCGAGCCACGCCTCGAGCGCCCGCGGCAGCTCGGGCCGCGCGACCGAGAGCGGCCGGGGCGGCGCACCGCAGATCGCCACCAGCATGGCGGCACCCGCGCCCTCGCTCGGCCGCTCCCCGGAGCGCTCCGGCGCGCCTTCGAACGGCAGCCGCGCCGTCAGCGCCTCGTAGGCGAGCGCGCCGAGCGACCAAATGTCGCTCGCGGACCCGACGGCCCCGCCGAGGATCTGCTCGGGGCTCATGTACGCCGGCGAGCCGACGAGCGCGCCCTCGGCCGTGTCGCGCGGCCGGTCGAGCTGGAGGCGCGAGCCCACGGCCTTGGCCACGCCGAAGTCGGTGAGCCGGGCGCGCGCCCGCGCGGCGTCGCCGGGCTCGGCGCGCGGCAGGAGCACGTTCGCCGGCTTGAGGTCGCGGTGCACGATGCCCGCGCCATGGGCTGCGTCGAGCGCCTCGCCGAGGTCGTCGAGGAGGTCGGCCACCGCGGCGGGCGCGAGCACCCCGTCCTCGCAGAGGGTGTCCGCCACGGAGCGCCCCGCGACGAGGTCCATCACCGCGAAGGGCAGCCCTCGATGCAGGCCGAGGTCGCGGACCGCGACGACGAGCCCGGTGAGCGCCGCGAGCTGCGCGGAGATCTGCACCTCGAAACGAAAGCGCTCGAGCAGCGCGTCGCGCTCCGCACGGGTCGCCGACCCGCGGGGGAACTTGAGCGCGACGGCGGTCCCGAGGTCCTCGTGGCGCGCGCGCCAGACCTCGCCCATGCCACCGCCCCCGAGCCGGCACTCGAGGCGGTATCTGCCGCCGACGAGCTCTCCCGCACGGAGCGGCTCGGCGTCCGGCGCCGGCGCGTCGCCGGTCGCCGCGAACGTGGCAAGAAGGGGATCCGGCACCTCGGTCCGACTCTAGCAGATGGGGCAGGGCCCGCGCCCGGGGGCGCCGCGCGCGCGCCTCCGGGCCGCGCGCGTTTCGTGGCATCCTCGACGCGATGCAGCGAACGACAGCCGATGCGCCGAGTCCCGGCCCGAGCGCCGCGCACGCGCGCCACCCGCTCCTCTTCTTCGTCCACGGGCCGGTCGGGGCGGTCGAGCTGCCACGCGAGCTCGCCCTGCCGCCGGGGCGCACGGTGGTCGGCCGAGACGCGAGCGCCGGCGTGCGGCTCGACGACGCGCGCGTGTCGCGCGCCCACGCCGTGCTCGAGCGCACGGCGCAGCAGGGCGACGTCGTGCTCTGCGACGAGGGCAGTCGCCACGGCAGCTTCGTCAACGGCGCGCGCGTCGCCGAGCGGCCGCTCGCGGACGGCGACGTGCTCCGCTTCGGCGACTCGCACCTCGTCTTCCGGCTGGCACCCGATCCGTGCCCCGACGCTCCGGTCCCGAGCCTCGTCGGCGTGTCGCCCGCGATGCGGGAGCTGCGCGCCACGCTGACGCACCTCGCACCGCACCGCGCGACGGTGCTGCTCTCGGGCCCGAGCGGGACCGGCAAGGAGCTGGCCGCGCGGGCCCTGCACGACGCGAGCGGGCGCTCCGGCCCGTTCGTCGCCGTGAACGCGGCGGCCCTGCCCGCCGAGCTGTTCGAGAGCCAGCTGTTCGGGCACGCGCCCGGCGCCTTCACCGGCGCGCGCGGCGCCCAGCCGGGTTTGTTCCGGGCGGCCGACCGCGGGACGCTCTTCCTCGACGAGGTCGGCGAGCTCGCGCTCGGGCTGCAGCCGAAGCTGTTGCGAGCGCTCGAGGAGGGCGCGGTGACGCCGGTCGGCGAGGTGCAGCCGGTGGCGTGCGACGTGCGGTTCGTCGCCGCGACGAACCGCGACCTCGCGAGCGCCGTCGCGGTCGGCGCCTTCCGCGGCGACCTCTATGCGCGCCTCGCCGAGCTCGTGGTGGCGCTACCGCCGCTCGCTCTGCGGCGCGAGGACGTGCTCTGGCTGCTCCGGGTCGGCGCGGGGAAGGAGCCGCTTCTGCCCCTCGCGCCCGAGCTCGTGGCGGCGCTGCTCGCGCACGACTGGCCCTTCAACGTGCGCGAGCTCCTCGCCGTGGGCCAGGAGCTGCGCATCCGGGGCGCGGGCGCCGCGCGGCTCGAGCTCGAGCTCGTGCGCCACCGGCTCCCGGGCCCCGCGGCTGCAGCGACGGACGCGAGGCACGCGAGCGCCGCCCCGCCGGGAGCCCCCGAGCCCGAGCCCGCTACGCGCGCTGCGGCACCCAGCCGTGAGGAGCTCGCCCTCTTGCTCCGCGCCGCGAACGGCAATGTCGGAGCCGTCGCGCGCGCCACGGGCCGCTCGCGCATGCAGGTGTACCGCTGGATCGAGGCCCATGGCCTCGACCTCGAGCGCTATCGCAAGGAGTGACACCGGAGCGAACGCGCCGCCAGGCGCCCTCGCGGAGTGCCGGCCGGCCGTGCGGACGCGCGCCTCGGCTAGCTGCGAGGTCGCGCGGTCGGTCGAGCCGCGGTCGTGCCTCCTGCCGCGCGGGACCTCGCTTACGGCAGGCGCCCCGCCACGCCGAAGAGCGGCACGTCGCGGCCCGCGAGGTCGCGCAGGAGGCCCGGCGCGAACCTGAAGGTCAGCGCCGTCTCGGGCGCATCCGCCGCGAACGCCGCGAGCACGAAGTCCGTGGTCGCGACCGCGGCGGTCGCCCCCATCAGGGAGGCGTCGACGGCGATGAAGTCGTACGTATCGCCGCGGCCGCCGACCGCGATGGGAAGCGCGGCGCTCCAGGCGAACGCAACCGCGTTGAGGGTGCCAAACACCCACGCCCCGGTTCGCCATCCGCTCACCGCCTCGCCATCGGATAGATGCCCGCCCGTGCCACCGGCCGTGACGAGGCCCCCGAGGAGCGACACGCCGGCGAACGACCATTGACAGCCGAAGTAGATCGTCATGCCCATGTCGTCGCCGGCGAGCGCCAAGGCCGGCGTGAACGCCGTCACCGCATACAGACACGTCGCGCAGACGAGGCGTCGCGCGCGAGTACGGGGTCGGGAGGGTCGGACTCGTGAGCTCATGGCGTTGTGTGGCCTCGGGGGGAAACGCGCCGCAATCTCTCGCGTACCGTGGGCTCCGAGGACTTCTTACCGTAGTGCGCCAGCGCTTCACCCCGCAAGAGCGCCCCGACCGAATCCCGGGCGGACCGTGTACCCGCGGCATAAGTCGATCGGACGATTGACCGACCCCGCTCGGCGCGGGTAGTGATCTCTTGGCATGGGGCAGCGGCTGCGCGGCAATCGGGCTCGCAGCATGGGCCTGCTCCACGAGCGCTCGGTCGAGCAACGTGGCGGCAAGGGGTGGCAACATGTACGGCAGGCTCGTTCCCCGGTCGCTTCTCGCGAGGCTGGCCGCGGCCGTGGCGCCTTGGGGGGCGCTCCTCGCGATCGCGGCGTGCAGCAGTGGCGGTGGGGAGGTCGCGGCGTCCGAGCTCGGAGCCGCCTGCGACGGTACGAGCCAGTGCCCGCAGCCGATGACCTGCGCGCCGGAGAGCGGATGCATCGTGGCGAACTGCACGACGCTCGGACCGGGTGCCGCGCACGGCGAGCGCACCTCGACGGAGGCCTTCGGGCTCGAGATCTGCGTCCGACCGAACGGCTGAGCCACGCCATCGCGTCGGCGGCGCGGGCGGCATGAGGCTCGTCGCGGCCGCCGGACTCACGGGCAACTTCCGCCCGCAGCATGAAAGGTAGTCACATGATGTTTCGCAAACTGATTCCCTTGTCGCTCGTCGGTCTTCTGGCCATGGGCGTCGCCGAGGGCTGCAAGAAGTCGAAGGACACGAGCGCCGCCAAGCCGGCGACCCCGACCTCCGGCAAGACGACGCCGGCGAAACCGACCGGCACGAGCGAGCAGCAGACGACCAGCGTCTGCGCCAACAACGACCCCAACCTCATCGTGTGCGTGTGCGTCGAGGGCGGCTTCGTCGACGAGCAGGGCGACGTCTGGGACTACGACTGCTGCGTCGGCACCGAGGAGTGGCTCATCACCTGCGGTGACTCGGCGACCTGCAACGCCGACACCTTCGAGTGCGAGGATCTGTGATCCGCCGTAGCGCCGGCCCGACGGACGGCTGAACGCCACACCCAAGGCGCCTCGGGGGCGGCCGCGTGCCGGCGCCCCGAGGCGTCCGCTGTCACCTGCCGGTCGCCGGTGGCGTGCTGCGGACGACGAGGCACGCGAGCTCGCGCTGGCTCCCGACGCCCGTCTTGCGGAAGATGTGGCCGAGCTGCGTGCGGACCGTGTTCCACGAGACGTCCTGCTCCTGGGCGATCTCCTTCGGTGCCTGCCCGCGACCGATGCCCTCGGCGACGCGCAGCTCGGCGGGCGTGAGGCCGAAGCGTGCCGCGAGCGAGGCTGGCGCGGCGGCGGTGGCTTCTGTCACGATGGCGAGGACGATCGCGCCGCTCCGGTCGTCGAGCGTACGGGGCGCGGGCCGCACGAGCCGCACGCAGAGCGGTGTCGGCGACTGAGGGCATACCGGGAACGCCTGCGGCGCGGAGTCGGCCACGCGGCGGGCCGCCTCGAGCCGGTGAGCGCAGGCGGGGTTCGAGGGCACGAGCCTTCCGGAGATCACGCGCAGGCATGGCGAGGCTCGCAGCAGTTCCTCGGCGCGGGCGTTCAGGCGCACGATGATTCCGCGCGCGTCGAGAGCGAACACGGCCGCCTTGGCGTCGCCGACGACGTCCCACAGCGCGGCCCGCTCTTGGTCCCGGGCGTCGAGGGCCTCCTCCACCTCGATCGCGTGGCGCACGTGAGGCAGGATCTGCTCGAGCACGCGCGCCTCCTTGGCGCCGAACTTCCGTGACCCGGCGTCGCCCATGACGGCCAGGGTGACGACGCGCTCGGCGCTCTTCTCGAGGACTCCGCCCACGAGGTCGCAGAGCCCGAACGGTCGGGCGAGCTCCTGGTAGAACGCCGAACGCTCGAGCTCGTCGTGGGGCACGAGCGCCGCACTCGGCAGGCACTGGCCGACCGAGAGCCGTGGTACCGCGGGCATCCACGGGTCGAGGCGGTGGTAGTGCTCGAGGTAGGCGCGCTCGAACGCCGGCTCGAGGCCCACCCAGCGCTGGCTCACGGCACCGTCGGCGTGCCGCTCGATGCGCACACCGCCGGCGCGCGCGCCGACGCTGTCGAACAAGAGGCCGAGCAGGCGAGGCCAAGCCTTCATGTCGAGCGCGGCCTCGTGGGCGGCGTGCACGACCTCGTTCAACTTGTTGCGTCGAGGCAAGGTCTCCGGAGCCTACGGCATCACCGCTGCGCGTGGCGCCACTTCCGCCCGTGGCTGGCCCGCGGGCCAGCTACTGCCCTCCCGTGCCGGCGCCGGGGTCGAGGATCTGGATCCGCAGCAGGTAGGGGAAAATGGGATGGTCGCCCTTCTGGAAGGGCTTCAGCTCGACGATGTAGCGTCCGCCGGGCAGGGTGCTCACCGGGAACGAGGTCTCGTCGAACTGCGGGCAGTAGTTGGTGCCCCCGGTGTCCGCCGGGATGGTGGCGCTGCCGAGCTCGGCGGTGCCCGTCGGGTCGTCGAACTCGAGCGAGAATGGGGGCGTGCTCGCGGGGCAGTCCTGACCGTCCTGCCCGAGCATCGTGACGCGCGCGAATCCTCCCGCGGGTACATCGAACTCGAAGAAATCGAGGTCGCAGCCGCCGCCGAGGAAGCCCTTGATGTCGATGGTCGTCGAGCCCGGCTCGAACAGCACGGAGTTCGCGACCTCGTAGTAGTTGTTCGGCTCCCGCTCGACGGGGATCACGCCTCCGTTCATCGCCAGCTCGGCCAGGCAGTCGGGCGAGCAGCCGTCCCCGCCGCTGGAATTGCCGTCGTCACAGGACTCGCCCGGATCGAGGGCGCCGTCGCCGCAACGCGGGTACACGACGGTCACCTTGACCGTCGGCTGGTGGAGCGCCTCGTCGTACGCCTTGGTATCGAAGCCCCAGTAGTAGGTGCCGCCGATGTCGGGCCGCAGGACCTGGCTCTCCGCCTTGCCCGCCGGGCAGCGCTCCACGCGCGCGAAACAGGTGGCCGGGTCGCAGGCCGACATCGTGTACACGCCGAGATCGACGGGCGGCGTCGCCGCCCCAGGAAGGGCGACGAGCTCGGCCTCGAGGTAGACCTTCTCGCCGGCAGCGATCTCGACGGCGAGGATGCCGTCCGGTCCGTCGAATCCCGTCAGCTTGTAGCAATTCTGGATGTCGTCGGCCAAACCGTTCAGGGGGATGGTGCCGCTGTGGTAGGCGGCCTGTTCGCTCGAGATGACCGCCGAAGCGGGGACAGGGCAGGCGTCCACGATGGCGGACCACCCTGGCGCCGCAGCGTCCACGCACAAGCCCTCGCGGCAGGCCTTCCCGGCGAACTCGGTGCCGAGCGCCACGCAGTCTGCGTCGCTCTCGCATTGTGCGCTCTTCGTCTTGAGAGCCAGCGAGCACGCTCCAGTGCTGACGCCGACCGCGATGACGACGCCGAGGGCGCGCGACAGGCGCGGCCGCGCCGCCGAGACACTCGTGGAGGAAAATCGGTCACGTCCGTTCTCGCGCATCACACCCACCTCCACACGCTGCGATCAGAAGCTCGACGACACCGAGAGGCGACCTGCCGACACGCCGAGCCGCACGCCGTTCGCGCTCGCCCCGGCCTCGTCCTCGCTCCCACCGCTCACCGTCAAGTAGAGCGCGACGACCGCGGTAACGGCCCCAATGCCCGCGAGGACGTCCGTGGTCGCTGCGAAGGCGCGAGTCCGGTCCGAAAGGGTCGTGATGCGGTCGGCGCTCGCCTGGGTGGAGCCGAGCTCGGCTTCGTAGTCGCCATGGGTCTTCAGCGCGAGCACGCCGGTCACGACGGCACCGGTCGTGAGCCCGGCCGTCGTGGCCCACAGCGCCCACGCCGCCGTCTTCGATGTCCCGGTCGGCTCGTCCGCTCCCGGCGCCTTGCCCACGCCGGCAGGCGGCGAAGCTGGCGGCGGAGTGGCGGGTGCCGGCCTGACCACCTCCGCGGCCTTCGCGGCCTCGGCCGCGCGGCGCGCCTCGGCCGCTTTCGCGTCCTCGGTCGCGACCGCCACCTCGCACTTGGAGATTGACAGCTCCGCGGCGGTCGCCTGGGTCGGGGTGACGTCGCCGCGGCGGTACGCCGTGTAGCTCCTGATCGCGGACCGGCAGTCACCGCCGAGCCTCTGCGCCTGGGCGAGGCCCCACATGTACTCGGGTCTAGGCTCGGCGGCGTACGCCGCCTGATACTCGGCGATGGCCTTCTGCCAGTCCTGTAGATCGTAGGCGACTTGGGCGCGCTTGGCGTGCTCCGCGGCGGGCACGTCGTCGGCGGACGGCTGCTGCCCGAGGGCAGGGCCGGAGAGCACGAGCGTTGCGAGCAATGCGGCGACGAAGAGCGTTCGCATGGGAACTCCAGAGGCGGGGGCACCACGCGCGCCGGCGAGGTCGGCCCGGTTGAGCGTCGAAGCCGTCACTGCGGCGGAAGGGGGGAATCTCGATCCCAGTTCGGAGCCTTCTTTGCGGGCTCGGCCGGGGATGGCGAAGGGACCGTGCTCGCGGGCTCCGCGCGCGCCCCCGGTCGGGGCAAGCTGACGGGCGCTGGCGGTGCGGTCGCCGCAGAAACCGACGCGGTGGCTGCGCTTGCGCGGTCGCCAACGGCGGAACTGCGTGCTGCCGAGCCGAGGGTGGGGGCCGGCGGCTCGGAGCTCGAGGCCACGGTTGGCGTGCCGCTCGGGACGGCCGCGACCGTTGCGAGGGGCGCCGTGGGCACCGGGTTGATGGCACCCTCGGTCTGGGCGCGCTCCGATCTCGCTGCCCCCGCCGGCGCTCGCAGCGCGGCGATGAGGAGCCAGCCGCCGACGAGCGCCAGGACGAACGCGCTACCGATGCCGCCCGCGAGCAACCACACACGGCCTCGCTGCGGCGGCCCGACGACCAGGCTCGTCGCGGACCGCGACGGCGACGAGGGCGTGAGCTCGGCTCGAAGCGGGTCGCTGCCTGGGAGGGGACCGGAGCGAGAGATGCTCGGCCACGACTCCGGCGCGCTCGGCAGCGAGGGCAGCGACGCCCGCGGTCCCGAGGCGGACAGCGCCGCACGAACCGCCTGCCGGCGGGTCTCGAGCTCGTCGCGGAAGATCGGCGCGATCCACTCCGCCACCTCGCGCCGCGTGCCGAGGAGGCTCGCCTGCTCGGCGGCCTCACGCAGCGCGTCGCTCATGGCCTGGGCCGACGGGTAGCGGGCGTCGCGGTCGCGCTCGAGTGCCCGCGCGCAGATGGCGTCGAGCGCGTCCGGCGGCTTGAGACCCACGGTGCTCGGCGGTGGCACGGGCATCGTGAGGACGTTGCTCAGCGTGGCGGCGTCGCTCGAGCCGCGGAAGAGGCGCTGGCCGGTGAGGGCCGTCCACAAGACGACGCCTGCCGCGAAGATGTCCGAGCGATGGTCGAGATCCGCCGAGTCGCGGACCTGCTCCGGCGACATGAACTCCACCTTGCCCTTGATCTGGCCCGCCTGGGTCGAGGTGATGCGCGCCTCGGCCTTGGCGACGCCGAAGTCGATGAGGCGGGCCAGGCCATCGACGCCCACGAGCACGTTCTGCGGCGACACGTCGCGGTGCACGATGTGCATGGGCGCGCCGTCGTCGTCGGTGAGCGTGTGGGCGGCGTGCAGGCCTTCGAGCATGTCGAGCACGATGGGCACGACGAGCCGCGGCGGGCGCTGACCGCGGGATCGCGTGAGCAGTGCACCGAGGGACGGACCCTCGACGTACTCCATCACGATGTAGGTCACGCCGCGCTCGGTGCCGACGTCCACGACGGGCACGATGTTCGGGTGGTGGAGGCGGGCGGCAATACGCGCCTCGTCGAGCAGCATGTTGACGATGTCGGGGTCGGCAGCGAGGTGCGGGTGCAGCACCTTCACGGCAAACAGCCGCTGGAAGCCCGCTCCGGCCGTGTGTCGCGCGAGGTACACGGCGCCCATGCCCCCGTGGGCGAGCGCACCCAGGAGCTCGTAGCGACCCAGCGTCTCGGGGATCTGCCTCGGCGAGGCCGCGCCGCCCTCGACGTCATGCGCTAGTCGGTCCATGGCACGTCCTCGAGCCTACCCGCCGGCGCGTGGCGCACCATCGGGCGCAACCCGGATTTTCGCATCAGGGTTTTCGCGCCGACTTGGGTGTGTCGCGCGCCGACGACTGCGGAGCGAGGTCGAGCACGCCGGCAGAAATGGCGTAGCTCACGAGCGCGGCGCGGGTCTCGCAGCCGACCTTGTGCGCGATGTGGGCGCGGTGGGTCTCGACCGTCTTCACGCTGATGGAGAGGAGCGCGCCGATCTCGCGCTGCGTGTGGCCGAGCGCGATGAGCTTCAACACCTCGCGCTCGCGCGGCGAGAGCAGGTCGACACGGGCCACCAACGTCGACTCGTGCTCCTCGTCGCCGGCCCCGGCCGCCGGAGCTCGCGCCGGCGGGATCGTGGACAGGTTCTCGGCGCGCGCGACGACAAGTGCGTCGATGACCTCGAGCGCCTCGATCCCGATGACGATGCGGTCGCCGTGGCGCAGGAGCGTGCGTTCGCCGATCCGGCGATGGTTGACCAGCACGCCGTTGCGGCTCCCTAGATCCTCGACCGTGGGCCCCTCGGGCCCGGCGTCGATGCGCGCATGGCGACGCGAGACGAGCCCGCCCACGAGCCGGATTCGGCACTCCGAGCTGCGGCCGACGAGGATCGCATCTTCGCCCACGTCGACCTCGCCGCCTCCGTAGCGACTGCGGAACCGGGCGCCCGGGGTCGCGGCTCGACCTGGTTCGGCCGGGACTTGCGCTGGCGCGAGCGCGGCGGGCGCCGCCAGACGCCGAGAGGGACGCCCACCGGCCTCCCGGGACGCGGCGGTGAGATGCCGCCCCCTCCGGCCGCCCGCGGCGAGCGGGCCGAGCTCGATCGGTACCATCATGTCGAATGGTGCGGCCCGCGCGTGCGCAAGGCAATGACATCGCTCAGCCGAAGCTGCACGAACGCCACCTGTCCTCGAGGCCAGCTATCCAGCCCGCGTCACCCCGCCACGAGGTGCCTCCGTGGTTTCGCTCGCCGCGCCTCCCGGCGGCGGCGCGTGGCGACGTCGCGGTCGCCGTCAGTCGAGCGCAACCTCCATCCCGAGCTCGTCGACGAGCTCGTCGATGAGCTCGTCGAGGCGCGCGTCGTGCCCGGCCACATCGAGCGGGCGCCCGTCCTCCACCGCGAGCTCGATGCTCTGGCACGCCGCCGCGAGCCGCTCGGCGCCGACGGCCCGCGCGGAGCCCTTGAGCTTGTGCGCGGCGCGCCCGACCATCTCCGGCGAGCCCGCGCACGCCGCGGCCCGGAGCTCACCTGCGAGGTCGCGCGCCGACACTACGAAGCGACCGAGCAGCTCGCGCCAGCGGCCCGGCGCGTCACCGATGATCGAGCGGAGCGCGGTACGGTCCAGCACGTGCGGCGAGGTGGTCCCCATGGCGGCCTCTGTGCGGGCGTCAGCGTCGCGCGGAGGGAGGCTGCGCTCCGACGCGGGCGCGCCGGAGCGCGGGCGCCGCGGGAGCCAGCGGTCGACCGCGCGACCGAGCTCGGCGAGCGTCGTGGGCTTCGCCAGGTAGCCGTCCATGCCCGCCGCGCGGCAGCGCTCCGGCTCGCCCCGGAGCACGCTCGCCGTCACGGCGATGATGGGGGTCCGCCTCGCCCCGCTCGACTCCGCGGCGCGGAGCGCGAACGCCAGGGAGTAGCCGTCCATCACGGGCATGTGGCAGTCGGTGAGCACGAGGCCGATGCCGCCGCTGCGACAGCGCTCGAGTGCGCTCGCGGCGTCCGGCACTGCCTCGGCGGCGCGGCCGAGGGCCGCGAGCTGGCCGAGCAGCACCTCGCGGTTGATCGCGTTGTCGTCGACGACGAGCACGAGCTCGCGTCGCGACGCCGCCACGTCGACCGAGGGCGCGGGCGTGTCGCTCGAGGGAGGAGCGCCGCTGTCGTCGAACGCCGCGCTCGCGTCCCGTCGCTCCGCGACCCGTGCCACGGTCGCGATGAACGGCCGGTGGTGCAGCGGACCTGGGCAGATCTCGACGAGGTCGGAGAGCCGCGCGCCGTCGAGCCCGCCGGCGTGGCGCCCCACCAGCCAGTCGCTGCCGCTCCGGCGCACGAAGACGTCGAAGGGACGACCTTCGCCCGCGGCGCGCTCGCTGATCGAAGCGAGCTCCGCGTCCGTGCACGCCATGACCGCCGCGCCGTGGTGGCGGACGTAGCTCGCAACCGCGTCTCGCGCTTCGCCGATCCCCTCCACCACGAGCACGCGCAGGTTCGCGAGCTCGGCCTGGCGCTCGGACGGCGTCGCGCCGCCCACCGCGCGCGCCAGGGGGACTTGCAGCCGGAACGTGGAGCCCTGACCGGGCACGCTGTCGACCGTCAGGCTGCCGCCCATGAGCTCCGCGAGCCCCCGCGAGATCGCGAGGCCGAGCCCCGTGCCTCCGTGGCGCCGGGTCGTCGACGACTCGGCCTGCTCGAAGCGCCGAAATAGCCGTGCGAGCACCTCGGCGCACATGCCGATGCCGTTGTCGGCCACCTCGAACGACACGACCACCTGGTCGGGCTCCGCGCGCTGCGCGGGCGCAGCGGCGACGTGTGCGCGGAGTGCTACCGTGCCGCGCTTGCCTGGCTGCCCTGCGGTGAAACGCACCGCGTTGGTGCCGAGGTTCAGCAGGATCTGCCGGAGGCGCAGGGCGTCGCCGCGGAGCGCCTCCGGGATCGCGGGCTCGACGAAGACCAGGAGCTCGACCCCCTGCTCGCGCGCCTGCGCGGCGAGCGCGTCGCCGGCGCTCTCGACGACGGCGCGAACGCACAACGGCGCGCTCTCGACGTGGAGCTTGCCGGCCTCGATCTTCGAAAAATCGAGGACTTCGTCGAGGATGCGCCGCAGCCCCGCTGCGGAGTCGGCCATCGTGCGGAGCATGCGCCGCTGGTCGGGTAGGAGCGCCGTCCCGCGGAGGAGCTCGACCATCCCGACGACGCCGTTGAGGGGCGTCCGGATCTCGTGGCTCATGTTCGCCAGGAAGACCGACTTCGTCTCGTTCGCCTGCTCGGCGGCGCGCTTGGCCTCCGCGAGCGCACTGTTCGCGGTCTCGAGCTCGTGGGTGCGCGCGAGGACGCGCTCTTCGAGCTCGGTGTTGAGGTGCTCGATCGCCGCGCGCGCGCGCTTCTCGGCGCGAACGTCGCGCTTGACGGTGCCAAAACCGGTGGGCGCCCCCGTGCGGGCGTCGCGCATCAGGAACACGTGCCCTTCGGTGGCGATGCGCTCCCCCGATGCGGCGTCGACGAGCACCTGCTCGCCCCTCCAGCTGCCTTCGGCGAGCACCGTCGGGATCACGCTCCCGAGTGCCTCGGAGTGGGCCTCGGGCGCGAGGAGGTCCGCGATCGTGTGCGCTCGGGCCGCCTCGAGGTTCGCGAGGCCGAGGAGCCTCCGGCCGGCCGCGTTCATGTACTCGACGCGCCCGTCGAGGCTCGACGTGGAGATGAGATCCCTGCTGCTCTCCACGAGCGTCACGAAGCGTTCGCGTGCCACCTCCGCCTCACGCCGCTGGATGGCGGCGATGAAGATCGGCGACACGAGCCGCAGGAGCCCGAGGTCGTCGGCGGTCCAGGGGCGGGCTTGTGCGGCGTAGCAGCAGAGCGCGCCGCAGCGCAGCCCGCGCAGTCTCAGCGGAGACGCGACCCCTGCGGCCACGCCCGCGCGGTCCCAGGCCCCGCGCTCCTCGGTGGCCGAGGGTGGCAGCTCAGCGGGCGAGCCGAACGCGTGCGACGCGCCGCGCCCGAGCTCGTGGAGGCACCACGGCGAGTGGCGCTCTTGGAGCTCACGCAGCGTGTCCCGCGCGTGGCGGAAGGCCGGCCCCACGAACTCGTGCGTGACGAGGAGCCGGTCGTCGTCGCGAGCGGGCCAGAGGACAGCGGCCGCATCGACGCCGAGGTGTCGCGCCAGCAGCTTGAGCGAGGCCTCCACCCGCTCGTCGATCTTGTCCCACGCGACGTCGACGAAGTCGAGCGCGAGGTCCGCGACGAAGCGGTCGATCTCGAGCCGGGTCGCGAGCGCCTGGTGGGCGAGTCGCTGCGAGGTGACGTCGGCGACCGTCCCGACCGCTCGCACGACCGCGCTGCCGCCCTCGTGTCCCAAGAGGACAGCGCGCGCCACCACGTGCAACACCGCGCCGCTCCGGCTCACCAGGCGATGCTCGAGCTCGCGCGTCCTCCGTGGCGTGTCCCGCCAGCTCGTGAGCTCTGCCAAGAACGCGTCGCGCTCCTCGACCGGCACACGCTCCGCCCAGGAGCGGAGCGCCGGCTCCACCTCGGCGGGCTCGTAGCCGAGCAGGGCGCAGAAGCGCGGCGAGTAGTACACGGCGCCCGTCGTCATGTCCCAGTCGAAGAGCCCGTCGCTCGCGGTCTCCATGGCGAGCGCGAACCGCTCCTCGCTCTGGCGCAGGGCCTCCGCGGTGGCCTGCTCGCCCGTGACGTCGCGCACGGCGGCGAAGACGCACGGCCCGTCGCGGGTCTCGAGCGGCGCGAGGCGGATCGCGACCGCGACCTCGCTCCCGTCCTTGCGCCGCGCTCGAAGGTTGTGGCGCTGCGCCATCGTGCGCGTGTCGTGCTCGCCCCGGTACTCGCACCGGTGTGCGACGTGGGCCGCGCGGAGGGGCTCTGGCACGAGTCGCTCGACCCGCTCGCCCACGAGCTCCTCCCGGCCGTAGCCGAAGAGCGTCTCGGCCTGGCGATTCACGAGCCGGATCCGCCCGGCGCGATCGGAGACGACGACGGCATCGGGCGCCGACTCGAGCAGGCTCTGGAGCTCCGTAGCGGCGCGCAGGCGGGCCTCGAGCACCGCGCCGTCGCGGGCGCACGGCGCCGAGCTTCGGGCCCGCGCGGCGCGAGCGAGCTCCCCCACTTCGTCGGCACCCCAGGCCCCGCCGAGGTGGTGGACGAAGGGCAACGTGGATGCCTCGCGCAGGGCAGCGCGTGCGTCGGCGTAGCCCGTGAGGACGAGGCAGGTCCGAAGGCCGCAGCGGTCCTGGAACAGGTCGCGGAGCGCAGCCCCCTCGACCGCGACGCTGCCGCGCGTGGCGATGACGACGTCCACCGCGGCCTCGGCGAGCCAGGCCCGCGCCTCGGCAACGGTACCGACCGCATGCACGATGCAGGCCGCGCCGGCGGCGGCGACCGCCGCGCTGCGCCCGCCGGCCTCGCGGTCGACGTACACGATCACGTACGGCTCGGGCGCGCCCCCGGAGCCGGCCCGCTCGGCGCCGCCGGTCACGGTCGCGCGGTCTCGATCGAGCGCCAGGCGTCGATCCACCCCTGGACGGCCTCGGCCGCCATGGGCTTGCCGATCCAGTAGCCCTGCGCGAGGTCGCAGCCGAGCTCGCCGAGCAGGCGCCAATCCTCCTCGGTCTCCACGCCCTCGGCCACGGTCGTGAGGTCGAGCTTCTGCGCGAGGCTCAGCGCCGACTCGAGGATGGCGCGCTTCGAGGCGTCCTTGGTGGCGCCGTTCACGAAGGCCCGGTCGATCTTGAGCTCGACGAACGGCATCCGCTCGAGCTGCTCGAGCGACGAGTACCCGGTGCCGAAATCGTCGATCGAAAGGCCCACGCCCTTGAGGCGCAGGCGCGTCAGCACGTCGAGGGCGGTCGTGAGGTCGCGCACGAGGCGGCTCTCGGTGACCTCGAGCATGACGTTGCCGAGCGCGAAGCCGGTGCTGCGGGCGGCGCTCGCTACCACGTCGGGTAGGTCGAGGCGCGCGACCGAGTCCATGGAGATGTTGACGGCGACCGAGAGCTCGGTGCCCGTCGCGGACCAGGTCGCCCCAGCGCGCAGGGCCTTTCCCAGGATGACCTCGGTGACCTGGTCCACGAGGCCATGCTCCTCGGCGAGCGCGATGAACTGGTCCGGTGGCACGAAGCGCCGCACGGGGTGGAACCAGCGGGCGAGCGCCTCGACCCCGACGACGGCCCGCGTCCGTACGTCCACCTTGGGCTGAAAATGCGCCGAGAGCTCGCCGTTCGCCAGCGCGGCGCGGAGCTCCGCGGGCTCGAGTGGCGCGCCGGCGGGCCGGGGGGCGCGCGCCGGACCGGCTCCGCTGCTCGGCGCCTCGAGCAGCTCGCGCAGCGCCCGGCGCGTCACCGGCTTCTCGAGCGAGCCGAGGATCCGGAGGCCGTGCGCACGTCCCAGGCTCTCCGCGCTCCGGAGGATGCGCGGGTCCCTGCCGCTCACGAGCACGACGGCCACGTCGAGGCGGCGGTCGGCCAGGTGCCGGAGGAACTCGACGCCGTCCATGTCGGGCATCGAGAGGTCGCAGACCACGAGGTCGACCGCGGGCTCCGCCGGGTCGGTGGCGTCGAGGATGGCGAGCGCGCTCGCGCCGCCCGCGGTCGCCTTCACGCACGCGACACCCACCCCCTCGAGCGCCGCCGTCAGCAGCTCGCGCATGAGCGCCTCGTCGTCGACGACGAGGGCGCAGGTGTTCCTCTTCTCGGGTGCGATGCGATCCACGGGTCCCCTCCGCTACGGTGAAGACTCCAATGCTACGGCTTCCGCCTGCCCATGGCCACCTGGCCCGGCGGACAGTGTCCTCAGGCGCAGGGTCGGACGACGCGTAGCTGCCACAGCTCTGCGAGCGAGCCGACGCCGAGCTTCCGCCGGATGTTGGCGCTGTGGAACTTCACCGTGCGGACCGAGATGCCGAGCTCGGCGGCGAGGTCCTTCGGCACCACGCCGACGAGCGCGCGTTCGAGCACGGCGCGCTCGCGCCCCGTGAGCCGGGCCCGCTCGGCGAGCCAGTCGACCCGCGCCGCGAGCAGCTCCGCGAACGTGGAGTCGGGCACCTCGCGGGCCGATACCCGGGCGGTCGTGGCGTCGATGCGCTGGGCCGTCACGCAGCGCAGGCGGAGGTCGCGGGCGCCGGCGATGCGTACGATGGACGTGCGCGGCTCGGGACCCGAGAGCTCCCGGGCCGGACACCCACCGCACGGTCGGTGTTGCCCCGCGAGCATTTCGTAGCAGGTCGCCGCGCCGTTCTTGCCCGGCGCGTCCACCCGCGCGTCGTCGGGGAACGGCGCGCCCGGGACGAGGACACCGAAGCGCGGCGACGTCCGAATCTGGTACTCGGGGTCCGTGGGCAGCGACCGCGTCAGGGCGACGAGGCCAAGGCGCCCTTCTGAACCGAGCGGCACCTCGGCCCACGGGCCGAGCGCGCGCGCCGCCTTGGCGCGTGAAAGTCGCTGCCCGACGAGTGCCCCCGGCCGCGCGCCGAGGCGCTCGGCGCACGCGTCGTTGGCGAGAACCACGCGCCCCTTCGCGTCGAACGCGACCACGGGCGCCGCGAGCCACCCCGCGAGGACGCGAGCGATCTCGTGCCACGGCGCGCGGCTCGTGCTGCTGGGCACCCGGGACGGGTGCCGGACTTTGGAGTGCGTGCCCATCGTGATGCCTTGCTGATGGCAGCACTCCCTATCACGTACCTGCGCACTCGGGAGCCTGTCCGCAAGGCCAGGGCGCGCGGCGACTCGCGTTTGGCGGCAGGCCCGATCTCGACGCTCCTGATTTCGCCACCTCCCGGTTCCTACAACCAGCGAACCGGTCCCGGAGGGCGGCATGCCAGCACACAATGCGAGGCCCCGCGCCGGTCGTCGGTCGCGGCGGCACCCGGCATCGACGCCCGCGTCGGCGCGTTGCGGCTGTCGGCCGCGCCGTGGTAGCGTTTTCGCGCATTTGGTGCATTTGGTGCGCCCGAAGGAGGCGAAGACATGCTGCCGCGCACGTTCGACCAAGGGAGGTATGCCGCTCCCCGCTGGCGCCTTGACATTCTCGTGACTCTCTGTCTGGTTGCCGCGTGTGGGGACGGCTCGAGCTCGACCGGACAGGACCAAGGTCCCTGCATCCCCACCACCTGCCTGGAGCAGCACGCCGCGTGCGACGACATCGTCGATGGCTGTGGTGGCGTGCTCGATTGCGGCACCTGTGGGCCGGGCGAGACCTGCGGCGGGGCAGGCACCCCCAACGCGTGTGGCGCCGCAGCGTCGTCCATTTCTCTGGCGGTCACGCCGAGCCGGACTGCTGGCGTGGCGCCCTTGGCGGTGTTCTTCGACGCCTCCGCGACGACGGGCCTCGATGGCGACGACTACCTGCTCGCCCACTTCACCTGGGACTTCGGTGACGCGAACGCGGGCCTATGGTCCACCACGAACAACAGCCGGAATGCGGCGACGGGTTACCTCGTGGCTCATGTGTTCGAGCTGCCGGGGACCTACCAGGTGAGCGTGGCGGTGCTCGACCGTGTCGGTCGTGTCGGGGCGGCCGCCACCGTGAGCATCACCGTCGAGGACCCTCAAGCCGTGTATGCCGACCTGAACACGCGCTGTGTGTCCCAGACTGGGGATTTCGCCGCTGCACCGACGGGGGCCGAGCTCTTGACCTCCTCCGACCTGGACGCTCAGCTTGCTTGGGTCAACGGCGCATCCAACCGGCGCTTGCTGTTCCGACGCGGCGAAGTCTGGAACGACGTGATTGCGCATTTCACCGGCACTGGCCCCAACACCGTGGGCGCTTTTGGAGCCGGTGAGCGCCCCCGGTTCGTTTTGGCGCCCGACGCAGAAATAAACCGCTCCGTGTCCGTGTCCGGTGTCGACTGGCGCATCCTGGACCTGGAGCTCGACGGCAGCTTGCTCCCGGCGCATGGAACCGCCGGCGCCAATGGCATGGGCTTCTCGGGCACCGAGGTCCTCGGAGCAAGGATCCATGTCCACGATGCGGGCTCCACCGGCTTTGGGGCGGGTGGCGACTACAACTACTTGTACGAGTCCGTGGTGGAGGACAACGGCTACTTCTCGGGCTACGTCGACGGCGTCGGCATGGCGATCATGGGGTCGCGGCTCGATCAGCTCCGCATTGCCACCAGCTTCCTGCGACCCGCAGAGAGCAAGGACATGTACGTGGCCAACAATCTCATCGACGCCTCCCGCGAAGCACCGACCTGTGCCATCAAGTGGCATTCACGCCGCGGCGTGATCACCGACAACGTGCTCACCGCCGGCGCGGGACGTTTCTGCTCCGGAGAGAGTGGTGACGGCTGGGACCATCCGGTCAATCTGGGCTTGGGCGTGGCGCTGCTGGAGCGCAACGCCCTGATGCCGAGTGGAAACCTGGCGAACGATCAGTACAACTCGACTGGCTTCTACATTCAGAACAGCCACATGGTGGTCCGCAACAATCTCCTGTACGAGATGAGCATCGCCTTTCAAAGTGAGGCCGCGGATGCGCCCCCGAGCGTGGACTACGCCCACATCTTACACAACACCGTGTACCTCTCCGCGGAAGCGATCGGGCTCAATGTCGGCAATGGGGACCTGTTCAGCGTCAGCGCTCAGACTCTCAATTGGGACGTGCGCAACAATCTCATGTACTCCCTCAACGGACCGGGAACCACCTGCAATGGGTCGTGCCTCCTCGCGCGCTTTGCTTCCACCGCTGGGCTGACCTTTTCGAACAACATCTACCACAAGCCCAGCATGACCAACTGGTTCGAGGTGGCTGGAACGCAGTACACGTTTGCCGACTGGCAGGGCTTGGGAATGGATGCGGACGCCCAAGATGCCGACCCGCTGTTCGTCGCGGTGGCTCCAGGCGACCCGAGCTTTCTCACGCTGTCGGCTGGCAGCCCGGCCATTGACACGGGCGTGTGTGTGGCCACCTTCTCCGACTACCTTGGCACCGTTCGGCCCCAGGGCGAGGGATGCGATGTGGGCGCCTTCGAGTATGTTCCCTGAGGTTCCCTCGAGAGCCAGCACCGCTTGCCCAGTGGACCCTGGCATCAAGGACCCGAAGACGTGGGACGCTCGGAGCCCATGAAGTACGTCGACGAGTACCGGGACGGGGCGCTGTGCCGCGCGCTCGCGGCGGGCATCGCGGCCGACGTCGAGCCCGGGCGGCGGTACCGCTTCATGGAGTTCTGCGGCGGTCACACGCACGCCATCGCGCGCTACGGTCTCGAGGAGCTGTTACCGCCGAACGTGCGCATGGTGCACGGGCCAGGTTGCCCGGTGTGCGTGCTCCCGGCGGGACGTGTCGACGCGGCGATCGCGGTCGCGCGCCAGCCCGGCGTCACGCTGGTGAGCTATGGCGATATGCTCCGCGTGCCAGGGGCGCGCCGGCTGAGCTTGCTGCAGGCGCGTAGCGAGGGCTGCGACGTGCGCGTGCTCTATGCGCCGGCGGACGCGCTGGAACTCGCCGCGATGCACCCCGACCGGCAGCTCGTGTTCTTCGCGGTCGGCTTCGAGACGACGACCCCGCCGACGGCGCTCGCCGTGAAGGCGGCGCAGGCGCGCGGTCTCCGCAACTTCAGCGTGCTGTCGAACCACGTCCTCACGCCCGCCGCCATCGCCCACATCCTCGACTCGCCGGAGGTGCGCGAGCTAGGCACGGTGCGCCTCGACGGCTTCCTCGGGCCGTCGCACGTGAGCGCCGTCATCGGCAGCCAACCCTACGAGTACTTCGCGGAGGAGTACGGCAAGCCCGTCGTCGTCGCCGGGTTCGAGCCGGTCGACGTGCTCGAGGCGGTGCGCATGCTGGTGCGCCAGGTGAACGAGGGGCGCGCGGAGGTCGAGAACCAGTACCGTCGCGCCGTCACGCGCGCGGGCAACCACGCGGCGCAGGCGCTCGTCGCAGACGTGTTCGAGCTGCGCCGGTCCTTCGAGTGGCGCGGCCTCGGCGTCGTGCCGTACAGCGGGCTGCGCCTCAAGGCAGCCTACGCCGACCACGACGCGGAGCGCCGCTTCGAGCTCGCGGTCGCGCCGGCGCCGGAGGCGAAGGGGTGCCTCTGCGGCTCGATCCTGCGCGCCGCGAAGGAGCCGGCCGACTGCCCGCTGCTCGGGAAGGCCTGCACGCCGGAGACGCCGGTCGGCTCGTGCATGGTGGCCCACGAGGGGGCGTGCGCCGCGTACTACCGCTACGGGCGGCTGCGCCCGCGGCGACCCGAGCCGCCCGCGGCGCCGTCGCTCCCTGCGCCGCCCGTGCGCGCGCAATGCGTCGGGAGGCGGCCCGCCGCCGGTCGTGCGGTCGGGGAGGGCACGCCGCGCGCGCTCCGCGTGCTCATGCTCGCCCAGTCCTTCAACAGCCTCACGCAGCGGCTGTTCGTCGAGCTCCGCGCGCGGGGTCACGAGGTGTCGGTCGAGCTCGACGTGAACGATGCCGTGGCGCTCGAGGCGGTCGAGCTCGCCGAGCCCGATCTCGTGCTCGCGCCATTCCTGCGCCGTGCCATCTCGGCGCCAGTGTGGCGACGGCAGCCGTGCCTCGTCGTGCACCCAGGCCCACCGGGCGACGGCGGTGCCTCGGCGCTCGACCGTGCGATCCTCGAGGGCGCGCGCGAGTGGGGCGTCACCGTGCTCGAGGCGGAGGCCGCCCTCGACGCGGGACCCGTGTGGGCGAGCCGGTCGTTTGCGCTGCGTGACGCCTCCAAGGGGAGCCTCTATCGGCGAGAGGTCACCGAGGCGGCCGTCGAGGCGGTGCTCGAGGCCGTGGCGCGCTTTCCCGCGGGACGCGGCGAGCGCCCGGCGGCGCTCCGTTTCCGGCCGCCCTTGCGCCAGGCGGAGCGTGCCATCGACTGGAGCCGCGACGACACCGCCACGGTGCTGCGCAAGATCCGCTCGGCCGACGGGCAGCCGGGCGTGCTCGACGCGCTCGCCGGCGAGGCTGTGTACCTCTACGACGCGACCCCGGGGGTGGGGTGCCCGGGTGCCGCTCCGGGAGCGCTCGTCGGGCGCTCGAGCGAGGCCGTGTGCCGCGCGACCGCCGACGGCGCGGTCTGGCTGGGGACGCTGCGGCGGCGCGACGCCCGACCGTCCGTGAAGCTCCCGGCGCTCGCCGTGCTCGGCGCGACCGGCCTCCGCCTGCCCGAGCTCCCCGGTCCGGACGCCGTCCGCTACGAACAGGCGAACGGCGTCGGATACCTCTCGTTCGCGTTCTGCAACGGCGCGATGAGCACGGCGCAGTGCCGCCGCCTGACCGACGCCGTCGCGGCCGCGCGCGCGTGCGCGACGCGCGTGCTCGTGCTCCTCGGCGGACCGGACTTCTGGTCGAATGGCATCCACCTCGGTGTCATCGAGGCCGCGCCCAGCCCCGCCGACGAGTCGTGGCGCAACATCGTCGCGATGGACGACCTGTGCCGTGAGCTCGTCACGACGACGTCGCACGTGGTCGTCGCCGCGCTCCAGGGCAACGCGGCGGCGGGCGGCGTCTTCCTCGCGCTCGCGGCGGACCGCGTCGTGGCGCGCGCCGGCGTCGTGCTCAACCCTCACTATCGCGGCATGGGAAACCTTTACGGCTCGGAGTACTGGACGTACCTCCTGCCCCGGCGCGTGGGGGCCGAGCGGGCGCGGGTCGTCACGGAGGCGCGCCTGCCGATGGGCGTCGCGGAGGCGCTCGACCTCGGGCTGGTGGACGCATGCCTCGGGCGCACGCCCGAGGAGCTACGGCGCGCGGTGCGGCGCCTGGCCGAGGACCTCGTCGCGAGCCCGGAGCTCGACCGCCTGCTCGCCGACAAGCGCGCGCGCCGCGCCGCGGACGAGGCAGACAAGCCGCTCGAGCGCTACCGGCAGGAGGAGCTCGCGCGCATGCACCGCAGCTTCTACGGCTTCGACTCCGCCTATCACGTCGCGCGCCACGCCTTCGTGTGCAAGGTCCCGAAGGCGCGGACGCCGCGCTACCTCGCGACGCACCGCCAGCGGCGCGCCGCGCAGTGACTTCCGTCAGGGTACCGCGGTGACGGCGTCTGTCCGGCGCACCGATCGCCTCGCGGAGCGCCGGTCGGCTAGTCTACCCTTGCCTCGTGGACCCTCGCATCAAGGACTCGAAGCCGGCGCCACCGAGCGCAGAGCCGCAGGCCGAGCCGCACGCGGCCCCGGAGGACGAGCGCGCCGAGGCGCGGGCGCTGCGCGCCTTCCTCACGGCGATGGAGCTGCGCGACCTGCCGCGGACGCCGGCGCCCGAGCCCGTCGTTCCGTTCGAGGCCCTGCCGGCGATCGCACCGGGGGTCGAGCGCGCCATCGCGGCCGCCGCGCTCGCGGCCAACGACCGCTACCTCGAGACGTTCCTCGAGCCCCACTCGTTCTGCCCCTTCTCGCGCGGGGGACGGAGCCGCGGGCTGACCCAGCGCTACGTGCACTACGCCGCGACGACCGAGCTCGAGCCCCTGTACGAACGCATGCTCGAGGCTGCGCGCGAGCCGGGCAAGGCCGTCGTGCAGGTGATCCTGCCGCTCGTCGACGTCGCCCCGGACGCCTGGTGTCGCTTCTGCCACGCGCTCACCGCGGCCGGCAACGACAGGCTGCGCGACCGGCTCGGGTGCGAGGCGGAGGTGTTCGCGGTGGCGCCGCTGCATCCGGAGCTCCCCTACCTGACGGTGAACCCCCACGCGCTCATCCCGCTGTTTCGCCGCACCCCGGATCCCACCATTCAATGGGTGCGCCTGGATGCGCTCGACGCGCTCTACAGCGGCCGCTCGGGCGACACGGTGTTCGTCGATCCCGGCGACATCGCCGCCTTTCTCGCGACGCCGCGGCGCACGCCGCTGTACGACCGGATCGCCGAGACCAACCTGCGCATGGCGGCGCGCCTCGGCATTCCCGAGGTCGAGCGGACCCTGCGCGAGATGGCGCGCGCGGCCCGCGACAGCTATGCGCGCATTCTCTTGAGCGACGAGCCGCCGGAGGTCTCGGGCGGAGGCTGCCCGCGACAGCACCCGCACGCTCCGCCCGTCACCGACACCTCGCCGCCGCGGCCGGCGCTCTTCGAACGCGACGGCAAGTGGGCGCTCTTGCGAGCGGACGAGCTCGCGCCCGGCGGGCGCGTGCGCGTCCTGGCCCAGGGCGTCGAGGTGGTCGCGGTCCGCAGCGGGGGCGACCTTCACGTGCTCCACGGGCGCTGTCCGCACCGGCACGCACCGCTGAGCGACGCGGTCGTCGAGGGGGACCACCTCGTGTGCCCGCACCACGGCTGGGATTTCGACCTCGCCACCGGGCGCAGCACCGGGGTGCCCGGCGCGTCCGTGGCCCGGTTTCGCGCCTGGGTCGACGAGGGCCTGCTCTGGGTCGAGGGCGCGGAGCTCGGCGCGTGGACCGAGCGCGAGGCGGTGGGCTTTCGGGACGACGACGACGTGCTCTAGGCCCGGTAGATGCGATTGGCCGTTAGCCGTCAGCTATCAGCCCAGAAAGCTCGCGGTGTTGCCGGCTCTCCAGTTACAGCCCGATGCACGCGCCACGGGCGCGCTCAGGTGGTTTGGTCGAGCACGTCGCGGACCCGGCGCAAGAGCTCGTTGGGAACGAAGGGCTTCTGCAGGAAGTCCACCGCGTCGAGCACGCCGTGGTGGACGATGGCGTTCTCGGTGTACCCGGAGAGGTACAGCACGCGGAGCGACGGCTGCCGCGCCCTGAGCTTGTCCGCGAGCTCGCGTCCTCCCATTTGGGGCATCACGACGTCGGTGATCAGCAGGTCGAGCTCCCCCTGCAGGCTGGCGACCTTGAGGAGCGCGTCGGCCCCGTTCGAGGCCTCGAGCACCTCGTAGCCGGCCTGACGCAGGCTGCGCACGAAGACGTTGCGCAGGGCGGGCTCGTCCTCGACGACCAGGATGCGCTCCGAACCTCCGGGTGCGTGGAGCGCCGGCCGCTTCGCCGGCAGCCCCTCGGCGTCGCCGACCGCGCGCGGGACATAGATCTTGAACGTCGTACCCTCGCCGGGCTCGCTGTACACCCAGATGTGTCCCCCGGCCTGCTTCACGATGCCGTACACCGTCGCGAGACCGAGGCCGGTGCCGGACCCGACCGGCTTGGTCGTGAAGAACGGCTCGAAGATGCGAACGCGCACGGCCTCCGTCATCCCGACGCCCGTGTCGCTCACCGCGAGCATCACGTGATCGCCCGGGCCGACCTCGGGGTGTACGCTCGCGTAGGCGTCGTCGAGCGTGACGTTGGCGGTCTCGAGGGTGAGCCTGCCGCCCTTGGGCATGGCATCGCGGGCATTGACCGCGAGGTTGAGCAACACCTGCTCGAGCTGGCTCGGATCGATCTCCGCGACCCAGAGGTGCTCGCAGAGGCCCATGTCGAGCTCGACGTTCTCGCCGAGGACGCGCCGCAGCAACTTCTCGACGTCGCGTACGACGGCGTTCAGATCGAGCCTGCGGGGCTGGATCACCTGGCGGCGCGAGAATGCCAGGAGCTGAGCCGTGAGCGACGCCGCGCGCGCGGCAGCCTGCTGGATCTCCACGAGGTCGTCGCTCGCGGGCGAGCCGGCCGGTAGACTGCTCCGCGCGAAGTCCGAGTAGGCCATGATGGCGCCGAGCACGTTGTTGAAGTCGTGCGCGACCCCACCCGCGAGCTTGCCGATGGCCTCCATCCTCTGGCCCGCGCGCAGCCGTTCCTCGTACTTCAGTCGCTCGCTCACGTCGCGAATGGCCACGATGACCAGCGGCGGCGCGCCCGCGAGCGCGCTCGACGTGCACTCGAGCGGGAGCTCGCGGGCGCCCTCCCGCAAGCCGACGACCAGGAGCGGGCGCCCGCGCGGGCAGGACGCCGGCGCCACCGGGACGAGGAGCTCGCCGCGCCGCTCGCGCATGAGCTCCGCCACCGGTACACCGTCGAGCGCGCCGCGCGCGAAGAGCGCCGTGGCGGCGGTGTTCGCGAAGCGCACGCAACCGCTGCCGTCGACCAGCAACATGCCGTCGGGCGCGGCCTGGAGCGCGCCGCGCAAGAGCTCCGCGCCGCGGCGCTCGGCCGCGTGCCGCTCGCTGCGCAGGCGCAGCTGGCGCGCGACGAGCCCGGCGGTGAGCCACACCGCGCCGATCGACAGGCCCCGATTGAGCAACGTCACGTCGAGGGCGGCGCCCGCCGCGCCGACGAGCGAGTCCGTCGCGGCGAACAGCGTGCACACCCCCGCCTGCGCCAGCGGGTGCCAACGCACACGGCTTGCCCCCAGCATGACGATCGTCACGACGTACGCAACGCCCACGGCGGCGCCGCGCGGAATGGCCAGATCCACGGCGAAGATGGCACCCGCGACGACGAGACTCCGAACGAGCAAGCCATGCGCCGCGCGACCCGTGGCACGCGATTCGGCCGGGACGTCGACGAGACCGCGCAGGTCCACGTCGCTGGCGTCACGCTCGGCCCCCATCGAGCTCGCATGTTACGGGGGGCGCGTTCGGCAACGCAAGCGAGCGGCGGGCACGCGCCGACCTGACCCATGGGACAGGGTGCGAGCGCGCGAGCCTCCGACCTCGGCCCGAACGGTGCAGGGCAGGTGCTGGCCACATGCTGGCCGGCACGCGCGCTCACCCCTCCGTCATGAAGAGGAGCTTCGTCGTGCCGTCGCTGCCCGTCAGCGAGACGGTGAGGGTCAGCTTGCGGCTCGGATCGGCCGAGGTCGCCTGGAGTGAGCCCGGCACCTTCGGGACGTTCGGCGTGCGCGTCACCTTCACCGTGAACCCCGCCTCGGTGAGCGCCTTGTCGTAGTGGGCGAAGACGGCGTCGGGGGCGTCGGAGGTCGTCTGCACGAAGGAGAGGCCCTGACCTGCCTTCGCAATGCCGCCGGGGGGCGAGGCGCCCGGGTAGAGCGGGACCCACGCCGGCACTTCGCCTCCCCTCGGGGGCGTCCGCCGGGGCGGGCGCGGAGCTGGGCCGCTCGCGGCCGGCACCTCGCTACTGGGGGCGCCACTCGCGGCGGGTGGGGCGGTCTTGTCGGACGAGCAAGCTGCCGCGACGAACATCACGACCAGAACCCTGTGCATGAGACCTCCCTTCGACCGAGCTCGAGGCTAGGCGATCCGGTGGCGCTGCGCCAACCCCGCCGTGTGACCGTCCCCTGCGGTGGTGGCCGGGGCGACGCGTCTTGCGCCGCTCGACGTGCTGCCAGGCGGGATCATCGAACCAGCGGATGGTGCAGCGCCACGTGGGCCTGTCGCGCCGTGAGCCCGGGATCGACCACGGAGGACGGAATGTGATGCATCAGGTTGTCCCAGGAGACGTCCGGTAGGTGGAGATCCAGGCCATCGGGCGTGTCTATATGATAGAGGCCCAAGTAGTGCCCGAGCTCGTGGGCGACGACCCGGCCGAAGGCCGCTGGCGAGAGCCAGTAGGGTTGCGGCGGCCCGGCGCAGGTACCCGTCCGGACGAGGACCGCGTCGCCGTAGCCGTCGGCCGCGAACCCGCCGGGGATCCGCGGCGTGTGACCGTCCACCTCGCTCGGCGCGTCGGCGAGGAGCGACTTGGCGCGCAAGCAAGGCACGAGGATCAGGGTCGCGCCCCCCGCCGCCGTCTCGCCGAGCGCGAGGGAAGCCTCCCCCGCGAGGGCGTCGAGCGCACCGGAGTCCGCGGCACCCACGTCGGCGGGGGTCGTGCGCGGCACCTCGGCGAGCACCGGCTCGTGGAAGCGCAGGGCGAGGCCGGCGGGCGCCCAGTGGGACGCGGCTGCTGCCAGGCCCTCGTCGAGGAGAGCGCCGCCGAGGGAGGTGGCGTCGGCGAGGGCGAGGGGCGCCGCCACGTACACCGAGACCGCGAGCGTGCGGCCTGCGCCGAGCGCGAAGGCGCCCACCTCCACGGTGGCCCGCAGGCGTGCACGCTCCGCCTCGCTCGGGGCGAGCGGCGTGCGCGTCGCGCAGTCGCGGAGCGCCACGCGGGCGTCGAGGCCGGTGACCTCCGCCGGCAGGTCGACCCCGTCGTTGGGAAAGACGTAGAGCCCGGCACCGATTGCGGAGAACACCCGCTGCGCGCAGTCGTGGCACGCGAGCCCCCAGGTGTCCGGTGACGCACCGTCGCTCACCCAGCGCGCGCCGTTCGAGGCCACGACGTCGACGAGCTGCAGGCAGTAGGGTCCGCCGAGCGCGGCCTCGGTGCCGAGCCGAACGCGGAGCGCCAGGGTGTCCGTGCCCGGGGGACGGACGACCTGAAAGGTGTCGCTCTCTCCGTCGGCGTCGAAGCGGAGCTCGGCGAGCGGGGCGAACGCGCCGCCGCTAGCCGGTTCCGAGGTCGGCTGGACGCCGGGCGGTGCACACGCCGCGAGCGCGGAAGGCGCCGCGAGCAGGAGAGCCCAGCCGCGCCCCCGGAAGCGCACGTCACATGGCACCGGCGAGCTCCAGCGCGGTCACGTACCGGCCGATCAGGGCCCTCAGCGCCGTGAGTGGCTCCACGGCGTAGTGCGCGATCAGCGCAGTCCTGGCGCTCGGATCCTCCTTCGCCACGGAGCCGAGGAGCAGGATGGCGAGCGCACGCACCTGCGCCACCTCGGACCCGAGCCGGAGTATCGTCCCTGCGACGTCCACCTCGACCTGGGCGACGTTGTCCGACACGAGCTGGGCCACGGTGTCGCGCGCCCCCGGGTCCGCGAAGCCCTCGAGGGCGCCGAAGAGCTCCTCCGAGGCCGGCAGGCTGCCCATCTTGGCGAGCGTCCGGAACGCCGCCGTCGTCACGATGGCGCTCTCGTCACGCAGGTGCTCCCGCACGCGGGCGGCGTAGCGGGCATCGCGGCTGTTGCCGATGGCGTCGAGCGCCAGTGACAGATCGGACGGGGCGCGGGCCTCGTCGAGCGCCTCACCGAGCCGCGCATGCACTTTCTCGCGACCGACCGCGCCGAGGGCGGCGTTGTCGGCGAGCGCCCCGACGCCGAGGTGGGCGCTACGCCGCACGTCCTCGGCGCCCGCGCCGTCACCGGCGGTACGCGAGGCCGCGACGACGCTCTCGGCCACGTCGTCCGTCGGGTCGGGCACCGACGAAAGCGCCACCACGGCGCGCAAGCGGTTCTCGCCGGACAGCGCCGGATCGTGCGTCGCCTGCGCGAGCGCCGCGTGCGCCTCGGCGCCGCCGGCGGCCTGGAGTCCGAAGAACGCCAGCCGGCAGAACTCGTCGGAGGCGCCGCCCGCGCGGACCACGGCGACCAGCGCGGCCGCCGCCTCGGGCCGCGCGCGCAGGTACTGCACGAGCAGCTCCGTGGCCGCGCGGAGATCGCCGCCGGCGAGGAGCGCCGAGACGTCGCCGAGAACGCCGTCGAGCTCGCGCGCGCCGAGCCCGGCGACGGGCGGGCGATCCGCGTAGGGCAGCGCCGAGAGCGGCTCGAGCGCGTCGCTGTCGCGGCGCCACGCGACGCTCGGCACGGCGAGCGAGTGGAAGGCCGCACGGGCCCTCGCCAAGTCGATGACGCGCAACCGGCCACGTGTGTCCGCCTCGCCGAGCAGCGTGCCGCCGCGCTTCAGGCGCAGGTGCTCGCGGACCGCGGTCGCGGCGAGCCACTTGCCGCGCGGATGGAAGGTGGCCGTGGCGAGGCTGTGGACGATGTGCGCGCGCGGCGCCTGCTCGCCGGCGCGCAACGGCTCGGCGCCGAGGACCCCCAGGTAGTCGAGCCGGCGACGCTCGAGGCGCGGCGCGCCCTCGACCGGCAGGCGGCGGTACTCGCTCAGGTACGTACCGGTCGCGTCGGTGCCCTCGGCCCGCCAGCTCGCGGCGCCCGCGCCGCTGCCCTCGAGGTCGAACTCGAGCAGCTGCCACAGGAGCAACCACTCGTTGTGCACGGCAGGGCCGAGCGCCGCGTCGCAGCCGAGGGCCGTGAGCCTGCCGTGCTGGTCGAGCTCGAAGCGGCTCGGAACCCCGAGACCTCGCTCGAGCTCACCGAGCGAGCGCTCGTCCTCGGTGAGCCGCACCGGCCGCAGCAGGGCCGTGCCGCGGTAGGCACGGCCTGCCGGCTCCTCGGCGACCACGTCGATCCGGAGGAGCAGCTCGCCGGTGAGGTGGCGGCGCCCAGCGACCTCGGCCCCGGAAGGGCCTGCGCTCGGGTTGGTACGAAACAGGGTGTCGATCTCGAGCTCGTACGCCAGGAGATCGCCCTCGTCGAGCTCGAGGCCAAGGGCTCCGTGCATGGCCGGAGCCCCCGCCGGACCGGCGGCGACGCCCGCGGGGGCGGGGCGCAGCGCCAGGAAGGCACCGAGCGCCCCGGCCACCAAGAGGACCGCGCCCAACAGGGCGCCGAATGCCCTCTTGCGCCGCGCCGCCTGCCTCGAAGCTCGCGCTTTCATGCTCGCCAAGCTCAGAACAGGGTGAGCTGCGCGTTCTGGCTGAAGAGGTTGTAGCTGTAGTTGAGGCCAGCCCACTCGGCGATGTTCTTGTTGAACACGTCGGCCCAGTCGCTGCACGGCCACCAGCCGCACATGCTCGGCTGCCAGGCCTTCACCCAGACGTTGATGCTCCCCTGCAGCAACGTGAGGGAGAGGTCGAGGCTCGCCGCGCCGGTCACCACGAGCGAAGGCCCGGACACGAGGCCCCACTTCAGATCGCCCACGGCCGGCACGCGCAGACTCACGAGCGTGATGTCGCCGGTGGCGCCGCCCTTCAGCGCCGCGAGGTCGGCGTAGGCCGACGCCTGCGCGGTGATCTGGGCGTAGGGCGTGACCGTCAGGGTGGCCTGGCCGATCTTGGTCGACTGGTCGAAGGGAGGATTACCCGCCCCGGTCGCGGCGTTGATCGTGGCCTCGGCGTCGATCCCGGCCGACCCGCCCGCGCACAGCTTGACGTTCAAGCCTAGGCCGGCGACGCCGTAGTTGTACGTCATGCAATACTCGCGCTGGAAGCTGACGTTCCAGGTCTGGTGGTACGAGGGCACCTCGTCGGCGACCCCCCAGAGCTTGACCCCGAAGACCTCGACGCCCGCGTCGTAGCCCGAGCCGACGATCGACACGTTGGCGTTGGCCTTGGCCCAGAGGTTCACGACGGGGAACGAGAACCAGCCGCCGACGTTGGCGACGGCGTAATTGTTGGTCGAGGCGCCGGAGAGGTTGAGGTAGTTCTGGGTGCCGAGTGCCAGGTTGGCCGAGACGACGTCGTTGCCCGTCGAGGTGCCCCAGTCCTTGACCATCTCCAGGTTCGACGCCCCCTGCTCGGGGAAGCTCCCAGGGATGAGCTGCACCTGCTTGACGATGCAGTTGTTGGCGTCGTGATCCCCGTGGTGGCTGTCTTCCGTGAAGCCCTCCGGCACGGCGCACACGCGCAGGTTGAAGAGGCCGTAGTCGCGCCAGCCTCCGAGGTAGGCGCTGCAGGCCGCGGTGCCGTCCTCCACGAAGATCTTGTGATGGAAGTGATGCGGCTCGCCCGCCGGCAGATCCGCGAAGTCGTCCGAGGGGACGAGCGGTGCCTGCTGCGGCCCCCAGGTGCCTGCGTGGCTCTCGCAGTCGGCCTGGGTGGTGTAGGCCGGGTTGCTGCACACGAAATCGGCGTGCTCCGTGCTCGCGAGCAGGAGCGGCACGTAGCTCTCGCCGGCGACGCAATCGTAGGCGTCGCCCACCTTCTCGGCCGGACAGAAGTCGTAGAAGATGCGCAGCTTCGCGTCGGGGCCGAAGGTGTCGAGCACGTCGGGCTGCACGGGACCTTCCGTCACGCCGTCGTGGGCCTCCGCCCCGAAGAGCGTGAAGCTGCCGTCGACCTCGAGCACGGGCGCACCGTGATCCGTGTCGCACAGCTCGGTGGCGAGCTGCCACAGCTGCCCGGCCGCGAGGCAGTCGGCCTCGGTGAGGCTCACGCCGTCGTCGCAGGCGTAGCTGCCCTGGCGCGGCACCACGCCGATCTCGGTCTCGAGCTCGAACTCCTCGAACTCGACGTCGAGGCCGGGGCTCGCGTGCACCTCGAGGTCGACGATGCAGCCTTGGCCGGTCTGGCCGGCGAGATCGAGGTAGCACTCCGCGTTCCGATTCTCGCCCTCGGTGTCGGTGAGGTTGACGTCGAAGAACTGCGTGTTGTGCGAGCTCTCGGGGATGCCGGCGTGGTCGCCCTCCTCGGCGTGCGTGGGGTCGATGGCGACCCAGACGTTGAACGTCTGGACGGCGTCGCCCTCCCGCAGGCAGTCGTTGGGGATGATGAACTTGTGGCTGAACTCGACGGGTGCCGGAACGGCCTGGTCCGAGGCGAGGAGCTCGACCTCGAAACTCCCGAGCTGGCAGGTGTGCTGCGTGCTCTCGTCCTGCCCCGGCTCGAGCGCCTCGATGAGGCCGACCTGGATCGTGTGCTGGTGGTTGCCGTGCTCCGGGAGCAGCCAGAGGTGCACGGTGACCGGGTGGTGCTGGGCGAAGCTCGTCGCCACGTTGTCCTGGTTGTCCTTCACCGCCAGGGACACGATCTTCGCGAGCTCCACCTCTGCGGGCGGGGGTGGCTCGAGGCTGCTGGCGTCGACGCAGAGGTCGGAAAGGCACGTGAGCCCCGTGTCGCAGGCGCCGTCGACGCACGCGCCGCCGACGGACCCCGCGCTCGGGTCGGTCGAGCAACCCGCGAGCGCCGCAGCCACGAGCGCGAGGCCACCGTGGTGCGCGCGCCCTGAGGAGCGGCCAGTGAAACGAGCAAACCAACTCGACATGTAGACCTCCAACGAACGTCGCCTGCCCGACGGCGCGACGATCGCCCTTCATCCGTCTTCTTGTTGTTCAGGCGCGCGCCGAGCCCGCCGCGCCGAGCGATCGCCGCGGTTCCGTGCTCGCGAAGATGGTGCCAGTCATGCGTCCATTGCTCCGACGTCGCTTCCCACCCTCGCAGCGGCCGTCGCGCATTCCGCCCAGAGTGCCGCAGGGCAGCGCCGGTCGCCATGATGTGTTCCCGTCATTTTGCTGATTCGTCTCGCCGGAACGAGACGGCTCCTGTACTGGGGAAGCTGGCGGATTTCAGTGCACACACGGCAGGGACATGCGCGTCGGACAGGTTCAAGAGCTGGTAGCGAGCACGGCGGACGCGGCCTTCGCGATCGACGCCCAGGGCATCGTCGTCGCCTGGAACGACGCCTGTGCTGCGCTCTTCGGCGTGCCCGCGGTGAAAGCGCTGGGCGAGGTTTGCGGGCCGCTCGTCGGCGGCGTGGACGAGTGCGGTCCCGTGTGCTCACCGGAGTGCTGCGTGCTGCAGGCCGCTGGCGCGCGCCGGCCGATCGGCAACTTCGACCTGCAAGTCAGGACCGCGGCCGGCATGCGCTGGTGCAACTGCTCCGTGCTGCTCGTGGGAGCGCGCGGCGCGGCGCGGTCGTGGTCGGTCCACGTGCTGCGCAACGTCGACCTCAGGAAGCGCCTCGAGGTGCTGGTGCGCGACTTCGTCGTGTCGTCGACCGGTCTCGCCGCCGCCGACGCCGCGAACGTGCTCGCCGTACGCCGCTCGCCCGTCCAGACCGCGCGTCTGACGGCCCAGGAGCTCGCCGTCCTGCGGCTCGTGGCGAAGGGCAGCTCGACGGCGGCGATCGCCGTCACGCTCGGCATCGCACCAGTCACCGTCACCAACCACGTGCAAAACGTGCTGCGTAAGCTCGACGCTCACAGTCGGCTCGAGGCGGTGAGGCGCGCCGAACTCGCCGGGCTCTTGTGACCGCGGCGAACGGCACCGGCGCGAGGGTTCGCGGCGGCCGGTCGCGGCGGCGGCCCGAGCACCACACCTAGCCGGCGACCGTGTTCCGTGCGAACACGGTATCTTGCTCGCCACCGCAGCGGCACACGCCGCTGCCTCCCTGCTGTGTGGTAAAGGAGGGCCGACGCAAAGCTGCCATGAGCGATGGACACGAGGTGGGGGGGCCGGCGTGGCTCAGGGCACACCGGGCCTGCATGGACGCGGTCGCCGAGCCGCTCCTGGCGATCGGGCCGCGCTACGAGATCCTTGCCGCCAACCAAGCGTTCGTCGAGCAGACCGGACACACGGAAGCCGAGGTGGTCGGGCGGCGGTGCCACGTCGTGAGCCACCGGTCCGAGGTGCCGTGCTGGGCCGACGGGGCCACGTGCCCGCTCGAGGCAGTATTGCAGAACCGGCGCCCCTGCGCGGTGACGCACGTGCACCTCGATGCCGAGGGCCGCCGGCGTGTCGTCGAGGTTGCCGCCGCACCGGTCCGTGATGCCCGCGGGGAAATCGTGGCCGTCATCGAGTCGCTGCGTGACGTGACGGCCGAGGTCGAGTTGCGGGAGGAGCTCGCGCGCCAGAACGCCGAGCTCGAGCAGGCGCGGCTGCGGCGCGAGCAGCACACGAGCGCCGTGTGCCACGAGCTCGGGAACATCCTGAGCTGTGTGCGGCTGAACGCCGAGGCGCTCCTCACCCGGGCCGCCTCGCCGCAGGCGAGCGCGCACGCCTCGTTCATTCTCGACGAGACCGTTCGCTTCGGCCGCCTGCTCGAGGACCTGCGCGACGCAGCGGCGATGGAGACACAGCGCTTCACGTTGCGGTGCATGCCCTGCGATCTCGTCGAGATCGTTCGCGATGCGGTCGCGGAGCACCGGGCGATCGTCGGCGACCGGCTCGTCACGGAGCTCGGTGAGCCGGGCGTGGCGGGGCGCTGGGACGGGGTGCGCCTGCGACAGGTGCTCGACAACCTCATCGGAAACGCCGCGAAGTTCTCCGAAGCGGGCGGCGCGATCCGCGTCCGCCTCGAGCGCACGGCCTCCGGCGTGCTCGTTTCGGTGGAAGATCGCGGCTCCGGTATCCCGCCGGAGCGCATGGCGCACCTCTTCCAGCCGTACGCCCGTGCGCACGCAGGCGTTGCGGGCCTGGGGCTCGGCTTGTACCTGAGCCGCGGCATCGTCGAGGCGCACGGCGGCCGGATCTCGGCTTCGAGCACCTGGGGCGAGGGGACGACCGTGACCTTCTCGCTGCCGTGCAGCGCGGATGCCGAGCATGCGGCCGGCGCACACGATGCAACCGAGGCTGGGGCGCACCCGCAGTGAACGCGGCTCGCCTGCTGGGGCCACGGGTCGGCGCGGTGACGCTCTCGGGCGGCTCCTCAGTCGAGCCCGGCGGTCGGGCTCGCCGCGACGAGGTCGCGCAGCGCGTCGAGCTCGCCTTGGGGGATCGCGAGGAAGGCGTCGGCGCAGGCCGGATCGAGCTGGGTGCCGCGCGATTTCTCGATCTCGGCGCGCGCCGCCTCGGCCGACAGCGCCTTGCGGTACGGTCGGTCCGTCGTCATGGCGTCGTAGGTGTCGATGACGCCGAAGATGCGCGCGCCGAGCGGGATGGCGCTGCCCGCGAGCCCGTCGGGGTAGCCCTTGCCGTCGAAGCGCTCGTGGTGCGAGCGCACCATGTCCCGCGCGCCGCCCAGGAAATCGACGCCGGCGAGGATGTGGTAGCCGTGCAGGGAGTGCTTGCGCATCTCGACCCACTCTTCGTCGGTCAGCTTGCCGGGCTTCAACAAGATGGTGTCGCTGACGCCGATCTTGCCGACGTCGTGGAGCAGCGCCCCGCGCTCGATCTCGAGCACGAGGCGCGGCTCGAGGGCGAGCTGCTCGGCGTGCCGGCGCGCGTAGAGCGCGACGCGGCGCGAGTGCCCCTGCGTCTCGGTGTCGCGAAAATCGAGGGCGTTGATGAGGCCGAGCAAGAGCGCCGTCGTGCGCCCCTGGACCTCGGCGTCGAGCACGCGCGTCAGGTCTTGGAGCTCGACGTTGCGGTCGGCCAGCAGGGCGGAGAAGCGGCGGTGCTCGAGCCGCATCCGGTACTGCTCGGCCGCGTCCTTCACCGCGGCCCGGAGGTCCGAGCGCTCCCACGGCTTCGTGAGGAAGCGGAAGACGTTCGCGCGGTTGATCGCCTCGGCCGCCACGCTGAGGTCGGCGTGGCCGGTCACGAGGACGCAAGCAGTGTCCGCCGAGACCTCGCGCACGTGCCGGCAAAGCTCGATGCCGTTCATGCCGGGCATGGCGTAGTCCGCCACCACGACCGCGTAGTTGCGGCGCATGAGCAGGCCGAGCGCGTCCGCCGCGGTCTCGCACGCGTCGACCGTCCAGTCGGGCTGCCCGAGCGCGCGCGCCGTGGCCTTGAGCATGGCCGGATCGTCGTCGACCACGAGGATGCGCGCCGGCGACCTCGCGGAAACCACCTTGTCGTCCGCAGCGCCCGGCGCCGCACCCTCTCCCAGCTCCGGCATCGCCCTCACCCTTCCGAACGGTTGGCCGCGAGTATGTCACTCGTTCACGGTCGCGGCAAACGGCGCGGACATCCTCGTAGGATACCCGAGCAGTCTCAAGCGTCGAGCACTGCGCGCACCTTCTGCGCCAGCGCTTCGGCCGAGAAGGGCTTCGGGATGAAGTGCGCCCCCGGGCCGAGCGCGCCCCACTCGGTCAGGGTGTCGTCGGCGTAGCCCGACACGAAGAGGATGCGCAGGTTCGGGACGACCGTCGCCAGGCGACCGGCGAGCTCGGGGCCGCTCATGAGCGGCATCATCACGTCGGTGACGAGGAGGCGGATCGCCCCGCGATGGCGCTCGCACAGGAGGATGGCCTCGCCGCCGTTCGCCGCCGCCAGCACGTGGTACCCGGCACCGCGCAGGATGCGCACGGCTGCGCGCCGGACGCCCTCTTCGTCCTCGACGACGAGCACGGTCTCGGTGCCCCTCGCCCTGTCGCTGCCGCGCGGCAGGTCCGCGCCGGGCGCGGTCGCGGCCGCGAGCGCGAGCGCGTCGGTGCGCGGCAGGAAGATCTCGACGCGCGCGCCGACGCCGGGCTCGGTCCACAGGTCCACGCTGCCGCCGCTCTGCGTGACGATGCCGTAGACGCTCGAAAGGCCGAGGCCGGTGCCCTTGCCCTTGTCCTTCGTCGTGAAGAACGGCTCGAAGGCCCGCTCGCGCACGGCCGGCGTCATGCCGCGGCCCGTGTCGCCGACCGCGAGCCGGACGAAGCGCCCGCTCCGGGCGCGGGCGGGACGCAGGGGGTCGCGCTCGTCGAGCTCGACGTTCGCCGTCTCGATGGTCAGGGTGCCGCCGCTCGGCATGGCGTCGCGCGCGTTGACCGCCAGGTTCATGAGCACCTGCTCGAGCTGCCCGCGATCGGCCTCGACGCGCCCGGTGTCGGGCGCGCACGTGACGACGAGCTCCACGTGCTCGCCGGCGAGTCGGCCGAGCATGGCCCGGCAGCCCTCGATGACCTCGGGCAAGAGCAGCGGTACCGGCTGCAGCACCTGCTTGCGGCTGAAGGCGAGGAGCTGGCGCGTCAGGGCGGATGCGCGCTCGGCGGCGCGCTGGATCTCGAGGACGTCCTCGCGCGCCGGGTGGCCCTGCTCCACGCCGTCGAGCGCGAAGCCCGCGTTCGTCAGGATCACGGCCAAGAGGTTGTTGAAGTCGTGCGCCACGCCGCCCGCGAGGTGACCGATGCCGTCGAGCTGCTGCGCCTGCGCGAGGCGTTCCTGGGCGCGGCGCTCCGCGGTCACATCCTCGGCGTGCAGCACCACGAGCGCGCCCGGAACGAGCCCGTAGCTGAGGATGAGGTTGCGCGTGCCATCCGCGCCCGGCAGGCGGCACTCGACCTCGCGCCGGACCGTGGCGCGCGCCTCGAGGCAGGCGGCGACGTCGGCCGCGAGCGACGGACCGAGGCGCGCGAGCTCGCCACCCGCTGCCACGCGCCCGGCGGCCGACACGGGCTCGAGCGTGGCCCGCGCGGCCTCGTTCCAGTCGGCGAGGACGAGCTCACCGTCGCGGTGCTCCCAGACGAAGGTGGCGCTCGGCAGGTGATCGTAGAGCGCGCGCGCGCGCGCCCGGCTCTCTTCGAGCTCGGCGAGCACGCGCACGTTCTCCATGGCGACGGCGGTGGAGTCGGCGAGGGCCTGCAGCACCCCGAGCTCCTCTTCGGTCGCCGGGTGCTCGGCGGCCCAGTAGACGCCGATCGCCGCGAGCGGCCCGTCCGCGCGCACGGGTGTCATCACGAGGCTCTCGACGAAGGTCCCGCGGTAGGCGTCCTGCGGGATGCGGTCGTCGTCCCGAACGCGCTCGATGGCCACCTGCTCCTGCCGCAGCATGGCCCAGCCCGAGATGCACGCGGACAGCGGGAACTTTCGCCCCTTCCAGAGCGGCGCCACGGCGTCCTCGTCGAGGTAGTGACAGAGCGCTCCCTCCGCCACGACGAAGGTTGCGCCGTCGGCGCCGACGAGGGTGCGTGCCGCCTGGCGCACGACGTCCCCGACGGCCGCCGTCGAGCGCGCCCGCGACAGGTCCTGGATGGCCCGCGCCAGCGCGGCCATGCGCTCGGCGTGGCGCGCGCGCTCCTGCTCGGCGGCCTTGCGTGCGGTGACGACGTCGAAGACCGCGACGAAGTGGCCCGGGCTCGGGCAGTACGCCGAGACCTCGAACCACTGCCCGAGCGCCGCGACCCGGTGCTCGAAGTGCTCGGCGCGTCCGGAGCGCGCCACGCGCCCGTAGATCTCGAAGAGCTCCGGATCCGACGCGCGGATGCCGGGGATGAGCTCCGACACGCGCTTGCCGGCCGCGTCGCGGAGCCCGGTCTGGCGCTCGAACGCCGGGTTGACCTCGAGGTACTCGAAGTCGACCGTGCGCCCGTCCTCCTCGATGACGCGGCAGTAGGCGAGCCCCTCGGTCATACTCTCGAAGAGCGCGCGGTAGCGCCGCTCGCTGTCGCGCAGGGCGAGCTGGGTGCGCCACTCCGCGCGCCGCAGATCGCGGGAGCGGAGCGCGAACGCAAGATCTTGCGCGACCTCGGCGAGCAGGCTCGTCTCCTCGTCGGTCGCGAGCGACTCCGCCATCGAGACGAGCAGAGCGCCGTACACCGCGCCGTCGCACTCGAGGCGCGCCACCAGGGTACTGCGGTCGGCCGGGAAGCCCTCGCTCACGGGGCACGCGGGGCAGTCCGTCGCGGGTCGCCGGCAGATCACGGCAGCGTCGCGAAGTGCGGCGTGGAGGCACGCCGGCACCTCGCCCCGCCCGAGCACGCGCGCGATGCGCTCGAGCTTCTCGACCTCGCCGGCCTCGGCGGCGAGCTCGAGGCTTGTCCCGCGCTGCCGCACGATCGCGCACGTCGCGAAGCCCCGGGACTCGACCATGAGCTCCGCCGCGCGGGCGAGCAGCTCCGGGGAGTCGTGCTCGCGTGCGATGAGTTGGTTGACGTTGCGGATCGCCCGGAGGACGGCGTTCAGGTGCTCGATGCGCGCGTCGGCGCGCCGTGTGGCGGTCAGCTCGACGGACAGGATGGCCACCCCGTCCGGAACGGGCACGAAGCGGAGCTCGAAGGTGCCGCGCGAGCCGTCCGGGAAGACGAAGTCGTTGTCGAGGCGGCGAGGCACGCCGTCGCCGAGGCAGGCCCGGAGCTCCGCGAACATCGCCGTCTGCTCGATCCCCGGGTAGCACTCCATCATGGTGCGGCCGAGGAGCGCCGCGCGTGTCGTCCTTCCGTGGAGGGTCGTCGCGTCGTTGACGTAAAGGTAGCGGAAGTCGGGGCCGATGATCTGGCAGCCCTCGAGCAGGCTGTCGACGAGGCCGCGAGGCAGCCCGCTCGTCGCACCTGGGTCGCGTGGCACGCTGAGCGATGGAGGCGCCGGTTCGGGCATACGGGCGTGCGCGTCGTGGCTGCGACACGCGAATCGGGCCGAGCATACCACTCGGGCCGGCCTGCATGCGTCGATTGCGACGAGCGACCGCGCCTGACTCCGCACCGCCACCGTGCTAACTTGCCAATCGCCACGGCGCCGGTTGCGCGTGGCACACACAGGGGGCCATTGGACGACAGGCACGACACCTCGGGTGGCGATCCGTCCGGTCTTGCGTCGCCGACCGTCGGCGTAGCCGCCGGCGGGGCGCCGGTCCTCGCCTCGGCACTCGATTCCCGGGCCTACGAGCTCCTCGGTCGGGCGCTCGCCGGCTCGCCCGACCGTGCGGTGGCGCTGGTCGAGCGCGGCGGCGTCCTGCGCTTCGTCAATGCCGCGGCTGCGCGGCTCCTCGACAGCGTGCCGGAGCAGCTGGCGGGTCGCCCGCTCGCGGAGCTCCTCGGCGCCGAGCGCGCCGACGTGATGGTGCGGTCGATCGAGCACGTGCTTGCGACCGGGCAGAGCGTACAGGGCGTCGACGAGGTACGCCTTCCCGGCGGCCCGGTGTGGCTCGACTCGACGGTGGCGCCGTTCCGCGACGGGCCGGGCGCGAGCTCCGTCGCGCTCGTCATCGCCAAGGACGTGAGCGCGCGGATGCGCGCCGAGGAGCTACACCGCGCCATCCTCCAGACGGCCGTGATCGGCGTATGGCTCGTGGAGGTCGTGGACGGCGTCTCCCGCCTGGTCGAGGTGAACGACACCTACTGCGCCATGTCGGGCTACGGCCGCGACGAGCTCGTGGGCCAGCCCGCGTCGTTGCTCGACGGTGGCGACACGCCGACGCCGATCCCCGCGCCCCAAGCCTGGTCGTGTGCGGGCTGCGCGCGTTTCGAGGCGCGCCATCGGCGCCGGGACGGCTCGCGTTTCGAGGTCGAGGTGAGCGTCCAGCCGCTCGGCCGGACCGGGCGGACGGTCCATTTCATCCATGACGCGAGCGAGCACCGCCGCGCGGTCCGCGAGCTTCAGGCCTCGAACCACGAGATCGAGGTGGCGCGGCGCTACTGGCAGCAGACCTTCGACTCGATGGGCGACGCCGTGACGATCCACGATGCGGGCTTTCGCATCCGGCACGCGAACCGCGCGGCGCTGACGCTGCTCGCGGGCGACGAGGCGTCCGTGCTCGGCCGGCACTGTCACGAGCTCTTCCATGGCCTGGCAGACGGCCCCGTGTCGGGGTGTCCCGGGCGCGAGGTGCTCGCGGCCGGCCAATGCCACAGCTTTCGCCTCCACGAGCCGCACCTCGGCCGGTGGCTCGACGTGACCTGCGCTCCGCTCCGCGACGCCCAGGGCAAGCCGGAGCTCGTGCACGTCGTTCGCGACGTGACCGAGAAGCGGCGGCTCGAGCAGCAGTTCCAGGCGGCGCAGCGCATGGAGGCGGTCGCGCGGCTCACGGCCGGGGTGGCGCACGACTTCAACAACCTGCTCGGGGTCATCCTGGGTGCCGCGAGCACCGAGGCGGAGACGGCCGAGGAGCGCAGCGAGGCCAGCCTTGCGATTCTTCACGCCGGCCGCCGCGCCGCGGAGCTCACGCGCCAGCTCCTGGCGTTCTCGCGGCAGCAGGTTTTCCGCATGGATCGGCTGGACGTGCGCGACGTCGTGCGCGACGTCGCGCGCCTGCTCGTGCACGTGGTGGGCGCGAGCGTCGCCGTCGAGGTCGCGGTCGCCGACGAGAGCTGCGTCGTCCTCGGCGACCGCGCCCAGCTCGAGCAGGTGCTCATGAACCTCGCGCTCAACGCCCGCGACGCCATGCCGGCGGGCGGACGGCTCGTGCTCTCCGCGCGCCGCGGTCACGTGCCGCCGGGCCGGTGCGCGGAGCTGCCCGAGCGCCTCGCGGGTCAGGTCGTGGTGCTGACCGTCGTCGACACCGGCACCGGCATGGACGCCGAGACGCTTGCGCTCGCGTTCGAGCCCTTCTTCACGACCAAGGAGCCCGGTCGGGGCACCGGGCTCGGCCTCGCCGCCGTGCACGGGATCGTGCACCAGCACGAGGGCCTCGTGAGCGCCGAGAGCGAGCCCGGCCGAGGCACGTGCTTCACGATCTTCCTGCCGCTGGCGCCGGAGGGGGTGTCGGTCTCGAAGCCCGCCCCTCGCACGGCGCGGCCGCCGCAGCCGGCGAGGCTCCGCGTCCTGGCCGTCGAGGACGAGCCGGACCTCCGACGGCTCGTCGAGCGGATCCTCGCGCGGGCGGGCTGGGAGCCGACGGTCGCGGCCGACGGCGCGGCCGCGCTCGCGCGCGCGCGCAGCGCCGCCGAGCCCTTCCACGTCCTCGTGACCGATCTCCGCCTGCCCGACATGACGGGCCTCGACCTCGCCGAGCGCCTGCTCGCCGTGCAACCGGACCTGCGCGTCGTGCTCACGACCGGCTTCACCGATGCGGCGCCGGACTGGTCGCGGCTCGGCGACGCGCCCACCTGCTTCCTCGCGAAGCCGTGGACGGCCCAGGAGCTCGTCGAGGCCATCACGAAGACGGCCGCGGACGACACCGCCCCCGTGAGCAGCACCCCCCGGGTCTGACCGATGTCCACGAGCGACCAGGGCGGCCCCGAGCGCCGCAAGCCACTCGAAGCGCGCTTCGTCCCCCGCGCGGCGGTGGCGCTCGCGGCCGAGCTGCGGCTCGGAGACGCGGTGCTCGCTGGACGCGTCGAGAACCTGTCCGTGGGCGGAGCGTTTCTATGTGTCCCGGCGGACGCGCGTGCCGACGTGCCGATGGGGGCTCGCGTGGAGCTCCGGGTGGAGCTACCCGACGGGTCGCTCGCGGCACCGGCCCGAGTCGTGTGGCTGCGCGCCGACCGTGGCGCGAGCGAGCGTGGGATCGCGCTCGGCTTCGAGGATCTCCGCGAGGAGGCGGCCCTGCGGATCCACCGCGTCGTCGAGGCGCTCGAGCCGATGGCCTGGGAGGGAGCGCGGTCCGAGCGCGCCCTGCCGCGCGAGGTCGCCGCGCGCTTCGTCCCGGTGCTGCGCCGCATGGCGGCGCGGCTCGCGGGGTCGCGCCCGTCGAGCCGGACGAGTCCGGACGATCTCGTGGGCGCCGGCTTCCTCGGGCTCGTGGAGGCGCACCGGCGCTGGCCGTCGCGCACGCTCGCGGGGTTCGAGCCGTACGCTCTCGTCTGCATGCGCGGCGCCATGGTCGACGAGCTCCGCCGGGCCGATCCGTTGACGCGGCGGCAGCGGCGCCGCGCGCGCGAGATGGAGCTCGCGAGCGCGCGGCTCTGGACGGGGCTCGGCCGTCCGCCCGACGACGTCGAGGTGGCCGACTACCTCGGTCTCGGCCTCGACGAGTACCACGCCTGCCGCCGCGAGCTCGCCTCGGCGCAGACCGTCGCCTGGGTCGACGGGGCCGACCAGGTGGCGGCTCCGGCCTTCGACGCGCGCCCCGACGAGCACGTGATCGAGCGCGAGTCGCGCGCCGCGATCGAGGTCGCCTTGGCGGCCCTGCCCGAGCGCCTGCGTCGCGTGCTCGAGCTCTACTACGGCGACGAGCTCACGCTGCGCGAGATCGGCAACCTGCTCGGCGTGAGCGAGTCGCGCATCAGCCAGCTCGTCGGTCAGGCGGTCGCCACCCTGCGCAGTCGCGTGACCGACGCCGGCTGAAGAGGCGCGATTCCCCTCAAGGTCGGCCGGCGGCGGCCGTTCGTGAGGGAGGAGCCCTCATGAAAGCCGTCCGTCTCCGCCCCCGCCCCCGCCACGACCGCCGCGCGTCGCGCGTCGCGTGCGCCGCTTCGTTTGCCGCGGTGATGCTCGGCGCGGGGGCCGCGCGCGCGCAGCTCGGTTACGGGTTTCACGCCGAAGGGGCGGCGGCTCGCATGGTCGGCGAGCCGAAGTCGTCGCAGTTCGGCTGGGGCGGTGCCGGCCTCGTCGCGCCCGAGCTCACGGTGGCGGGGCGCGTCGGCTTCGAGGCGGCGCTCGGGGCGGTGGGCCTGTCGGACGGCGCCGTCGACGAGGCCGGGCTCGCCCCCACGGGCGCGGGTGCCGCGTTCCTGCTGCTGCCCGGCGTGCGGGTGCATCCCTTCGGCCAGCCGAGCGACCCCGGCCTCGCGGAGGCCCATGGCCTGTGGCTAGGGGGCGGGGGCGGCCTCGCCGTGACCGGCGGCTCGTCCCGGCCGGCCCTCGACGCGCGGCTCGGTTACGACCTCGACACCGGCCCGCTCCTCGTGGGCCCCTTCGCCGGGTACGTGCACATCGTCGAGCCGAACGACTCGGTGCGCCCCGCGGACGGGCGCGTCGCGCTGTTCGGGATCCACGTCGCGTTCGCGTCCCCTGCTCCGACGCCCGCGTCCGCGCCGGAGTCGACCGAGCCCGAGCACCGCGTGGCGAGCGTCCCGCCCGCCCCGGCGCGGGCGCGCGACGCGGACGGCGAGGGCGAGGTCGAGCTCGACGACCTCTGCCCGGCCGACGAGGAGACCGTGAACGGCTACGCCGACACGGACGGCTGCCCGGACGAGCGCGAGGTGCGCGTCGTGGGCAGCGAGATCGTGCTCGACGAGCGCGTGCACTTCGCGGTGAACGGGGCGGCGGTCGAGGTGCGGAGCTGGCCCTTGCTCGCGCGGGTCGGGCGCCTCCTGCGCGACAACCCCCAGTACGCGCTCGTGCGCATCCAGGGGCACGCCGACGACACGGGCGAGGAGAGCTACAACCAGCGCCTCTCGGTCGCACGCGGCCAGAGCGTGCGCGAGCTCATCGTGCGGACGGGCGTCTCCGACGCGCGACTGGTCGTCGAGGGCTTCGGCGAGACCCGGCCCGAGGCCGAGGGCCAGACGGAGCTCGCGCGCCGGAAGAACCGGCGGGTCGAGCTCCACATCCTCGAGCGCAGCGAGGCAGGCGATGAATGACCTCACGCGCCGCGCGACGGTCGCGGCGGCCCTGTGCCTGTCCGCGGGCTGCGATCCGCTGGTGGGTGGCGAGTGCGCCGCCGGCCTCGCGCCGGTCGACCAGGTGTGCGTGCCCGTCGAGACCGTGGCCGCGTCGGGTGGGCAGGGGGGCTCCGGCGCCACGACGGCCGGGGGCGCCGGCGGCTCCGTGCTCGGTACGGGTGGCGCAGGAGCCTCCGAGGGCGGCGCGGATGCGTGCCCCTCGCCCCTCGCGGTGTGCGACGGCGCCTGCGTCGATCTCGGGACGAGCCCGCTCCACTGCGGCGCCTGCGGCCACGCCTGCCCGACCGAGGTGTGCGTGGAGGGTAGCTGCACGGGCGAGCCCGTGGGTCACGCCATCGTGCTCGGCGTCGACTACCGGCAGGTGGCGCTCGCCTCGCCGTCCGCGGTGCTGCTCGGCAACGCGGTGTTCATGACCGCCCACGACCCGGTGCGCCTCGTCGACTACCGCAAGCACGCCAGCGCTCTCGCGACCGCGCGGGTCGACGCGATCCTCGCCGCGGAGGCCGCCGCCCGCGGGCGCGGACTCGTGATCGAGCACCTCGCGGACGCCGACGCCCTCGCCTCGTGCGTGGCGAACTCCACCTGCGACGCCGTGCTCGTGCATCACCAGACGGTGCTCTCCGGGCTCGCTTCGTCGCCGGGCGGCGCGTGGGCGGCTCCGCTCGCCGCCCTGGTCGATGCGGGCGGCGTCGCCGTCGTCCTCGCGAGCGCCACGGGCTCGAAGTCCGCCACGGCGGCGTTCGTGGACGCGCTCGGCCTCGTGCCGGCGACGGCCATCACGCCCGTCGGCGGGCAGCTCGTCTACCACGAGGGCTGGCTCGACGTGCTCGGGCAGGGCGTGCTCGCTCCCTTCCTCGCGCCGCCCGGCAGCGGCAGCTTCGTCACCGACGCCGAGCCCGGCGCGACCCTCTCGTTCGTGCTGCGGAGCGCGTCCGGCGAGCCCATCGCCATCCATCGCGCCTACCCCTGACGGCTCCTTGCGGCGCGGCCCGATCTTTTCGCTCAAGTCCCGGGCCGCTCGGCCGTTGGTAGCGACATGAACGCGCCCCGCGAGACCACGACCTGGCTTTCCACCTTCGGTGCCGTCGCGCTCCTCGCCACCGTGTCCGGCACGACCGCGTGCTCGTCCGCGTGGTCCGGGCGGATGGCGGCGCACGGCTCGCACGACTGGGATCGCAGCCACCCGACGCAGCTCTGCGCCGAGGACTCCGTTCGCGCGCAGCGCGCGCCCCTGCCCGAGGGCGCCCCGGCGGAGCTCGCCGCCACCTGCGAGACCGGCGACGCGCGCGCCTGCAGCGTGCTCGGCGTGATGTACGAGGTCGGTCGCGGTGCCCCGATGGATCGGGCACGGGCCGCGACGCTCTTCGGCTGGGCGTGCGAGCAGGGCAACCTGTGCGGCTGCGTGAACCTCGGGCGCCTCGAGCTCTTGGAGGGCACGACGAACGAGGCGCTCGTGGCCACCACCCGGCGCTTCGACGCGATCTGCCAGCAGGGCAGCGCCGAGGCCTGCTACTGGCTCGGTCTCGTCAAGCGCGCGAGCGCGACGGAGCCCGCCGAGCGCGCGGTCGCGGAGCTGCTCTTCACGCGCAGCTGCGCGGCGGGCTACTCGGACGCGTGCTTCGAGCTCGGCCTCTTGCACGACCACATCGACTCGGTCGCGAGCCGCGACGTGACGACGGTGGTCGCGCACTGCCCGGGCGGCCGCTGCGGCGAGTGAGAGCCTGAGCAGCACCTGGCGTGCGAACCGGTCGTTGTGAAGTCTGTGATCGAGGGGACGAGGTTGAGCCCGAGCGAGCGCTGGAGCCTTGGCCTCTGAGCAGGCGGCATCCGGACCTGACTTTTCCCCTCACCCCCCGGCCCCCTCTCCCGGAGGAGAGGGGGTGGTCCCAGTCGGGGACTTCCGTCGTTGGCTCGGTTGCGGGCCCTCGAAATCCGCCGCGGATTGTCGGCTCGTCCTGATGCCGCCTGCTTCTCGGCAACGGTCCAGGGCCACTCGATCCGCGCCTCGCCACCGCCGCGCGAGCACCCGGGCGCCCGGCTGCGCTATGCTCCGCGCCGATGCTCCCGAAGACGCTGCTCTTGCTCTGCGCCGCCGCGCTCGGCGCGTGCCACGAGACGCCCCCGCCCGGAGGCCACCCGCCGTCGAGCGGCCACCCCACCGCGCCGCCGCCGACCGGCACCGGCGCGGCCCCCACGGCCACGGCGCCCGGCACGGTGCAGCCGACCGCCGCTCCGACGCCCACGACTGCTGCGAGCGGTGCCGTCCCGGACAAGCTCGAGGGCCCGTACCTCCTCACGTACAACCAGACGGGCGGCATCGCGGGCCTGCACATGACCTTCGTGCTCGACACGAACAAGCGGACCGCGACCTACTCGGGCTTGCGCGGCGGCTCGCCCGAGACGAAGGACGTGACCGCCGCCGAGATCGCCGCCATCACGCAGGCCCTCGAGGCGGCGCGGCCGTCGACCTTCGCCCCGGTCAAGGGTCCTGCCGTGCCCGACGCCTTCACCTACGCCGTCGCGCTCGACTACGGCGGCAAGCTCGCGCTCGCCACCTGGTCGGACGGCACGCCGGCGCCCGAGCAGCTCGTGACCCTGCGCGAGGCCATCGTGAAGCTGCGCGACGCGAAGTTCCCGGCACGGCCGCCGGTGAGTGGCCCGAAGCAGTAGCGCCTGGGGCAGTCGGCTCTACGAGGCAGCTGGGCGCGAGGGGCTGGCCCCGGCGCACGCTTGCGCGAGCGCCTCCCGCAGGGCGGTCGCGGTCCGGAGGGCGAGCAGCTCACCGATGTGCGCCCGGAGCGGCCCGAGCGCCGAGCGGCCGAGCGCGTGGGCGAGCTCGGGGATGACGCGCGGCGTGACGCTCAGGGTGTCGATGCCGAGCGCGAGGAGCGCGAGCGCGAGGTCGGGGCGGCCGGCCATCTCGCCGCACACGCCCACCTCGCGCCCGGCCGCGTGGGCGGCGGCGACCACGCGCCGGATCATGCGCAGGATGGCCGGGTGGTACGGATCGAGCGGCGAGGCCATGCGCGGATCCTCGCGATCGACGACCAGGGTGTACTGGATGAGGTCGTTCGTGCCGATGGAGAAGAAGTCGGCCTCCTCCGCGAGCTCGGCCGCGAGCTCGACGGCGGCGGGCACCTCGATCATCGCGCCGAGCTTCGGGGCGGGGCGGTGCGCCGCGTCGGGCAGCTCGCCGAGGGCCGCGAGGATGCTCGTCTTGATGCGCTGGAAGTCCTCGACCGAGGTCACCATGGGCACGAGGATGCGCAGCGGGTGCTCGCCGGCCGCGAGCGCGAAGGCCTGGGCCTGGTCGCGCAGCACGTCCGGGTCGTCGAACAGCACGCGGATCGAGCGGTAGCCGTGGAAGGGGCTCGCCGAGGCGGTCGCGCCGCTCGCGGGGACGAGCTTGTCGCCGGCGAGGTCGAGCACGCGCAGCGTGACGGGACCGTCGGGAAAGGCGCGGTACGCGGCGGCGTAGATGCGCACCTGCTCCTCGCGCGTCGGGTAGCCCTCGCGCACCATGAACGGAAACTCGGTGCGGTAGAGGCCGATGCCCTCGGCACCGTGCTCGCGCGCGAGCTCGAGGTCGCCGCCGAGGGCGATGTTGGCCTGCAGGTGCACCCGCACCCCGTCGGCCGTGGTCACCGGGCGCCCGCGCGCGCTGCGGAGCTCGCTGCGGCGGCGCTCCGCCGCGTTCTGCCGCTCGCGGTAGGAGGCGATCCGCGCGGCGCTCGGCCGCAGCACGACGACCCCCGCGTCGCCGTCGACGGCGAGCGTGGCGCCGCTCGGCACCGCCGTCATGAGCTCGCCGACACCGGTCACGGCCGGCAGCCCGAGCGAGCGCGCCAAAAGGACGCCGTGCGAGGTCGCCCCGCCGCTCTCGCTCACGATGCCGAGCGCGCCCTGGGCCCTGGCCTCCATGACGAGCGACGGCGTGGCGCGCGGGCTGACCACCACCTGGGCGTGGAGCGACTCGGGCGTCTGGAAGGCGAGCAGGTGCCCGAGCAGCCGCGTGCGCAGGTCCTCGACGTCGTCCACGCGCTCCTGCAGGTAGGGGTCGCGCACCTCGCGCAGCCGGCGCATGAACTCGTCGAGCGCGGCGTCGATGGCGACCGACGCGGTCTGCCCCGAGGCGATGGCGTCGGCGATCCAGCTCTCGAGCACCGGATCGCCGAGCAGCATGAGGTGGGCGCTGAAGATGAGCGCTTGCTCCTCGCCCACGGTCGCGGCGGCCACGGTCTGGGTTTGGTGCAGGTCGTCGCGCGTCTTGGCGAAGGCCTCGCGCACGCGCTCCTCCTCGCGCCTCGCCCCGCGGTAGCTCGTGTCCTGGCGCACGAGCTCGTGGGGGAAGGCCCGGCGGAAGACCGCCGCGCCGATCGCGACGCCCGGCGAGGCTGCGATGCCGGAGAGCACCCGCTCGGTGGTGCTCGGGGTCGGCGGCTTCGAGGCCGGCGGCGCGTAGCTGAGCTCGCCGCGCCCGGCCACGCGCTCGACGCGGGCGATGAAGCGCGCGCTCGCCACGACGCCCACCATCTGGGCGGCGATGCCGACCAGCGTCTGCACCTCGGCGGGGCCGTACCCCCGGGTACCGGGGCGCTGCACCACGATGACGCCGATCGGTCGCCCGCGCGCCGCCATCGGGACGGCGAGCGCCGTGTAGGACGCCCCGCCGTCCGTGCCGCCCGCGACCTCGGCGAACGCCTGCCCGGCGAGCGCGTCTGCGGCGTGACGCGCGCGCACGGCGTCCTCGCGCGCGCCCCGGTGGTGCTCGAGGTGCAGCGGACTGCCGTGCTCGGAGAGGAAGATGCTGCACGCCGCCGCTCCGAGCTCCTCCTCGATGGCCGCGGATGCCGCTGCGAGCGCGTCGGCCGGCGAGTGCGCCTGCTCGATCGCCGTGACCAGTCTCTCGCGGACGTCCATCGGCGCTCTCCCAGCGGTGCCGGGCAGGCTCCCGTCCGGCCCCGCTCCGCAACCCCTGAGTCCTAGCTGTATCGCGCGGCGGCGACCGTCGCAAGGCGCGCCCGAGAACGAGCCGCCCGCCTGCTCCGGTCGAGAGCCTTCGCGCCCGTGCGGGATCGAGGCTAAGGCCGGCGCATGCATCCGCCTCCACCGGCCTTCCACGCTCGCTACGGTCGCGTCGCGCTCGTCGCGGGCGGCTCGGAGGGCCTCGGCGCCGAGCTCGCGCGTGGGCTCGCCGCGCGCGGGCTCGACCTCGTGCTCGCGGCGCGGCGCGCGGAGCCCCTGTCCGCTCTCGGCGCCGAGCTCGCGCGCGCGCACGGCGTGTCGGTGCGCTCCGTCGCGGCCGACCTCGCCGAGCCCGACGGCGTCGCCGCGGCCGTCGCCGCGACCGAGGGGCTCGAGCTCGGGCTCGTCGTGTGCAACGCGGCGCTCGCGCCCGTCGGTCGCTTCCTCGCCGAGCCGGCGGCGCGGCACGAGCGCGTCCTCGCCCTCAACTGTCGCGCACCGGCGCTGCTGATCCACGCGCTCGCCCCGCGCCTCGTCGCGCGTGGGCGCGGCGGCGTCGTCGTGTGCTCCGCGCGGGCCGGCCATCGGGGAACGGCGCTCGTCGCACACTACGCGGCGACGAAGGCCTACCTGCGGGTGCTCGCGGAGGGGCTCTGGCAGGAGCTGCGCCCGCACGGCGTGGACGTGCTCGCCTGCTGTCCGGGGCCGGTCGAGACGCCGACGTTCCGCAAGGACGAGCCCGCGACCGCAGGCTGGCTGTCGCTGCCCCCGATGGACCCCGCCGCGGTGGCCGAGCAGACGCTGCGCGCGCTCGGCCGCGGGCCGGTGGTGGTCCCCGGGCTCCGGCCCGCGCTCGCGAGCGCACTCGTGACGCGCCTGTTGCCGCGGCGCCTCGCGATCGCGCTCGCCTCGGCGGGCACGCGCGCGATGTACGCGCGGCGCACGTAGCTAGCCGCGCGGAATCTCGTTCGTCCAGGGTCGCGGCGTGAACAGGCTCGCGAGCGGTGGGCCGACGAGCGAGGGAAGGATGCCGGCGAGCCGCTTGATGGGCCGCAGGAGCGGCGAGCCCGGGGCGTCCGGATTGCGCCAGTGCCGGCCAATGCACGCGGTGTAGACCGCGAGGGTCTGCGCCGCGGTGAGGCCATCGAGCGCGGACAGCGACACGTCCGCGAGTCCGAACGGGATCGAGAGCGGCAACGGGCCGCGCTCGTACTCGAGCGCCCACACGCCGTTCGTGAAGTTCATGCCGACCGCCTGGCCGGCGCCCACGTAGATGCGGTCGCCGGGCTTGAAGATGCGCGGCTCGAACACGCCCTCGGCGTAGTACCAGGTCTCGCCGTCGAGCACCGTGTCCCAGAACCCGCAGGCGTGGCGGCCCGAGTGGCCCTCCGACCCGATCGGCGTCCCCCAGATCATGATGTACTCGAACAGGGACGCGAAATAGAGCTTCATCTGGATCATCGCGCCGCCCGCGATGCTGTAGAGCCAGGGCAGGCTGCGATCGATGTGGCTCGGATAGTGCGACTCGAGCGCGCTCGCGACGGCATCGAACAGCTCGGGCTTCGGCTTGCCGAGACCGGCGAGCGCGCACTCGTGGACGACGTCGGGGTCGAAGACGTACTGCACGTAGGTGATTCCTCCGATGGGGGGTGGCCGGGCCGCTCGTCGGTGCGGGTGCGGGCGGGCGTGTGCGGGTGCGGGTGCGGGTGCGGGTGCGGGCGCGGGCGCGGGTGCAGGGGCGGGCGCGAGGGCGGGGGCGAGGGCGGGGGCACCCGTCGGCGGGCGCCGACGGGGTCTCAGCGTGGCAGCATCGCCATGACGCGCCGGCGCTCCCCTTCGAGGATCTCGATCGCGCGCCCGAGTCCGATCTCGCCCGCGACGGCGAGTAGGAGCGCGCCGGCCCCGGAGGTCGCGCCGCCCTTCGCAGCCACGCCGCTGCGGGCGCGGTCCGCGTCGCGTTGCTTGCGGGCGCGCGCCACGGAGCGGATCGTGTAGACGTACTTCTCGGTGAGGGCGAGCCCGACGGCCTTGCCCTTGGCGACGATCTCCTTCGCCATCAGATCCGGGTGCTCGAGGATGAAGTCGGACTTGTTCTGCGTCGTCTTCTTCTGCTTCGCCATGGGGGTCCTGCTCCTTTGCGGCCCACGCTAGCATCATCGAGATCTCGGACGCACCCCCCGCGGTCCCGCGGGAGCGCAAGCGCCAGCGCGCGTCCGAGCCCGTGCCGCGCCGCGGCGACCTGCCGCCGACCGCTCCCGACCCGCCGGCCCGGCGGCCCCTCGCGCTCGTGGCCGCGTTCGTGGCCGCGCTCGGCCTGCTCGTGCTTCTGGCGGTCGTCTCGCGACTGTGAGACACCGGGGACGCCGCGCTGCCAGCGTGGCGCGGCGTCCCTGCCACCTTGCGGGGGCGCCGCGGTGCCGGTCGACGCGTCGGGCAGCCCGCACCGGCGCAGAGCCGCACAACCCCGTGAGCGAAGAAATGACCAAGGACCGCAGGGGGTCGACGCATCCCGAGAGCACGCACGGACGACGCGGCGTGCGACAGCGCTTGTTTCGCCGCATCGTCGCCTGGCGCTGGCTCGTCGTCGCCTTCTGGGTCGTCGTCAGCGTCCCGTGCGCCTTCTTGGCGACCCGCGTGGGGAACGACAGCTCGGTCGACGGCATCATCGACCCGAACGACCCCGGCATCGTGCAGAGCCACGCGTTCGCTGCCGTCTTCGGGCGCGGCGAGATGGCCGTCCTCATCCTCGAGGCCGACGACCCCTATGCGCCGCCGGTGCTGGCGCGCGCGGACGCGCTCGTCCAGGCGCTCGCGGCGGTCCCCGGCGTCACGGCCACGTCGATCGTGACCACGTTCCGCGAGGCGAAGGCGGGCTTCGACCCGCAGAAAGACGGCGAGCGGCTGCGGCGCTTCGCCACCGGCACGAGCTTCTTTCGCGAGCAGGGCCTCGTCGGCGACGACTTCCTCGTCGTGGCGCTCGTCCTCGACACCGAGCCCGGGGCGGAGCGCGACGACACGCTCGATGCCGTCGACCGCGCGCTCGACGAGGTCGGCACGGCCGGGCTTCGCCAGCTGCGGCGCGTCGGCAAGCCCTACGTGAACCGCTACTTCGACGCGGCGCAGAAGCGCTCGGGCCCGATCTACTTCGGGCTCTTCATGGCGTTCGTCGTGGTGCTGACGGTCGCGCTTTTCCGCTCGTGGCGCACCCTGTGCGCCATCCTGCTGACGCTCGGGGTGTGCCTCGCGGTCTCGATGGGCTTCATCGGCCTACTGCGGGGCAAGTTCACCCTCGTGTCGCCGATGGTGCCCATGACGATCCTCGTCACGGCGACGGCCACGCTCGTCTACCTGCACGCGCGCTTCGTCGACAAGCCCGACGAGCGCAGCGTCGAGGACCACCAGATCTTCGCCCTCGGCAACAAGTTCCTCGCCTGCACCGCCTCGATCTTCGCCGCGGCCGTGGGCTTCGCCGCCCTCTTCGTTTCCCACATGAAGGCGATCCGCGACATGGGCGTCTGGGTGGCCGGGGGTCTGTTCTTCACCTGGCTCGTGGCGTTCACGCTCTTCCCGGCCCTGCAGCGGCTGCTGCGCACCCCGACGCGCAGCGCGCGCAAGGCGACGGCGAGCTCCTGGTTCGCGGCGCTCGCGCGGGTGCTGCCCGGTTTCACGTACCGCTTTCGCTGGCCGCTGGTGCTCGGCGCGCTCGTGCTCTCGGCGGGCGGCGTGGTCGCCGTGTTCGGTGCCGGTCGGGCGCTCTCGCCGATGACGCCGCTCACCGAGCCCATCGAGTACGTGAGCCGCGACTCCGACGTGTACCGCGACACCGTGCGGGCGCGCGCCATCCTGCCGGGGCTCAGCATCACCCAGGTGTGGATCAAGGGCGACGCCAAGGTGAATCTCGCCGATCCGCCCATGCTCTCCGGCCTCGAGCGCTTCGAGCGGGCGCTCGCCGCCGACGAGGAGGTCGGGTCGGTCGTCGGCTTGCCGAGCATCCTGCGCATGGTCCTCTACGCCGGCGACCGGGGCGACAAGTGGCCAGGCGACGACGAGGGGCTCGAGGAGCTCGCCGAGATGCTCGAGTCGCTCAGCGTGGCGAAGCCGCAGGCGGTGCGCGCCTTCGTCGACCGGGGCCTGACCCAGACGCAGTTCACGGTCATCAACGGCGCGACGGAGCACGAGGCCTTCGCGCGCCTGCAGGCCCGCATCGATCACCACTGGCAGGAGGCCACGGCGGCACACCCGGCGCTCGCCAAGCTCGAGCTGTCGACCGTGGGCCTCGGGCCGCTGCAGGCCAAGATGAGCCAGAGCCTCGTCCCGACGCTGGTCGAGAGCTTCGCCCTCACGGCGGGCATCATCTTCGTCACGTTCCTCATCGTCTTCCGCAGCGGCGCGGCGCGCATCATGACGATGCTGCCGTCGCTCTTCGCGATCCTCGTGATGTTCCTCGTGATGCGCATCACGGGCATGGCGCCGAACGTGGCGACCATCCTCATCGCCTCGACCGTGCTCGGCACCTCCGAGAACGACCAGATCCACTTCTTCTACCACTTCCAGGAGGGCCGGCGCCGCGGCACGGTGCAGCAGGCGCTCGAGCACACCTTCCTCGTGGCCGGCCGCGCCGTCTTCTTCGCCACCATCATCAACGCCGGCGGGTTCCTCGCCTTCGCCTTCGCCGAGGTGCGCCCGATGCAGCAGTTCGGCGGCCTCACCGCGCTCGCGCTCGGGCTCTCGATGGTCGCCGACTTCACGGCCCTGCCCGCGGCGCTGTGGCTCGTGTTCCGCGCCAAGCCCGACGCGGTCGCGCCCGCCCCCGCCGCCGCGACCGCGCCAGAGGCGTAGCGTCCACCGCGGGCGTCCTCGGCCGCACGCGTGCCCGTTGCTCGGCGCGGCGGGCGGAGGCATAAGGTGCCCCGAGCACCGCGCCACTGGGCCGGGCGGTTCGGGGGTCGAGGGCAAAGACCATGGACACCGAGACCGACATCACCCACCTCGCCGCGGGCCTCGACGCCATCCTCCGACCGCGCTCGGTCGCGGTCGTCGGCGCGAGCCGGCGCGAGGGCAGCCTCGGCCACGGCGTGGTGCAGAACCTGCTCGGCTTCGGCTTCCAGGGGCCCGTGTACCCGGTCCACCAGAAGGCCGACCACGTGGCGTCGATCCGCGCCTACCCCACGGTCGACGCGATCCCGGACCCGGTCGATCTGGCGGTCGTGGTGGTGCCGCGCACCGAGGTCGTGAGCGTCGTCGAGGCCTGTGCGAAAAAGGGCGTGCGCGGCCTCGTCGTCATCACGGCCGGCTTCCGCGAGGTCGGCCTCGAGGGGGCGACCGAGGAGGCACGCCTGCAGGAGATCGTGCGCCGCCACGGCATGCGCATGATCGGCCCCAACTGCATGGGCATCCTCAACACCGACCCGAAGTACCGGCTCAACGCGTCGTTCTCGGCCACCAGGCCGCGCCACGGCAACGCGGGCTTCGCGAGCCAGTCGGGCGCGCTCGGCGAGGTCGTGCTGGCGACGGCCTGCGCCGTCGGCCTCGGCGTCAGCCAGTTCGTGTCGCTCGGCAACAAGGCCGACGTGTCGGGCAACGACCTCCTGGCGTACTGGGCGAACGACCCGCAGACCGAGGTCATCCTGCTCTACCTCGAGAGCTTCGGCAATCCGCGGCGCTTCGCGACCCTCGCGCGTCACATCACGCGCGTGCGCGGCAAGCCCATCCTGGTCGTCAAGAGCGGTCGCACGGCGCAGGGCGCGGCCGCGGCGAGCTCCCACACGGGCTCGCTAGCGGGCAGCGATCAGGCCGCGAGCGCCATGCTGTCGAGCTGCGGGGTCATCCGCTGCGACACCGTGATGCAGCTGTTCGACTTCGCGCTCGGCTTCTGCAACCAGCCGCCGCCCGGAGGCTCGCGCGTGGCCGTGCTCACGAACGCGGGCGGCCCGGGCATCATGGCGACCGATGCTTCCATCCAGGCCGGGCTCACGCTCGCCGACCTCGCGAGCGCGACGGAGCAGGCGCTCGGCGCCGCGCTCCCGCCCGAGGCCTCGGTGCGGAATCCGGTCGACATGATCGCCTCGGCGGGCGCCGAGCAGTACCGGCGCTGCGCCGCGACGCTGCTCGCCGACGACGCGGTCGACGCCCTGCTCGTCATCTTCGTGAGCCCGGTCGTCATGGACCCGCCGGCGGTCGCGCGCGGCATCGTGGCGGGTGTGACCGAGGGGCTCCTGCGCGCCGGCCGGCCGAAGACGGTGCTCGCCTGCTTCATGGGACGCGACCTCGACGACCGCGGCATCGCGATCCTGAGCGAGGCCAAGATCCCGAACTACCCCTTCCCCGAGGCCGCCGTGCGCACGCTCGAGGCGATGACGCGCTTCCAGAGCTGGCGCGCGCAGGCGCCCGGGCGCGAGGTGCGCTTTGCGGTCGACGCGCAGGCGGCGCGCCGCCTGGTCGACAAGGTGCAGGCCGACGGACGCACCTGGCTCTCGGGCATCGAGGCGATGGAGCTGCTGCAGGCCTACGGCATCCCGACGGCCCCGAGTCAGCGCGTGAGCGGACCGGACGAGGCCATCGCGTTCGCCGACGAGGTCGGCTACCCGGTGGTGCTGAAGCTCGACGCCGCGAGCGTGCTCCACAAGTCCGACGTGGGCGGCGTGAAGATCGATCTGCGCTCGCCGGGCGAGATCAAGGGCGCCTTCTGGGACATGCAGGCGAGCGTGCAGAAGGGCGCGGTCGCGGACGCGCGCTACCTCGTGCAGAAGATGGTGACCGACGGCACCGAGACCATCATCGGCGCGGCGCAGGACGCGCACGTCGGTCACCTCCTCATGTTCGGGCTCGGCGGCATCTACGTGGAGCTCATGCGCGACGTCGCCTTTCGCATCCACCCCATCACGGACGCGGACGCCGAGCGCATGACGCGCGAGATCAAGGGCGCCCCGCTGCTCGACGGCCACCGCGGGGCCGAGCCCGTGGACCGGCAGCGCCTCACGGAGGTGCTGCTGCGCGTGAACCAGCTCATCGCCGATTTCCCGATGATCGCCGAGATGGATCTCAACCCCTTCATGGCCCAGCCGCGCGGCCGCGGCGGCGTCGTGGTCGACGCGCGCGTGCGCCTCGAGCCCGAGGAGCTCGAGCCACCCATCGCGAGCCTGCGCGGGCTCCCGTCGCGGCGCGGGCTCTCGTCGCGGCCGGGCGAGTAGGCGCGTCAGTGGGCCGGACCGAGCTCGCGCACGAGCTCGAGCCGGCCACCCGCCGCGCGCAGGCAGGTCCGGCGCTCGCCGCCGGCCGGCAAGAGCTGGTCCAGCGTCGGCGCGTCGCGCGCGAGGTTCGGCCAGATGCGCGCGAACGCGATGGGATACGCGGTCCACCCGGCCTCCTTGACGTGCTCGAGGCGCTCGCGGGGTCGAGCGTAGTCGGGGCCAGGGTCGCCGAAGGCCGCGCAGAGCGGCGCGAAGCGCGCGCTCGCGGCCCCGGCGCCGTCGGCGCAGCGCTCCGTTCCGAAGGCCGCCTCGACCTCCGCGCGCGCCGGTGGCGCGAGGGTCCAGCTCGCGCGCACGGTCGCGCCCGGGATCCCGGCCGTCGTGGTCAGCGCGACGCTGCCGTCGTCGAGCAGGCGCCGCGCGGGCGCCGCGAGCTCGAGGTTGCGCGCCGCCTCGTCGCGACCCGCCTCGAGCAGGACCTTTCGCTCTGTCGGCGCGATCCCCGCCGTCATGACGGCGTAGGCGGTCTTGCCCCAGCCGACCGCGGCGCCGAGCTCGGCCGTCCGATCGGCGTCGACGCAGAGCGCGGCCCCGGCCGACGGCGCGACCGCGCAGCGCCCCGGCGCGGGTCCGCCGCCCGGCGCGCCCGCGAAGGCCACGAGCGCCCGCACCCCGGACGGGTCCGCGCCCGACGTGTAGAGCGGCAGCGCCAGATCGAGCTCGGCCCACCCGTCGCGCAGGCGCAGGGCGAGCGCGACGTGGCGGGCGGTCGCCACGGCCACCAGGTCGGGGACGCCCGCGGGGCAGCCGCGCGCGGTGCCGGCGCCCGGGCAGCGCAGCACGTGCACGTCCGGGTCGGCGGCGAGCGAGCGCTCGAGCGCCCCGACGAGGTCGGCGCCCGGGCGCGGGCGGGTGCGCAGGCGCACGAGCGCGGCGACGGCCGGCTCGTCGGCTCGGGGCTCGGGCGGCGGTGCGCCCGCGATGAGCGCGTCGAGGTGGGCGCGCGCCTGCTTCACCGCGGGCGGCAGGACCGCGAAGTACACGGCCTCGCCCGCCGCGACGCCGAAGGGCGCGAAGGCCGCCGCGAGCGTGCCCTGCCGGCCGAGCCACGCGGTCAGCTCGGCGCGCATCTCCGGCCCGTCCGGCACGAGCGCCGCGAGCGCATCGAGCGCGGCGGGCCGCACCCATCCGTAGAACGCGGCGTCGCGCGGGAGCGCCGCGAGGTCGGCCTGCGCCGTCGGGGGCGGCGCCAGGAGCTCCTCGCCGGCAGCTGCGGTCGCGTCCGCGCCCGCACTCGGGACGAGCGCCACCGCGGCAGACGCCGTGGGCGTGGGGGGTGGCGGAGCGGCGGCCGTGGTGCCGGTCGGCGGTCCGCCGCCCGCGCACGCCGCGAGCGCGAGGAGCGAGAGGAGTGAGAGAGGCGAGGTCACGTGATCCCGGGGTCGCATGGGACGAGCCTATACACGAGTGCGACGCCGCCGGAGTGCGGCGAGCCCGCCGCCCGCGACCGACGCCATCCCGACGAGGGCGAGTCCGGCGGCTCCGAGCCCGACGCCGTAGCCCGGCGGGGAGCCCACGGTGGCCTCGACGCGATGCGCGCCGCCCGGAACCGTCACACCGACGAAGCCGGGGGCCACGAGAAACGGCTCGGCCTCCGCTTGGTCGACGCGCACGCGCCACCACGGCACGTACGTCGCGCGCAGGACCACCACGGCCTCGGCCGGCCCGTCCGTGGTCGCGACCCAGTGGCCCGCCTCCCGTGACACGATCTCGACCCGCGTCGCGTCGGCCCGGCACGGGCCCGGGTCCACGCGCTCGCGGCGCAGGGGCCCCTCGGACGGCGCGAGTCGCACGAGCGCCTCCGGCTCGAGGGTCTCGGCGCCGCCGAGGGCGAGATCGTCGAGCATGGCCCGGCGCAGCGCGGCGCGCGAGCCGTGCCAGATCGCGCGCACGCACCCGACGCCCACGTCGTCGCGACCGCCGACGCGGCGGGACAGCGCCGCGTCCTCCGCCGCGGCCACCGAGTGCCACGCTCCGGGCGGCTCGAGCGCGGTCGTGCGCCGGTGCAGCAGCGTCCGCACACCGAGCGCCTCCGCGCGGCGCGCGCCGCCGGCCGCGTCGGCGCGGAGCACCCGAAAGGCCTCGAACAGCAGGCCGACCTGGGAGCCCGGACCGGCGGTCCCCTGGCCGAGCGGGCGGGCACTTTCGAGCTCCACGCCGGCCATGACCGGGCAGGGGGTCTGCGGCGCGCCCTGGTACACGACGAAGCGACCCGCGTCCTCGTGGCGCAGGCGGGTGCGGATCGAGTCCGCGTCGAAGCCCGACCAGCCCGAGCTCCGACAGCGCCCGGCCTCGGCGACGGCGATCGACCGCACCCGCCCGTGGAGGCGCCGGGAGGCTGCCGGCCCGGCGACGAGCGCGACGGCGGCGACGGCGCAGAGCTCGGCGGGGCGCAGCGCGCGCCAGGCGCGACCGGGGCTGCCCGTGCCGAGCGAGGCCAGGCGCGCCGACACCTGCGTGAGCGCCACGCACACGACGGCCGCCGCGGCGAGCGGCACGAGCGACAGCACGCGCACCGGCGAGAACACCTCGACGATGCGCGCCCCGACCGAGCCCAGGCTCGCCACGAGCGGCCCCGTGAGCACCACGCCGAGGGCGGTCGCGAAGCAGAGGAGCGCGCCACGGCTCGCCCGGCTGCGCCACGTGAGCCCGAGGACCACGAGCCCGAGCCACAGGAGCGCGCTCGTCACGGGCGCGCGTCCCACGTCGAGCAGCCGCCCCTCGAGCAGCCACGCCAGGACGTCCTCGGGCGGGAACCCCGCCACGCGGAAGCTCGGGACCTTGGGCCAGCCGAAGGGCAGCGAGAACGACACGAGGCCCGGACCGTAGAGCGCGGCCCCGAGGACGAGCGCTCCGGCGCAAGCCCAGCCAAAACGCCGCCGCGCCTCCGGGGGGGCACACGTGAGGACGGCCGGAGCGCTCACGAGGAAGGCGCCCACGCCGAGCTGCGCGTGAGCGGCGGCGAGGCACGCGCCGAGCAGCGGCGCCGCGGCGGCCGGCAAGCCGCCCAGCACGGCCGCGGCGGTGAGCAGCAGCAGCGGCGTGGCGACTGCCTGGGACACGAGACCGTCGTTGAGGACGACCCAGGGGCCGCCCATGTACGAGTAGGCGGGCACCACCCAGGCGAGCAGGAGCGCGCCCGTGAGCGCCGCGCCCGGTGCGGCGCCGGCGCGCCGCGCGACGAGCACGAAGAGCGGTGGGACGAGGACGAGCGAGCCGAGCCCGACGAGCAGCGTGGCCGAGGCGGCCTCGAGGCCGGCCCGCACGAGCGCGGCCGTCACCAGCCGCGCCAACGGCTGGTAGTGCGGCCCGAGCGGGAACCCGCCGCTGTACGACTCGATCCAGCCCTGCCCGAGGCCCCCGAGGGCGATCTCGGACGACACCCGCGCGTGCGCAGCGGCGTCTCCGGGCAAGAGCGGCCGCCCGGCGCCGACCTCCACGAGCGCCGCGAGCAGGGGGGCGCAGGCCACGAGCGCCAGGCCCGCCAGGGCCTGGTCGAGGCGTCGCGCCCGTCGCGAGCGCGTCGCGGCCGTGCGCCAGCGCGCCGGGCGATCCGCGCGACCCGTGCGCCGCAGCCACACGAGCCAGCCGAGCGCGAGCCCGAGCGTCGCGACGAGCGTGAGCAGGAGCGCGCCGAGGTCGGCCTCCGCCAGGCTGCTCACGGCGCGCTCCCGGGCCTGCTCGTCATACGAAGCCCACCAAGACGCCAGGTCCCGCTCGGCTGTCAAGCCTCACCTCGACGCCGCGCCGCGCCCTTGACGCGCCGGCCTGCCGCACCGACAACCCTGCGCCTGCGATGAGTGGCCACGGCGGCAATCCCAAGAAGGTCGTGCGCGCGGCGCTCGTGGCGAACCTCGCGATCGCGATCGCGAAGTTCGTGGCGGCGGGCCTCTCGGGCAGCACGACCATGCTCGCCGAGGCGGTGCACTCGCTCGCCGACACCGCGAACCAGGCCCTGCTGTGGGTCGGGATGGCGCTCTCGGAGCGCCGGCCCGACGACCGCTTTCCCTTCGGGCGCGCCTCGGAGTCGTACTTCTGGTCGTTCGTGGTGGCGCTCCTGCTCTTCTTCCTCGGCGGCGTCTTCGCCATCTACGAGGGCATCCACAAGCTCGGCAGCACGGAGCCGCCCGGTGCGCCGTGGGCGCCGCTCGTCGTGGTCGGGGTCTCGCTCGTGATCGAGTCGGCGAGCTTCGTGGTCGCCTGGCGCGAGTTCAAGAAGACGCGCGGCGACAAGAGCTACCGGGAGGCGCTCTTCGAGGGCAAGGACCCGGTCATCCCGGTCGTGCTGCTCGAGGACTCGGGCGCCGTCTTGGGCCTGGCCGTCGCGTTCGTCACCATCCTCGTGACGTGGCTCACGGGCAGCGACATCCCCGACGGCATCGGGTCGATCACCATCGGCGTCCTGCTCTGCACGGTCGGGCTCTTGCTCGCGCGCGACACGCGCAGCCTGCTCATCGGCGAGGGTGTGACCCGCGAGGTGCGCGTGCGCGCCATCGAGCTCGCCGAGCAGACGCCCGGCGTCGAGAGCGTGCGCCAGTTCCTGAGCCTGCACCTCGGCCCCGACACGGTGCTCCTCGCCCTCAAGGTGCGCTTCGCGCGCGGCCTCGCGCTCGCGGACATCGAGCGCGTCACCGACGAGCTCGAGGCCAACGTCCGCGCGGAGCTGCCGATGATGAAGCGCATCTTCGTCGAGCCCGACAGCGACTACGAGGCGGCTCGCGACGCCGACGCGGTCCCGCTCGGCGCGCCTGCGCCGACGGCGCCCGCACACCCGGAGCGCACCCGGCCGCAAGACTGAGAGCCCGTCGCGGCGCGGCGACGCACGCGCGCGCCCCGTGTAAGCTCGGACGATGAAGCTGGGATGGCCGATCGGGCTGGTGGCGGTCGTGTGGCTCCTCGCCCCGGCGTGCAGTTCCGAGCCGGCGCAGAGCGCGGGTAGCGGCGGCAGCGGTAGCGGCGCGGCGGGCGGCAGCGGCGGCGTCGCGCCCGGCCCGAGCGACGCCTGCGGCAGCGTGCGGCTCACCTCCTACACGGCGGCGCCGGGCGGCTGGTGCGAGTTCGACCGCACCGCGCCGATCCTGCCGAGCTCCGTGCTCGCCGGCCTCACGCTCGCCGTCGCCGAGCCCTACGACGGAAGCTCCTACGGTGGCGAGCCCGGCGAGGCCTGCGGCGAGTGCTGGGAGATCGACACCATCACCGACACCCGCATCGTGATGGTGCACGACCTCTGCCCCATCCAGGGCAACCCGCTCTGCGCCGGCGGCCACTTCCACTTCGATCTCTCGACCGAGGCGGCCCAGGCCCTGCACGGCGGCGGCCTCGACGAGGGGCAGGCGCGCCGCGTGCCGTGTCCCGTGACGGGCAACGTCCACGTGCAGGTGAACGACCGCAACGAGTGGGGCTACCTGCGGCTCGCCTTCCTGAACCACCGCATCCCGATCCGGTCGGCCGAGTACCGCGCCGTGGGCGACGCCGTGTGGCACTCGGTGACGCGCAGCGGCGGCGCCTTCCACGTGCTCGACGACGGCGTGACCTTCGCGGCGGCGGGGCCCGGCGGCGTGTTCCGCCTGACGAGCGCACAGGGCGAGGTGCTCGAGCTGCCGAACGCGCTCGACTACGGCGTCGGGACCGGCACGACCTTCGACCTCGGCGCGCAGCTGACGGACCAGGCGCCGGGCGGCGGGAGCTGCGTCTTCGTGCCGCCGGCCGAGGTGTACGGCGACGGCTTCGGCGGCATCGACGAGGTGCGCTGGGCCGTGAACCCGTGGGGCGAGGCGGTGGCCTCCGAGACGACCGACGGCTGCGACGGCGGGACGGGCTCGTGCCTGCGCATCGATTCGCTCGGTCAGTACAGCGGCTTTCACCTCTACTACCGGCAGCCCTTTCCGACGGCCACCTTCGCCAGCGTGTCTCTGCGTCTGCGCGCGCTCTCCGGCTCGGGCAGCGTGATCGTGGCGCCCAGCCTCGACGGCACGCGCTGCGGCGAGACGAGCGTCCCGGTCGGGCCCGACTTCGGCGGCGTGACCGTCGACCTCGCGAGCGTGTGCGCCGGACAGACCGAGCTCAACGCGCTCACGGTCGACAACCCGGGCAATCCCCTCGTGCTCCTCGTGGACGAGGTCCGCTTCGGGCCCTGACTCGATTTTCCGCCGGGCGGTGCGATTCCGCACGAATGCAGTGCGGAATCGCACGCGCTCGGGGCGTCGGGCCCGGCATTCGTCGTCGCGCCGCATGCGAGCGATGACACGCGTGCCATCCTTCGTGTACCCCGGGAGCATGGCACGCAGCATCTCGAGGTGGGGCTCCGTCGGTATCGTCGTCGCGCTCTGCGCGGCCTGCAGCGATTCGGGCGAGGAATCGATCGTCACGCCCGGCACGGGCGGCAGCGGCGCGACGACCGGGACCGGCGGCGCAGGCGGGCAGGCGACGGGTGGCGGCGGCGGCGCCGGCGTGTGTCAGCCGAATCCGTGTCTGCACGGCGGCAGCTGCCACGACGCCGGCGCGACCTTCACCTGCGAGTGCCTGGCCGGGTACTCCGGCGACAGCTGCGAGGTGGACATCGACGAGTGCACGCCGAACCCCTGCGTCAACGGCGGCCAGTGCGTGGACGGCGTGGCGAGCTACACCTGCCAGTGCCCGGCCGGCTACGGCGGCACGAATTGCGAGCTCAACATCGACGACTGCACGCCGGATCCCTGCCAGAACGGTGGCACCTGCATCGACGGCGTCGACTCGTACGGCTGCGACTGCCTGCCCGGCTACACCGGCGCGAACTGCGAGACGGTGGCGAGCGGCTGCACGCCCAATCCGTGTCTCAACGGCGGCACCTGCAACGACCTCGGCGGCGGCAACTACGATTGCAGCTGCCTGCCCGGCTACACCGGGAACAACTGCGCGATCAACATCGACGACTGCACGCCGAATCCCTGCCAGAACGGCGGGGGATGCGTCGACGGAGTGAACGGCTACGGCTGCAACTGCGTGAACGGCTACAGCGGCACCAATTGCGAGGTCGCGCCGGTGCCGACCTACTGCGACGTGACCTACGTCGTCGGCAGCGGGGCCTGCGGCGCGCCGACCGAGAACGGTCGCTTCCACAACATCAAGACCGGCTTCGGCGGCATGAACGTCTACTACGGCGTCGGCCTCAACTGCACCACGCCGAAGCGCGGCACGGGCAACGGGACGGCCGTCGCGTCGCCGTTCACACCCGCCCTCTTCCCGCGCGGCTACCTGCGGCTGCGGTTCCCGACGAGCGGCGGCGTGCCGGTCGCGGGCGCGGTCTCGCTCGTCGAGTACTACCTACCCATCGAGTTCACGGTGAACGGCCTGCTCAACACCAACGTGACGACCGACGTCGACCACAGCGCCGGGCTCCTGCACCACGAGACGGCCGGCTGCCCCGGCGGCTACACGGGCTGTCTCACCGGCGTGTCCGACTCGGTCGCTCCGACCCTCGAGCGGCCCTGCACCGCGGTGGCGGCCGGGACCTTGAACGGCACGACGCTCACCTGGGGCAGTTGCGGCCTCACCCCGCCCGGCCCCTGCCTCGGGGTCGGCTGCACGCCGACCAACGCGCAGCTCAACTGGACCGGGGCGAGCTCGCAGATCGACACGTCCGTGAACCCTGGCTGCGTCGCGAACGTGACCTCCTGGGGCGGCGTGTGGTGCACGTCGGGCCTGTGCAACGCCGTGCCCGGCACGAACGCGCCCTCGAACGACACCTGGGATCACGAGTTTCCGAGCCTGACCTTCAGCTCGACCGCCTACGCCACGGCGGGCACGACGGTGACCCTCACCGAGAGCGTCGTGCCGGACGGCTACGCCGACGTGTACTCGGGCACCGAGGTGGTCACGGCGAGCTACGCCGCGATCGAGTGCGGCACGCTGCCGCAGCTCACCTGCGACGAGCAGTAGACGGACGAAGCGCGGGCGCTCTCAGTCTGGATTTCGCGCTGCGCGCGAGGCTTCGGGCTCCAGGCTCCAGGCTTCAGGCGGGATTCGGTCTTGCCGACCCATTCCGAGCTTGCCCGGTAGGTGACTTCGCGGCGGTCGACTCGGCGCGGATTCCTCCCTGAAGCCCGTAGCCGGTAGTCTGGAGCCTTCGCGCTCGCGCGAAATCGAGGCTCAGTCCGCGCGGCTCGGGACGTCGCTCTCCGGCAGGAGCTCGGCGTCCGGCACGGCGCTCTGGCCGATCCGCTCGCTGAGCGGCGCCATGTCGGCCACGTGGATCGCGCCCTCCTCGCCCGCGAGCTCGGCGCGCGCCGCGGCGAGCAGCGTGTCGCTCTTGCGCAGCCGGTCGTTGAGGACGCGGATGACGCCCACGGCGAGCTCCGAGCTGGCGCGCACGGCGTCCTGGAACTCCTCGGTAGCCACGCGCAACAGGCGCACTTCCTCGCGTGCGGTGGCCGTGACGCCGCGCGCCTGACGCTCGAAGATGGACAGCTCGCCGAAGGCCTCGTTCGGACCGAGCACGGCGATCTCGCGCCCGTCGACGTCGAGCCCGACCGCGCCCGAGATGATGAAGTAGAGCGCCGCGCCCATGGCGCCCTGGCGGAATACGACCTCGCCGCGGCCGAGGTCCACGACCTGGGCGCCGCGCGCCAGCTCCACGAGGTCCTCGCCGGCGACCTTCGCGAACACCGGCACCCGCTGCAGGAACAGGACCTTCTCGACGGTGGTGAACATGGGCGTCTCGACCGGGGGGGGTGTCGGGGGTGTGGCGTTCGACCCCGCGTCCGCATTGTGCAGCGCACGGCGCGCCCAGGCCAACACCACGGGGTCGGCGTCGCGACTCAGGGTGTCGAGGCAGCCGCGCGCGCCGTCCGGGCGCAGGCGCGCGAGGGCGAGGACGGCGTTCTCGCGCACGAGCGGGTGCGGATGGAAGGTCGCCTCGAGCGCGTAGGGTCCGACGTCGTAGAGGGCGTGGTGAGCGGCGGCCTCGAGCGCGAGGGCCGTCCGGTAGGGGATGCCGCCCTCGATCTCCTGCGACAGGAAGGTGACGGCGTAGGCGGCGCGCGGTCCGAGTGGCGGCTCCGGGAAGCGCCCGGCCACGAGCTCGGCGAGGCGCTCGGCCATGCGGACGAAGCGCTCGCCGAGGGCGCGATCGAGCAGGGCCGTCAGGAGCTCGATGGCGTTGGCGCGCCGGGCCGGCTCGGCGTCGAAGAGGCGCGCCCGCACCGAGGCGATGGCCTCGCGCGGGTAGCCGAGCTCGCACAGGCGCAGCGCGCGGACGAGCGCGCGGCGCAGCCGGTCGAGCACGTGCGCCTCGAGCAGCGGACGCAGGACCAGCGGCCGCACCTCGAGGTACTCCTCGCACAGGCGCTCGTGGCACGCGAGCTCGCGCAGGATGCGCGGCCGCAGTGGCGCGAGGGGCACGCGCGGCAGGGCGAGCGCGCGGCGCGCCCGCGAGGCGGCCGCCACCACCCGCCCGCGCACGAGCTCGTCCTCGACGTCGACGTGGCGCAGCAGGGCGTCGAAGGCGCTGCGATGGTCGATGCGCCCGAGCACGCGGGGAACCGCCAGGCGCAGGCCGGGCGCCGCGTCGGGGTCGGCGAGCTCCCGCTCGAGGGCGGGGACGGCCTCGGAGCCGAGGGCGGCGAGCGCGAGCTCGGCCTCGCGCCGCAGCGCCGGCTCGCCGAGGGCGCGCAGCATCGAGGCGAGCAGGCGCGCCGGTCGCACGCGCACCGCGGCCGCGAGCGCGGCACGCCGCACCTCGCGCTCGGGGTCGTCGCACAGCGGCGCGAGCGAGCGCACGAGCGAGCCCTTGCCCACCATGCCGAGCACGTGCGCGGCCGAGATGCGCTCGGACGCGAGGGGGCTGTGGAGCAGGGCGGCGAGGCGCGGCGCCCCGAGCAACATGCCGTCGAGCCCGCAGTGCAAGAGCAGCTCGGCGGTCGCGGTCTCGCGCAGGGCCGGGTCGTCGTCCCGCGCCGCGAGCGCCTCGAGCTCGCCGAGCACGTCCTCGTGCCGGCAGGTCGCGAGCGCCTCGATGGCGCGGCGCCGCACCTCGACGTCGGGGTCCGTGAGCGCGGCGCGCGCCAGCTCCGGGGCGGCCTCGTGATCGAGCTCGCGCGCGAGCCCGAGGGCGAGGGCGCGCACGCGCGGCGCCGCGTGGCGCGCGAGCTTCGGGACCGCGGCGCGCAGGCTCGGCGGGTCGAGCTCCCGTAGCTTCTGGGCGGCGAAGCCCACGCGCAGGGCGTCGTCGCTGGCGAGCGCCTCGCAGAGGCCCGCGAGGGCGGTGCGGTCGAGCTCGCCGTCGCCTCCGACGTCGTGGCGCATGAGCGAGCGGCGCATGGCGTCGAGGTAGCCGCGTCGCAGGGCGGGCATGAGCCCGAGCACGCCGAGGCCGAGCGGCACCGTCACGAGGGCGAGCAGCGAGACCTCGGTCACGAGCTCCGGTCCCGGGGCTGCGTCGGCGCCCGGCGCGAGCAGCACGAGCGCGAGCCCGCCGAGCCCGTAGCCGAGCGGCTTCACGATGCCGGCGAGCAGGGTCCGGACGCGCGAGCGCTGCTCGCTCGGGTAGGGGAAGAGCAGCATCTGCAGCGAGGCCTCGTGGACCGTGAACTGCAGCCCGTTGTCGCTGCCCTTCATGACGGCTGCGAGCCCGAGGCTCGGGTAGAGCCCGACGGCCGCGCTCGCGAGCGTGAACACGAGCGGCACGAGCACCATGCCCGCCATCACGCCGAAGCGCTCGAGCAGGCGCGGCGCCACGACGAGCTGCACCACCACGGCCGCCGCCCCGAGCACGCCGTAGAACAGGCCCATGAAGCTCGCGAGCGCGTCGCGGTCGGGCAGGGCGCTCCGGGCAATGGCCTTCCACTGGTAGTCGCCCACCGTGAGGATGGCGAAGAGCACGAGCGTCGCGAGCGCGATGGTGCGCGCGTAGCGCGAGCGCAGCACCGGCAGGCGGCGCAGCCGCGCCTCGATGACCCCCTCGCCCGCCGCCCGCGGCTCGGGCAGGCGGCTGCCCCGCGCCAGCAGCCACACGAGCGCGCCGAAGAGCGCGAAGGCCGCCATGAGCACGTAGAACAGGTCGAGCGTGCCGACGGCGTGCGCGAGCGCGCCAGTGAGAAAGCCGCTCACGGTCATGCCGACCACGCGGCCGGTCGCGATCCAGCCGAACGCGCGCCGGGCGCTGCGCGCATCGTGGAGGTCCTGTGCCAGCGTCCAGCCGACGACGGCCATGAGGTTCGCGACGACCTCGCTCCACACGTAGAAGACGACGTAGGCCCACGCGACGTCGAGCCCGATGAGGATGCGGAGCACGCCGTAGCTCACGCAGCCGACGGCCGCGAAGCCGAGCGCGAAGCCGCGCCGCGGCAGCCGGTCGGCGAGGCGCGCGTAGCCGACGGCCACGAGCCCCGCGACCGCCGCGTACGCGATCCACATCGGCGCGACCCACCGCACCGGGAAGCGGGTGAGGAAGAGCGCGTCGCGCGCCGCGCGCCCCACGACGAGCACGAGCGCCGCGAGGAAGAGCAAGAGGAAGAGCAGCGCCGTGCGCGTGGCCGCGTCGAGCTCACGCTCCGGGCCCCGGGTGCCGTCCGGCCCGCCACCCTCGGCGGCCGCGTCGAGCGCGAGGTGCGGCGGGCGCCCGACCGCGTCCTCGGCGGCGAGCGGATCCGGGCTCTCGTCCTGCATCGGCCCGCATTGGACCACGTTCGTGCACCCGGCGCACGAAGGTGCCCGGCGCGCCCGCTACGCCCCGCGATCCGTTGCGTCCGGCGCAAGAGCGCGCGCCACACCGGCCACCGACGCGAGCGTCTCGCGAAACGCCATGGCGCCGCGCGTGCGGCCCGCGGCGACGAAGCGAAACGCGCGCGTCGGCCCGAGCCGCGCGGAGCCGCTCGCCAGGAAGGCGTCGACGGCGGCGCGGGCGTCCTCGGGGAGCGCCGCGAGCCACGCTTCGGCCGCGGCGCGGTCGTCGGCCACGAGGCGACCTCCCGGCGGCAGGAGCGCACTCGCGACCCCGTCGTCCGGCGCGGGCGGCCCGACGAAGCGCACCCCCGGCGCGAGCCCCGGCGCGTCGAGCGCAAGGGGCGCGGCGGCGAGCCAGGCGATGGCTCCCGGGCGACCGCCGACGGCGCGGCCGAGGACGAGCTCGACCTCGACGCCGTCGATGCGGCCGCGGAAGGCTTGGGTGACGGCCTCGCAGGGGTAGCCGCGCGCCGGCCCCTCCGCCGCGCCGTCGCGCACGAGGCCGAGCTCCTGCGCCGCGGCGTGGGCCGCGAGCTCGACCGCCCGCGTCGCCCGCAGCCCCTCGGTGCCGAGCCACAAGAGGACACCGAGCAGCGCGAAGTTGCCGAGCACGACGACCGGCAGGAACGCGTCGGCCGCGAGGGCGAGCGCGAGGAGAGCGAAGAGGCCGAGCGCTACCACCGGCAGGAACCAGCGCTTTCGGCCGACGTCCGCGACGCTCCTCGCCATGGCATCTCGCGCTCTACGACGGGGGCGCGCGGCTGTCGAACGCCTGGGCACTCCCGACGGCGAGTGCCCCGGCAAGCTCGTGTGCAGCGGCCAGGGGCGCGCCTGCATCGAGTGGCAGGGCGTGCTGCCCGAGGAGCCGTGGCCGAAGTGAGCGGGCCGTGCAGGGGACGCCGTGCCTACGGGCAGCGCGCGACCCAGCCGACCGCGTTCGTGACGAGCCGCTGGACGTTGGCGTTGGTCCAGCCGTTCGGCGCGTAGTTGCCCGCGTGGGCGAGGTGGACGACGCGTCCGACGCCCGTGTTCCGGATGGCGACGGCGTCGATGGCCTGCGGGCTGCCGGCGATGCGGAGCACGCTCGGCGCGAACTTGGTGACCCCGACGTTGGACGTCGAGGCGAAGGTGAAGCTCCCGGGCAGGCCCGCCCACAGCGGGTGGGACGCGAAGGCCGCGTCGACGGTGTACGTGACCTGCCCGCTGTAGGCGACGGTGCGCTGCAGGAGCACGAGCGGCTTGACCGTTTGCCAGCGGTTCTGCGCCACGTGGTAGGCCGCCCACTCGGTCAGGACGACGCCGCCGCCCGCGAGGTTCGCGAAGTCGACGAGCGCCTGCTGTCCGGCGACCGGCATGTCCGTGGTGAACGACGCGCCCGGTCCCCCGGCGAGCACGAGCACCGCGCCGAAGCCCGCGAGCGCCGGGTTCGCGCCGTTGTACTGGTACGACGGCGTGGGGCTCGTCGTGACGGTGTAGCCCGCGGCGCCGAGGGCCGTGGCGAGCACGGCCGTACCCGTGTCGCTGTCGTCCTTGATGACGAGCACCGTCTTCTCGCACACGCAGGCGGCGTTGACACACGAGCCGGAGTGGCACTTCACGCCGCAGCCGCCGCAGTTGTTCGGGTCGGTGAGCGTGTCGAACTCGCAGCCGTCGGCCGGGTCGTCGTTGCAGTCCGAGAAGCCGGGGTTGCACGCCGCGAGGCCGCACACGCTGCCCACGCACGACGGCGTGGCGTTCGGCGGGACCGGGCACACGTTGTTGCAGATGTTGCAGTGGGCGACGTCGGTGGTCGTGTCCACCTCGCAGCCGTCCGCCGGCAGGACGTTGCAGTCGGCGCGCCCCACGACGCACGACGCGACGCCGCACGTGCCCTGGTCGCAGCCGCGCTGCCCGAAGGGCACCGCGGGGCAGACGTTGCCGCAGGAGCTGCAGTGGGCGACGTCGTTCATGAGGTTCGTCTCGCAGCCGTCGCCGGCGCCGCCGGTGCAGTCGTCGAAGCCGACGGCGCACGAGCCGATGCCGCACGCGAAGCCCGTGCACGACGGCGTGCCGTTCGCGATGGCGGGGCAGGCGTTGAGGCAGGCGCCGCAGTGCTGTACGTCGTTCGCCAGATCGACCTCGCAGCCATCGGCGACGAGGCCGTTGCAGTCGGCGTAGCCGGACTCGCAGCCGCCGATCTCGCAGGCGCTGTTCACGCACGCCGGGTAGGAGTGCGGCATCGTCGCGCAGGGTGAGCCGCAGAGGCCGCAGTGCTCCGAGTCGGTCGCGAGGAAGGTCTCGCAGCCGTCGAAGGTGGACGCGTCGCAGTCGTCGTAGCCGAGGTCGCAGCTGCCGATGACGCAGGCCGCCCCGACGCAGTCGGGGGTCGCGTGCGGCAGGGGCGGGCAGACGTAGCCGCACGCCGCGCAGTTCTGCGCGTCCGTCGTCAGATCGACCTCGCAGCCGTCGAGCGGGATGTCGAGGTTGCAGTCGCCGAAGCCGAACAGGCAGCCGCCGAAGGTGCAGTTGCCCGCGAGGCAGTCGGGCTCGGCGTTCGGGGGCGCGACGCAGGCATTGCCGCAGGTCGTGCAGTTGAGCGGATCGGTGCCGAGGTTCACCTCGCAGCCGTCGGCGAGCACGTCGTTGCAGTCGTCGAAGCCCTGCACGCACGCGAGGATCCCGCACTGCCCGGAGACGCACGCGGGGGTCGCGTGCGCGAAGAGGCACAGGGTGTCGCAGTCGCCGCAGTTCGTCACGCCGCTGGCGAGGTCGGCCTCGCAGCCGTCCTCCGACAGGCCGTTGCAGTTGTCGAAGCCGAAGGCGCACTCGAGCGCGCACTCCCCCGCGACGCAGATCCCGCTCGCGTTGTTGCCTCCGTTGCAGTCGATGCCGCAGTCGCCGCAGTTCGCGGCGTCGCTGTCGAGGTCGGAGCAGAAGCCGTCGCAGCACACCTCGTCGACGGCGCACCCGACGTCGCAGCTCACGGCCGCCCCGCCGCCGCCCGCGGTGCCGCCCTGCCCGCCGTCCTCGCAGTCGACGCAGAAGGCGAGCGTCGTGCAGCCGTGGACCGAGGCCGCGCCGCCGAGCAGCAGGGCCGCCGCCCCGAGGGCGAGGGTCACGCGGCTCATGACGGCGGGGCGGCCTCCTCGCTCCGGGCGCGTCACCGGTCACCCCGACTCGGCTGGCTCGGCTCCGCGCCGGCGCCGCGACGACGCCGGCGCGCGAGCACGAGGCCGAGCGCCGACAGAGCCGCCACGAGCGCCGCCTCGGAGTCCCGGTCGTCACCCGCGAGCACGCAGGCGCAGCCGCCTCCACCGGTCGCGAGCCGCCAGTCGCCCGCCGGTGCGTGGCCGTTGCCCGTGCCGCCCTGGCCCGTGCCGCCGTGGCTCGTGCCGCCCGTGGGCGGGCTGCCGCCGGCGCTCTGCCCGCCGCCGCCGGTCGGGGCCGAGCCTCCGGTGCCGCTGCCGCCGGCGCCGCCAGTGCCCTGATCCTCGCACAGGCCGTTCACGCAGGTCTGCCCCGACGGGCACACCGTGTTGGCGCAGCTGATCGGTACGCAGTGCCCGTCGTAGCATTGCTGTCCGGCCGGACACGGGAACTCGCCGGGCGAACAGGGCGCCACGCACTGGCCCCACAGGCAGATGTCGGAGGGCGAGGGGCAGTTGCCCGGGAGGTCGACGATGCCGTTGCAGTCGTTGTCCGCTCCGTCGCAGACCTCGAGCCCGGGCTTGACCGCACCGACGCAGTCGAACTGCCCGTTGACGCACACGAGCTGACCCGGCTGGCAAGGCGCCTGGTCGTAGGGCGACTGGGGCACGTCACACGGCTGGCCGACCTGCGGATCGTTCGGCGTGCAGCAGGTCGGATCGTCGAGGTGCTGGCAGGTCCCGCCGGGCCCGGTGCAGCTGTCGGTCGTGCACGGGTCGCCGTCGCTGCAGTCGGGGTCGACGTTGCAGCACCCGAGCGGCTTGAGGTCCACGAGCGTGCACGTGCCCGACAGGATCTCGCAGCCGTTCTGCGTGCAGAGATCGTCGGGGTTCTCCCGGCAGTCGGCGTCCACGGTGCAGCAGCCCGGGGTCGGGGTGTGCTGACACAGGTTGTTCGGCGGGCAGACGTCGACGCTGCAGCCGTTGCCGTCGTCGCAGTCGGCGTCGGTCTGGCAGCAGCCGCTGATCGGGGTCGACGTGCAGGTCCCGCCCGGCCCCGAGCACTGGTCGACGGTGCAGAACACGCCGTCGTCGCAGTTCGAGCTCGAGTTGCAGCAGTTCGGCACCGGCGCGTGGTTGCACGCGTTGATCGCGACGTTGCACGTGTCGGTGGTGCACAGGTCGGAATCGTTGCAGTCGGGATCCTGGGCGCAGCAGTCGAACACGGGCGCGTGCTGGCACTGGCCGCCGGGGGTCGGACACACGTCGGCCGTGCACGGGTTGCCGTCGTCGCAGTCGGTGTTCGAGATGCAGCAGCTCTGGTCGATGGGGTCGCACGGGCCGACGACCGTCACGTCGGACAGCACCGACGTGACCCAGCCCGGGCCCTTGAGGTTGGTGCGCACCTGCACGTAGCGGCCGGCGATGCCGGCGAGCGGCGCGCCGTTGACGGCCGGCGCGTACGCCGCCTGGCCCAGGGCCGCGAGCGTGTTGGCCGCGCGCACGTTGACGGTGAGCGAGGTCAGGGCCGGCACCGCGCCCTGCGGCTCGAGGTTCCAGCGGACCGTCGACCACGGGATGTCGTCTGCGCCGCCGTCGTAGCCCGAGGAGTCCCAGCTGCCGAGATAGGTGTACGGTGCCTGGCGATCGATCTGGACGCCGGTGAAGTCGCTGTAGAGGTAGGGCCCGTAGTTGTACGCGTTCTGCCCCGGGGGCATCGGCACGGCGCCGCGATCGATGGGGTAGGCGGTGCGGCCGCAGTTCGCAGCGGTCTGGACCGGATCGAAGCGCACCAGGTGGTTGGGCCCGTCCTGCACCGACCAGATGAAGCCGTCGAAGTCGACCGACAGGCCGTGCGGGTTGGCGCCGCCCGTCGGGCAGGTGGCCTCGATGACATTGGTCGTCGGGTTGATGCGGTAGACGTTGTTGCTGCTGTACCCCGAGGCCCAGATCTTGCCGTTGAGGTCGTAGGTCACGGCCGTGACCTGGCTCGGCACGGAGACGCAGGTGCAGGTGGGTGGGCTGGCGTCGAAGTCGACCTTGTAGACGCCCGTGCCCGAGTAGCCGCCGGCCCACGCCTTGTGGGTGCCCGGGATGGCCACGAGGCCGTACACGCTGCCGCAGGTGCCGACGCCGCCGCCGCACGTGACCGAGTCGGCCTGGGCGATGTTGTTGATGTGGATGCGGATGATCTGCCCGGTGTTGCCAACGCCCGACCAGCCCGGGTTCGACGTGAGGTAGATGTAGTCGTCCGCCGTCGCCGCCGAGTAGAACCAGGCCGTGGTCGGCCAGCCGAAGGCGGGTGTGAAGACGCGCGACGTCTCGAGCGCGACCGGCTCGTTCGGGTTGAAGCGGTAAACGGTGTGGCCTTGCCAGTTCGCGACCCAGATCTTGCCCTCGCGATCGACCGCCACCGCGCGGGGAATGTCCCCGACCGCGCCGACGGGAATGGTCGTGAGGATGCACTCGTCGGCCTGCGCGTAGTACTCGACCTCGGCCGCGGGGGTGCCGAGGGCGGGAGTCTTGTACGGGTCGACGATGCCGTCGCCGTTGGCGTCGTGCGAGGTGTCGATGACGCCGTTGTTGTTGCGATCGATGCAGTGGGCGAGGTTGCCGGAGAACTTCGAGAGGCTGCCCTGCTTCGCGCCCTCGTAGTAGGCGCGGTTGGCGATCCACACGTCGCCGTTGGTGTCGACCGCGACGCGGCCCGGGTTGTTGCCCGACGTCGAGGCGCCCGTCGGCAGACCGTTGATGGAGGTGAGCACCGAGTCGAAGCGCGCGGTCTGCCGGCCGAGCGTGGGGCCGAGGGTCGTGTCGATGCGCACGAGCCAGCCGGGGCTGAGCGGCGTCGGCGCCGTGCCGCCCGGCGAGGTGTTGCTGACCCAGACGAGCCGGGTCTTCGAGACCGCCGTGCGGCCGAGCACGAGCTGGTCGTTGACGGGGGCGTGCCGGACGTTGTCGAGGATGCCGAGGTCGAAGTCGGCGTTGGTGGTGAACGTCCTTTGCTGTGCGGAGGCGGTCCCGTCGAGCAAGGCGGCCACGGCGAAGAAAGAGGCTCGGAGCCAAAGCTTGCAGGCGTTCACGGGAAGCCCTCCAGTCTCCGTCAGAGTAGGGGAGCTTGACGCAGGCCACAAGGCTGGCGGACGCTCGCGACCCGCCCGACCCGCTCCTCGCGCTCCACGCCCCCGCCTCGTCGCATGCGTCGCAAGAGCAAGACCCAGCTCGTGTTCCCGGCCCTCGGCGCGGCCGGGCTCGCCCTCCTCGTCCTCGCGCTCTTCCTCGTCGTTCCGGGCCGGGGAGCCCGCGGGCGCGAGGTCCGCGTCCTCACCGACCGCACCGAGTCGCACCTGGCTCCGCTCTTCCTCGCCTTCGAGCACGCCACGGGCATCACCGTCCGGGCGGTCTACCTCGAAAAGGGGCTCCTTGCCCGGCTCGAGAGTCGACCCGACGAGGCGGACGTCGTCATCACCAAGGACGCCGATCTGCTCGAGATCGCCAGGCACAAGGGGCTGCTCCAGCCGCTGTCCTCCGCCGCGATCGAGGAGGCCGTGCCCGAGCGCTTTCGCGAGCCCTCGGGCGCCTATTTCTCGGACTCCTACCGTGCGCGGGTCATCTTCTACGCGCGGGATCGAGTCGCGCCCGAGGAGCTGTCGACCTACGAGGCGCTCGCCGAGCCGAAGTGGAAGGGCCGCGTCTGCATCCGGTCGGGCTACCACGACTACAACCTGAGCCTCTTCGGCCAGATGATGAGCGTGATCGGGCCCGAGCGGACGCGCGCCTTTCTCGAGGGGCTGCGGGCGAACCTCGCCCGTACGCCGGGCGGTGACGACCGCGGTCAGGTGCGCGCCATCTACGAGCGCAAGTGCGACGTGGCCATCGCCAATTCCTACTACATGGGGATCATGCTCTCGTCGGCCGAGCAGCGGCCGTGGGGGCTCGCGTCGGCCGTGTTCTTCCCCGACCAGAGCGAGGGCGGCAGCTTCATCCTGCGCAGTGGGCTCGCGCTGACCCGTGCCGGCGACAACGTCGCAGCGGCCACGCGGCTGCTCGAGCACCTGGTGTTGCCGGAGACGCAGGACCTGATGGCCAACCTGACCTTCGCCTATCCCGTGGCCGGACGGGCCACGTTGAACGAGGTCAACCAGGAGCTCGGAGCGGGCCAGCCGGGGATCGAGCGCGGTGCGTTCGAGGTGCACAGCGTGCCGCTCGCCGATATCGTGCGAAACCGGGAGGCGGTGCTCCGCATGCTCGATGCGATTGAGTTCGACCAGCCGCGCTGAGCGGGCGGCGCGCGCCGCGCCCCTCGTGCTCGTCCTCGCCGTCGTCGCGCTCCCGGTGGTGACGCTGCTCGCGGTCGCGTTCGCGCACGCGACCCCGGCCTCGGCGGAGCTCCTCGGCCACCTGCTCGGCACGGTCGTCCCCGCGCAGACGGCACAGGGGCTCCTCGCCGCGGGCGGCGCGGCGCTCCTCGGGGCCGCGCTCGCGGCGGGTGGGCTCGCGGCCGCGCTTTTCGACTTTCCCGGCCGCGCCGTGCTCGAGCGCGCGCTCCTCGTGCCCCTGTTGCTCCCCACGTGGTTCGTCGCGGTCGTCCATCGCGAGGTCCTCGGCGCGCGGGGCGTCGGGTGGCTCGGCTTGTGCCTCGGTGTCGGAGCGGCGCCGCTGTTCCACCTGCTCGGCAGCGCGGCGCTCCGCGCGCTCCCCGGCGCCTACGTCGAGGTCCTGCGGCTCGCCGGACGCGCGCGCGGGCTCGCCGTCGCGCGCCACCTCGTGCCGCTCGCTCTTCCGGCGCTCGGCGCGGCGGCCGCGCTCGCCGCGCTCACCGGCTGGGCCGATGCGCCGACGGCCCGTGTCCTCGCCGTTCCCACGCTGGCCGTGGGCATGCTCGATCAGTGGTCCGCCCGCGAGGACGCCTCCGCCGGGGCGCTGCTCGGCCTCGGGGTCGCCTCCGTCAGCATGCTCGGGGCCTGGGCGCTGCTCCACGCGCTCGGGCGCATCCGCTGGCAGGACGACGCGCGGCTCGGGGCGTCGCGCGCACGGCGCGTCCGCCTCCGGGGGATCTCGGCAGCGGTCCCGTGGTTGCTCGCCGCCCCCCAGCTCGTGCTCGGGCTGGTTCTGCCGTGGGCAGCCATCGCCGGCTGGGCGGCGGAGCGGTTCGAGCGCGCGACGCTCGCCACGCTCGGCGGCGACGCTGCCCGCACGCTCCTCTGCGCCGCCGCCGGCACGCTGCTCGCCGCCGCCCTGGCGCTGCCGATCCTCCACGCCCGGGCCTTCGCGCCCGCGGGCCGCCTCGGCAGGGCCGCCGCGGCGCTCGCGCTCGTGCCGTTCGCGCTCCCCGCCGCGGTGCTCGCCGCCGCCGTCCTGTGGATGTCTCCGAGCGGTGCCCGCTCGGGCCCCGCCGCGGCGTTCAACGCCACGCTCCTGCCCCTCGTGATGGCGCTCGGCGTGCATCTCTGCGCGGTCTTCGTCGCGGCCGGCCTGGCTGGCCTCCGGCGTCAGGGGCGCGAGCACGTGGCGTTGCTCCTGCTCCTCGGGCACACTCGGGTGAGGTCGCTCGGCCTGCTCCGGCCGTTTCTGTCGCGCCCCGTCGCGGCGGCGGCGGCCTTCGTGTTCCTCGAGTGCATCAAGGACGTGCAGCTCACGACCGTGCTCTCGCCCTTCGGCTTCTCCTCGATCTCGGCTCGCGTGCTCGAGCTCGCCCAGACGGAGCGCATGCGCGACTGCGCGGTCTGGATGCTGGGCCTCGGCCTCATCGGGCTCTACCCGCTCATGACGCTCGCGCGCACCGCGCGCGACCCCGAGGAGCCCGAGACCGAGCCATGCTGACCGTCGACGATCTCCGGATCCGGCTCGGCACGGGCTTCGCGCTCGACGGCGTCTCCTTCGCCGTCGCGCCGGGCGAGATCTTCGCCGTCCTCGGCCCGAACGGCAGCGGCAAGTCGACCCTGCTGCGGCTCCTCGCCGGGCTCGTGGCTCCGGCGGGCGGATCGATCGCGTGGTGCGGGGCGAAGCTCTCCGAGGGGCGGCGCGTGCTCGTGCCCCCCGCGCGGCGCGGGGTCGGCCTGCTGCTGCAGGAGGGCGTGCTCTTTCCGCACCTCGGGGTGCGCGCGAACGTGGCGCTCGGGCTCGGACCCGGGCGCTCGGACGACGAGACCGAGCGCCGGGTGTCCGAGGCGCTCGCCACGGCCCGGATCGGCCACCTCGGTGCGGCGCGGGTCGCGCGCTTGAGCGGCGGCGAGGCCCAGCGCGTGGCCCTCGCGCGCGCGCTGGTGCAGAGTCCTACCGTGATGCTCCTCGACGAGCCGTTCCACAGTCTCGACACCGAGGTGAAGACCGCCATCATGCGCGAGATCCGGGCCCTCGTGGCGGACCGGCGCCTCGCGGCCGTGCTCGTCACCCACGACGCCGACGAGGCGAGCGCGCTCGCCGACCGGGTCCTGCTCCTCTGCGCCGGGCGCAAGATCCAGGAGGGTACGCTCGACGAGCTCTACCGCGCCCCCGCCGACGCCTGGGTCGCGCGCTTCCTCGGCGAGGTCGAGTCGGTCGACGCCGCGACGGCTGCCGCGGCGGGCATCGCCCTGCCGGAGCACGCCGGCGGCACGCTCTCGTTCCGGCCCGACGCCCTCTTGCTCGAGCGCTCGGATGGCGAGGGCGGCCTCGAGGTGACCGCCGTGCGCCGGTGCCGGCAAGTCACCGAGGTGAGCGTGGCCTTGCCCGGCGGCCGAGTCCTCGTCGGCCGGTGCGCGGCGGAGCCGTTGCCGACGGTCGGCGAGCGCGCCCGCGCGCGCCTCGCGTGGCTCTTGCCGCCGAGCGCGGAGCAGGACGCCGCATGAGGATCCTGCGCATTCGCCGCGGTTTCACGACCAACTCGTCCGGCGCCAACGAGTTCCTCCCCGACGGCGGCGTCGTCATCTACGACGGCGGCACGCCCCGCGACGGCGGGACGCTGCCGGGCCCCAGCCCCGCGCCGGTGCTCACCGGCGTGCGGCCGTGGGAGCCCGAGCCCCCGCCCCCCGCGGGCTGCACGCCGTCGAGCAACGCGACGGCCCTCGGCGTGGTCTCGCTCGTGGTCGCCGGCGCGTTTCTCGTGGTCCCGGTGGTACGCCTGCTGCGGCGCCGCAAGCGCAAGGAGCGGCACGACGATGAGACCTGAGGGGCGAGGCGACAGGCCGGCCCAGCCCCTCGTGCTGCGGCGCGAGGTCTTCGGCGGCATCCTGTTCGACCCCGTCGATGGCACCCACCTCGAGCTCGACGCCGCCGGCTTCGAGGTCGTGCGCGGCTGGCTCGTCGACGGGCGCGAGCCGACCACGTCGGAGGCGCGCGACTTCGTCGCGAGCGTGCGCCGCGAGATGCCCACCCTCGGCCCGGGCGCGCGCCGCGTGCGCGCACGGCTCGAGCTCCCGGCCATGCCGGAGGCGCGGCACGCCAGCGTGCTCGCCTCACCCACGCTCGTCGATCTGCAGGTGACGCGCCGCTGCACCATGGGTTGCCCACAGTGCTACGCCTCGTCCGAGCCCGAGGGCGCGCACATGGCCCTGTCCGACGCCGCGCGGGTCCTCGGCGAGGTCGCCGCGGCGGGGACGTGCCAGCTCGCCATCGGCGGTGGCGAGCCCCTGCTGCACCCCGACATCGTGCCGATCCTCGAGCTCGCGCACGACCTCGGGCTGGTCCCCAACCTGACCACGACCGGGCTCGGGCTCACGCCGCACGTGCTCGACGCTCTGGCGCGCTCGTGCGGGGCCGTGGCCCTCAGCCTCGAGGACGTCGGCGCGGGCTTTCGAGAACGCCGCAAGGCGGGCTTCGCCTTCTTCGAGGCGTCGCTCGCGAAGCTCCGCGCGCACGCGATCCGCACCGTCTTCCAGGTGACGCTGAGCGGCGAGAACCTGCCGCGCCTGCCGGCCATCGTCGACTACTGCCTCGGGGTCCCCGAGCTCTACGGCGTCATCTTCCTCGCGCACAAGCCGGTCGGGCGGGGCGAGGGCTACGACACGCCGCTCTCGGCCGTCCACCCCGACGAGCTCTACCCCTGGCTGCGCGAGGCCTTCCTGCGCCTCGTCGGGCACACCAAGGTCGGCTACGACTGCTGCCTCACCCCGGGCATCGCCGGCATCGACGTGGAGCTCGGCTTCGGCGAGCGCGAGCAGCTCGAGGGCTGCTCGGCGGCGCGCTCGAGCGTGGGCGTGAGCACCGACCTCGACGTGGTGCCGTGCACCTTCTTGACCCACCGACCGCTCGGCAACCTGCGGAGCCGATCCTTGCTCGACATCTGGCAGGGCCCCGAGGCGACCGCCTTCCGCGCGGAGCTCGACGCCCTCGGCGACGGGAACGCGGCCTGCCGGACCTGCCGGCTGCGCGACGCCTGCCTCGGAGGATGCCCGGAGTGGGACCTCGTGCGCTGCACGCGCGACGGTTGAGTTCGTCACCGGCTCAGCGCTTCTCGAGCTTGCCGTCGGCGCCGAGCCCGAAGCGCTCGTCCACGTCCGCGCCGGAGAGCTCCCGGTTGGAGATCCGGTCCCGCACCGAGCGGCGCCCCGTGACGCGCAGGCCGTCGGCGAGGATCTCGAGCCGGCCGAGGAAGTAGACGACCCCGTTCGGGTCGCGGGCGTCCGTCTCCGACAGGGAGATCTCGCCGACGCGCTCGAGCGGCGGCGCGAGGCGCATCACGACGAGGCTCTCGCCCGTCCACTGCCGGCTCCGGATCCAGTGGCTCCAGGCGAGCACGATGGGGCGCTCGTCGAGGGCGACGACCCGGACCTCGGAGAGCGCGGGGACGGTCGAGCCGTGGACGACGCCCGCCTCGAGCTCGGCGATCGGACAGTCGGGCTGCCAGCAAGGCACGTAGGCGAGCAGCGTGCTCTCCGTGGCGACCGTGCGGCGCAAGCGGTCGGCGCACTCCGAGGCGGAGACGGAGCGACCGAGGGCCATGCGCGGGCAGAGCCACGCGGCCGTGGGCACGTCGGCCTCGAGGAAGTCCGCGTCGAAGGCGAAGCGCGGCGCGTCCGTCGCCGTGCGGACGAGCTCGACGAGCCCGGTGCGCTGCTCGATCCGCCCCTCGAACTGGCCCGCCCACGCGAGCTCGGGCCGGCGGGCGCGGACGAAGTACGCCTCGCCCCACGTGACGGCGCGGTCGGCGTTCGCGCGCGGGAGGGGCTCGGAGAGCGCCGGCGCGGAGGCCACCCTGGTCACGAGGAGCTTCTCGGTGGCGACGCCCTCGCGCTCCGGCCGCTCGCTCCGGCAAGCGCCGGCCGAGAGCGCCGTCGAGCCGAGCGCGAGGCCGAGCGCGAGGCGCGAGATCGCCCGGTCGAGGCGGAGCACGCCGGCATCTTGCAGCGCTCGGGTCGCGGGCTCAAGCGGCGCAGGGGAGTCAGTCGCAGCGCGCGGCCCAGCCGACCGCGTTGGCCACGAGCCGCTGGAGGTCGATGTTGGTCCAGCCGTGAGCCACGTGGTTGCCCGCGTGCGCGAGGTGCACGACCCGGCCGGCCGGCGGCAGGTCACGGATGGCCACCACGTCCTGCGCCTGGGGGCTCCGGGCGATGCGGGCCACGCCCGGCGCCGGGCGGATCGCGCCGACGTTCGAGGTCGACGTGAAGGAGAAGGATGCCGGCAGGCCGGCCCAGAGAGGGTGCGAGGCGAACGCCGGCTCGACCTCGTAGGTCACCTGTCCGCTGTGACCACCCGTCCGGCCGAGCAGCACCAGCGGCGCGAGGGTCTGCCACCGCGGCGTGCCTTCGGCAGCGACGTGGAACGCGGCCCACTCCGTGAGGACGAGCCCGTGCCCCGCCGCGACGAAGTCGACGATCGCCTGCTGTCCCTCGAGGGGCATGTCGGGGTGCGGCGTGCGCGCCTGGCCTCCCGAGAGCACCACCACGGCGTCGGGCGCGAGCTCGCCCGCGAGCGCCGGACTGCCGGCGTACGCGCTCGCGGCGACGTCCGAGGTGGTCACGCGGAAGCCCGCGGCGGTGAGCGCGACCGCGAGCGGCGCTGCGCCGCCCGGTACCTCGTCGACGAGGATGAGCACCTTCTTCGGGCAGCCGGCCGCGGTGCCGGCGGCAGGCTCGGCGGCGCCGCCGTCACAGGCTGCGATGGTGGCGGTGAGCGCAGCGAGCAACCCGAGCCGGGCGGTCGTCGGAGCCGAGCGCCTCACGCCTCGCACGGTGGAGGACTCTAGCACGCGGCGCGGAGCCGCCGCTCACGGCGCCACGGTCCGGATCTGGCCCTGGGTCGCGAAGTACGCGCGCTCGGCCCAGACGAGATGGGCGCCGTCGACCGCCAACCCCGCGACGAACGACTGATTCGTCGCGAGCGGGACGCTGGTCCCGCCGCCGACCGGAACGCGCAGCACCTTGGAGAGCTTCAAGAACTCGTGCCCCGAGACCTCGGACCCACCCCGAGCTACGGCCGCTTCGACGCGTCGTCCGGGGGCGATACGTCGGTCCCCGCACGAGCGATCGGCCCCATGCTAGGCCACCGGAGGCGCAAGGTTCTCGGCAAATCTGCTCCCCCGTCCTGGCCCAGACTGGCACGGGTGACCTTAGGGAATATAAGTAATGGCAATGATTCCGAATTGTTGGACTCTTGCCGGCTGTGGCATGCGGCCTGCTTATCTCGCTGGGAGCTGCTACCTCTGCCACCCAGGACGCACGCCATGACCCTCCGCCAATCGAAGCCGCGCCCCCGTACCGCGATCACCGCCCCGAGCTATCCCCGCGCGCTCGGGCTGGTCGCGCTCGGCATGTTGACCGCGTGTGCCGGAACGGTGCAGGTCGAGGGCGAGACGACCGCGTCCGACCCGATCGTGACGGGCAGCGGCGGTAGCGGCGCGGGCGGCTACGGCGTGGGCGGTGGGCTCGACGGCGGTATGCCCGAGCCCTTCGGCGGCTCCGGCGGAGCCGGCGCGACCGCGGGAGCGGGCGGCGCGGGCGCGAGCGCCGGGGCGGGCGGCGTCGGCGCGGGTGGCTACGGCGACGGCGGCTACGGCTACGGCGGTGGCCTCGACGGTGGCATCGGCGAGTCTTTCGGCGGAGCCGGCGGCGCGGGTGCGGCGGGTGGAGCCGGAGGCGCGCCATGACCCTGCGCCAGGCGAAGCCGCGGCCGCGGACCGAGATCGTCGTTCCGCGCTATCCCCGCGCCCTCGGGCTGGTGGCGCTCGGCATGCTGACCGCGTGCGCCGCGACGGTGCAGGTCGAGGGCGAGACCACGAGCTCGACCGACACGGGCACCGGCGCGAGCGGTCCCGCGGGGGGCATCGCCGAGCCGTTCGGCGGCTCCGGCGGCGGCGGCGCGAGCGCGACCGCGGGAGCGGGAGGTGCGGGTGCGGGTGGCGCGGGCGCGAGCGCCGGAGCGGGCGGCGTCGGCACGGGTGGCTACGGCTACGGTGGCGGGCCCGACGGCGACATCGGCGAGCCCTTCGGCGGAGCGGGCGGAGCGGGCGCGAGCGGCGGAGCGGGCGGCGCCGCGCCGTGAGAGCCTGACTACGGCACGAGCCGCACGACGAGGTCGTACGGCTTGTGCGCCGTCTGGAACCAGCTCGAGGCGAAGACCTCGACGAGGTAGCTCGTGCTCGCGGCGACGGCGCCGCTCGTGAGCTCGTCGAGGTAGGCGGCATCGTCGCTCGGACCGGCGAAGAGGTTCTGTCCGTTGGCGGACCAGATGGCCACGACGGTGTCCGTGTAACGGTCCATGCCGACGGTCTGGACGCGCAGCTTCAGACCCGCGTCGCCCGCGCCGGTCGTGACGCGGAAGTAGTCGTGGTCGTCGACGTTCTGCAGGGTCGCGCCGCGGACCACGTGCGGCAGCGACGCGAGCACGTCCGGCGTCGTCGGGTTGCCGTTCGGGACGTCCGCCTCGACGCTGCCGGCCGCGCTCGTCTCGGCGAGGGCGAGACCCGCCGTGTAGCCGGCGACGCCGCCGCCGTCGACGAAGAGGGCGTAGTAGGGGTCGGTGGAGTCGATGGCCATCGTCATGGCCGGGGCGTAGCTGAAGAAGTCGAGCACCTTGCCGCTCATGGGCAGAAAGTAGGCGGCCGGCGTGGCGTCCGTCGCCGGGGTCGCGCTCGCCGTGAAGTCCACGATGCGCAGGCCCGCCGTCGGCGTGTAGCCGAAGAGCACGCTGTCGCCGACCTCGGCGAGCGTCGCGGAGCCGGGGGTCGCCGGCGTGACGGCGATGGGCGCCCGCGCCGCGAGCTCGCGGGCGGCCGGGGCGGGGAACGAGACGGTGCTGCCCGCGGGACCGCTCTCGATCGTGAGGTCGAGCGGCCCGGGGGTGGCCCCGACGTCGGGCAGGAGCAGGTAGTCGATCTCGTACTCGCCGACGCTGTTCAGCTGCACGTCCACACCGTCGAGCACGGGCAGCGCGATGTTCGTGTAGACGATGGGCGTGAAGAAGCCGTCGCCCGTGTAGGTCGCGTCGAAGGGCGTCGCGAAGTCGAGGTTGCGCGCCTTGACGGCGATGAGGCTACCCTGCGCCAGGCTGCCCGACGCGGTGATGTGGAGCGGCGAGCCGACGTCGAACACGCCGGCGAGCACTTGCGGGGCGCCCGAGCCGTCCGTGACCGTGATGTCGCGCGCGCCGACGGGCGCGTCGGGCGCGATGGCGAGCGTGACCTCGAGCGCGGTCGGGCTCGCGACCGACACCGCCGTCACGTCGATGCCGGCGCCGAAGTCGACGGTCGTCGCATCGCTCCAGCTCGTCGCGTAGCCGCTCACGAGCACGTCGAGCGTGCGCCCGAGGAACGCGGCTGTCGGCGCGACGCCGCTCACGCTCGGCGTCCCGTTCGCGGAAGCGCCCGGGGCGCCCGCCTCGCCCGGATCGCCCTTGCAGCCGGGCAGGCCCGCGGCGCCGAGCGCCGCCACCAGGTAGAGGAGGGACCGGTTCTTCGCGAAGGCTCGCATGGCCACGAGCCTACACCGTCCACCGCGGCGCCGGACAGCCGCGCGCGCCGCCGCAACCGCCCCGCGTCGTGTATCATCGCCGTGTTCCCTTTTCGCGGAGGTTCCCATGGGTCGCGCCACGGCTTTTCTTGGTCTCGGAGGCGTGCTCCTCGGCGCGCTCGCGCTCGTCGACTGCGACGACGGCGGTGAGGTCGTCGAGACGCCGACCGGCACGACGACCGGCACGGGTGGCAGCGGCACCGGCGGTGGCGCCGGCGGCGGGATCGGCGGCTTCAACGTCGGCAACTCCGGCGGCTCGGCGGGAGAGGTGAACGGCGGCGGGGGGCAGGGCGGCGGCCCCGGGCCGGCGTGCGGCGACGCGGCGATCGATCCGGGCGAGCAGTGCGACGACGCCAACACCGCGTCGGGCGACGGCTGCAGTGGCAACTGCCAGGTCGAGAGCGGCTACGCTTGCCCGGTACCCGGCGCGCCGTGCGTGTACACGGTCGTGTGTGGCGACCACGTCATCAACGGCGCCGAGACTTGCGACGACGGCAACGCGACCCCGCTCGACGGCTGCGATGCGAGCTGCCACGTGGAGCTCGGCTGGCAGTGCCTGAGCCCGGGCGTGGCCTGCATCGCCGCGGCGTGCGGCGACTCCCTCGTGGCGGGCCAGGAGCAGTGCGACGACGGCAACGGCGGTGGCGGCGACGGCTGCAGCGCGACCTGCCAGCTCGAGGCGGGCTTCAAGTGCCCGACGCCCGGCCAGCCGTGCGTGCCCACGGTGTGCGGCGACGGCCTCGCCGAGGGCACCGAGCAGTGCGACGACGGGGACCACGACATGGGGGACGGCTGCTCGCCCTTCTGCGTGAAGGAGCCCGACTGCACGCAGGGCGCGTGCACCTCGGCGTGCGGCGACGGCATCAAGCTCCCGAACGGCCCGGAGGCGTGCGACGACGGCAACACGAAGAGCGGCGACGGCTGCAGCGCGACCTGCGAGCTCGAGCCGGGCTACGCGTGCATCGACGCGCTCTTCGACCCGGATCCGCTCCTCTTGCCCATCGTTCTCCGCGACTTCCAGGTCGCCCACCCCGATTTCGAGGGCCCGTGCTGCGGCGTCGACAACGGCATCACGACCGGCCTGCTCGGCCTCGACGGCAAGCCGGTCTACGCCAACCCGGGCGGCACCACGCCGATGACCACGGGCCAGGCGAACTTCGACGAGTGGTATCGCGACGTCGCCGGCGTGAACCTGACCCTGCTGCAGACGCTGTCGCTCGCCAAGCAGGGCAACGGCTCCTACCGCTACTCGAACGGCAGCTTCTTCCCCGTCGACAACCAGGGCTTCGGCAACGAGGGCAACGCCCACAACTTCCACTTCACGAGCGAGGTCCGGTACTGGTTCGCGTACCAGGGCGGCGAGTCCCTGCAGTTCACGGGCGACGACGACGTCTGGGTGTACGTGAACAAGCAGAAGGCGGTCGATCTCGGCGGCGTGCACGGCGCGCTCTCGGCGGGGGTCGTGCTCGACGCCGCCGCGGCCGCGACCTACGGCCTCGCGGTCGGCGGCATCTACGAGATCGTGGTGTGGCAGGCCGAGCGGCACACGACGCAGTCGAGCTACACGCTGACGCTCGGGCAGTTCACCCACTACAAGACGGGCTGTCAGAGCGTGTGCGGCAACGGCGTCAAGACGCCCGACGAGGCGTGCGACGACGGCGTCAACGACGGCAGCTACGGCGGCTGCAACCCGGACTGCACGCTCGCGCCGTACTGCGGCGACGCCGCGGTGCAGGTGCAGTTCGGCGAGGAGTGCGACGACGGCGCGAACCTGAGCCCCTACGGCGGCTGCGCGCCCGGCTGCGTGCTCGGGCACTTCTGCGGCGACGGCATCGTCGACGGGCTCTTCGGCGAGGCGTGCGACGATGGCATCAACGTCGGCGGCTACGGCGAGTGCGAGCCCGATTGCTCGCTCGGCCCGCGCTGCGGCGACGGCGTCGTCCAGACGACCTTCGGCGAGCAGTGCGACGACGGCAACACGACCAGCAACGACGGCTGCGACGCCGTCTGCCACGCCGAGGTGCCGCAGTGAGGGGAGCCGGCGACCCCTTCGCGCGCGCGCGAAAACGGGGCTAGGCTTGCCGCCATGCAGAGCGATACCGAAGAGCCCGGCACCGCGCAGCTCGTGTGTCCCCGTGACGGAGCCCCGCTCCGCGTCGAGAAGTACGAGGCCAACATCGAGGTCGACGCCTGCCCGGCGTGCCGCGGCATGTGGCTCGACAAGGGCGAGCTCCTTGCCATCGAGCGCTCGAGCGAGAACGACTACGGCAAGGCCCTCGAGGAGCGCGCCGGCACCGAGCCGCGGCGCATCGCGGACCTCGAGCAGGAGTCCCGGCGCGGGCCCATTGCCTGCCCGAAGTGCGGCGGGCCCGCCGAGGCGCGCGAGTACGGCATGGCCTCGCGCGTCACCATCGACACCTGCGTCGACGGCTGCGGCGTGTGGCTCGACGCGGGCGAGATCCAGGAGCTCGAGGAGTTCTTCGAGCGCAACCGCGGCAACGTGACCCTGCCGTTGCGCTGGCGCCTGTGGGCGAGCGTGCTCAGGGTGCTGAAGCGCTGACGCGCGCCCCACCGGACGCAGAGCCACTCCATGTCGGCCTACGGCGATTGGGAGCCCGTCATCGGGCTCGAGGTGCACGCCCAGCTCTTCACGGAGACGAAGCTCTTCTGCGGCTGCGCCACGAGCTTCGGCGACCCTCCGAACACCCACACCTGCGCGGTGTGTCTGGGCCTGCCGGGGGCGCTGCCGGTCCTCAACGGCGAGGCCCTGCGCCTGGCCGTCACCGTGGGTCTCGCGCTCGGCTGCCGCATCGCCCGGCGCAGCATCTTCGCGCGCAAGAACTACTTCTACCCGGATCTGCCGAAGGGCTACCAGATCAGCCAGTACGAGGAGCCGCTCTGCCTCGACGGCGCGCTCGAGATCGAGGGCGACGGCGGCCCGAAGCGCGTGCGCATCCGGCGCGCCCACGTCGAGGAGGACGCCGGCAAGAACCTGCACGGCGCGTCCGCGCTCGCCCTGGCCGGCGGCGCGGCGGACGGCGCGGAGTCGATCGTCGACCTCAACCGCGCCGGCACGCCGCTCGTCGAGATCGTGAGCGAGCCCGACCTCCGGAGCCCTGCCGAGGCGCGCGACTACCTGAAGCGCCTGCGCGAGCTCTGCGTCTTCGTGGGGGTCAACGACGGCAACCTCGAACAGGGCAGCTTCCGCGCGGACGCCAACGTGTCGGTGCGCCGCCGCGGCGACGAGGCGCTCGGCACGCGCGTCGAGCTCAAGAACCTGAACTCCTTCCGCTTCGTCGAGGACGCCATCGACGGCGAGGTGCGCCGCCAGATCGCGCTCCGCGAGCGTGGCGAGGCGGTGCGCCTAGAGACGCGCGGCTACGCCGCCGACAAGAAGCAGAGCTACCTCCTGCGCGACAAGGAGGGCGACGCCGGCTACCGCTATTTCCCGGAGCCCGATCTGCCGCCGCTGTCGGTGGACGAGCTCTTCGTGGCCCAGGTGCAGGCCACGCTGCCCGAGCTGCCCGACCGCAAGCGCGCGCGCTTCGTCGAGGAGTACGGCCTCACGCCGCAGGCCGCGGCGGTGATGACCGGCCACCCGCGCCTCGCGGCGTTCTTCGAGGAGGCCGTGCTCTCGGGCGGCAGTCACGCCGAGCTCGAGGGCAACGCGGTCGCGACCGCGAACTTCATCCAGAGCGAGGTCCTGCGCGCCGCCGTCTTCGAGGGCCTCGACGCGCGCCTGCCCGTGACCGCGCGCCAGGTTGCGGACCTGCTCCGCCTCGTCGCGGACCACCGCATCAGTGGCAAGCAGGCCAAGGAAGTGTACGCGGCTCTCTGCGGCACCGACCGCACGGCCGAGTCCGTCGTGACCGAGCGCGGCCTGGAGGTCGTGGGCGACCGCGGGGCGCTCGAGAAGCTCGCGCGCGAGCGCGGGCGCGAGCACGCCGGGCAGGCCGACAAGTACCGGAAGGGCAAGACGGCTCTGCTCGGCTTCTTCGTCGGGCAGCTCATGAAGCAGACGCGCGGCAGCGCCGACCCGGCGCTCGCCAACGAGGTCGTCAAGGCGTGTCTAGACGAGCCGCCGGGGGACTGACGCCAAGATGAACCGCCCTCCGGACCTCGCGGCCGAGCTCAGGCTCGCGGCGCGCAGCGCGGCCGCGCTCGCGACGACTCTCGCGCTCTGGGGCGCGCTCGACGTCGAGACCGCCGCGCGCGCGCTCGTGCGGGCTCGTGCGCTCCCCGGTCCGGCGCCCGCCCCCTCCGAGCCCGCGGCCACGCCCGAGCCGTGGCGGCGCATCCTCACCGAGGCGCGCACCGGGCGCTGGGCGCGCCTGCTCTGCCGCATGCTCGGCGTGCACGTGTCGGGCGGCGGCCCCTTCGTCGAGCACGGCGTGCGCTACCCCGCCACCGGCCCCGGCGGTGTCGGCCGGCTGTTCGTCATGAACCACCGCTCCGGGCTCGACATCCTCGTGTGCCTCGCCGCGCTCGAGGCGAGCCTCGTCAGCCGCGCCGATCTCGGCGACTGGCCCGTGGTCGGGCGCGGGGCGCGGCGCATCGGCACCTTGTTCGTCGACCGCGACGACGCCCACAGCGGCCTCGCCGTCCTGTCCGACATCTCCCAGCGGCTGCGCTCCGGGCGCGCGGTCGTCATCTTTCCGGAGGGCACGGCCTTCGACGGCGACCTCGTACGCCCCTTCAAGCCGGGGGCTTTCCTCGCGGCGCGCCGCACGAAGAGCGAGGTCGTGCCGCTCGGCATCGCCTACCGCGAGCGCGAGGTGGTGTTCGGCGACGAGGGCTTCGTCTCGCACATGCGGCGCGTCGTCGGCCTGCCGGCGGTGCACCTCGCGCTCGAGGCGGGCGAGCCGCTCGACGTCGGCACGGGCCGCGCAGCCGAGGTCGCCGAGCGCGCGCGCGCCCGCGTCCAGGCACTGGTCGAGCGCGCCCGTGCCCGCGTCGGCCTTGGCGCCGGGCCCGGGCCCGGATAGCGTCGGGCCATGAAGCTCGACGGCCTGGCGCAACGGCTCGCAGATCGTGGTCGCATCGGCTTGAGTGCCCCGCTCGCCGACAAGCTCGGCATCGGGACCACCGAGCAGCTCCGGGCGCGGCTCATGGCCGAGGCGGAGGACGATCGCGGCCACCTCGGCGTGTATTTCCTGGCCTGCTACGTGGTCGACGACACGGACTTCTGGGGCGACGGCGAGATCTACTGGTGGAGCATTCCGGCGCTCGTGGACGACGCGGGCCGCGTGGAGAAGGATGCCGTGCACGGCCTGCCCACCGGCGCGCCGCCGCACAAGTGCGGCGACCACGAGTGGATGACGAACCTCTCGCTGCGCGAGCCGCCGCTGCTCGCCGTCATCCCGCCGGATGCGAGCGTGAGCGCGTGCAGCATCCGGCTCGGCCTCTACGACGACGACGGCGCCGCGGCGGACATGCCGACCGCGATGACGGCCGGCCTCGAGGCCTTCCTCGCGCTCGGCAAGGAGCCGCTCTCCGGTGCCTCGCAGCTCGTGACCCCGGTGCGCCAGGCCATCTGGGACAGTTTGAAGGCCGACGAGGACGACATCCTCATCGAGCAAGATCTCGTGCTGCGCCGCGGCGAGGTGAGCCGCTTCGGCGTCGGCATGGTGGGCTCGGTCATGAACGCGATGGCGCGCGCCTACTACTTCGTGCGCGACGAGGCGCGCACGCAGCAGTTCGGCCCCATCACGCTGCACAAGGGCCAGAGCGAGATGGTGCGCTTCGACACGCCCTTGAAGGCGCCCGGCAAGATCGCGATCTTCGCGCGCGGTGCCGACGTGAGCTGCCCGGCCTTCGGCGATCTGTCGACCGACATGGCGTTCATCAACCGCGTGCTCGAGCCCCGGCAGGAGCCGAGCCTCGCGACCGGCTTCCCGGTCGTGGGCACCGGCCCCGCGAAGCTCATCGCGTTCTACACGCCGGGCTGATCCGGTCTCGCAGGCAGCGCCCGACTCACTGCACGACGTCGGCCATGCTGCGCGGATAGATCTCCTTGAACTTCGGCCCCGACGGCGGCGGCACGAAGAGGCCGAACACGCCCGTCACCGACACGAAGGCGATCTGTCCGCCCCCGAGGCCCGTGAAGACGGCGTTCGGGAGGAAGAAGGGGCTGAGACTCACGACCTCCGAGATGCCCGCGTCGCTGAACTGTCCCGTCTCCCAGAGCCCGAAGGTCTCGAGCGGCAGGCCCGGTGTCCCGGACACCGTGTCGACCTGGATCAAGAGCGGTCCCACGTCCTGCTCGTAGGCCTGCACCGTCAGGTCCGCGAGCGTGACGCCGGTGATCGGCTGGGCCGGCAGGTTGCCGACCGTCTTGGCGCAGCCCCGGAGCTGGCTGTTCACCTGCAGGAGCAGCTCGTTCTGGGTGTCGAGGTTGTAGCGCCACGCGTGGGCGAGCACGTCGACGACGTCGTCGACCCCGACACCGGTGAAGTACTGCGCCGTCGGCCCCGAGACGAAGAGCTTGATGCCGTGGTGCGCGCCCGCGGCGAGGCTCGCGTAGCTGCTGTCGGCCTGGAGGAAGATCTGGCACGCCTGCCCGGCCACGCAGCCGTCGCGGCTCACCGCCGTCACGATGGCGTCGTTCACCCAGACCTCGGTCGGCGTCGCCGGATCGGCCTGCCAGATCTCGGGGATGGTGAGTGTCGCCACGCCGCCGGGCTGCGCATCGCAGGTCGGCCAGGCCGCGCCCGCGCCGCCGGTGCCGCCGGCGCCACCCGGCGCGCTGCCGCCCGACGTGGTGGTCGAGCTCGTCGTCGTGCCGCCCGCGCCGCCCGTCTGGGTCGTGCTCGAGGTCGTCGTGGTCGTGGTGGTGGTCCCCGTGCTCGAGCTGTCGCTCGAGCACGCGGCGACGAGCGCGCCGCCCGCGGCGAGACCGGCGGCGAGCGCACCGAGCAGGGCGCGGAGGCGAAGGCGAGAGGGCATGGAATTCGGGGCAGTCATGGGTACCTCGGCGAACGGCGAAGCGGCGGGCCGCTGGCGACATCCTACGCCAAACGCGCGCTGCGCGGAGGGCGGTGATAGCCTCGAGGCATGGTGCGGCTCGACGCGGCGTGTGCTTCGTTCGTGCTCGCAAGCGCGCTCTCGGGCGCGGCCCTCGGGGCGGACCCCCCGGCGCCCGTGGTCGCGTCCCCGGCAACTGCGCTGCGCGACGCGGGCGCGACGCTCATCGCGGTGGGGGGGACCGGGCTCATCGTGGGGCTCGCGCTCACCTTTCAACGGCGTGAGTGCGTCACCGGTGACGGCTGCACCGGTCCGAGCTACTCGCCGCTCGTGCCCTTCCTGCTCGACACGGTCGGTAGCGCCGTGCTCGTCCTCGGGCTCCCGCTGCTCGCGGCGGGGCTGGAGCGGCTCGACGCGGCCGCGCAGCACGGCCCGGGCCGGGGTCTCGCGTTGCGCCTCCGGGTCGGGGTCGGCGTGCTCGGGCTCGACGGCCAGTTCTGACCCGGGAGCGCCTGTCGTGGGCTGCGCGACGGGCTGCCCGGGAGCTTCGGCGTTGGACCTTCGACCCCGTCACCGCAGTGCCGCGAGCAAGGCCTGGGTCGCGGCGGGATCGCCGACCACGAGCACGGCGAGCATCCGGTCCCCTTCCCGCGCCGTGAGATAGCCCGTGCCCTGCATGCTCGCCTCGACCGAGCCTACCTGCAGCGTGGCGCCGCGGTAGAGCTGCACGATGGCCATGTCGGGCTCGGCGTCGCGGGACAGGGAGTAGGTGTCGACCCTGAGGACGGGCGACTCGCCGGGGAGCACCTGCTTCGGGTCGATGGGCCAGCCGGCGGCGACGATGCGGCGCTCGAGCTCCGGCGGCGTGAGCTCGCGCAAGGGTACGCGCGCGGCCCTCGCCGCGGCGGTGTTCGCTGCGGCCGGGGGCGAGCTCGTGGCCGTCGCGGTCGCCGCCGCGCCCGCGCTCGGCGGTCCCGTCGCGCTCCCCTTCGCACTCCCGGACGGTGCGCTCCCCGGCCCACCGCGCGTCGCGAGGACGACCGCCGCGACCGCTCCCGCGACGCCCACGACGGCGAGTGCCGCCACGACTCGGCCGCGGCTCGAGGACCGCGCTCTGGCGGGGGCGGGCGCGAGCGGTGCGCCGGGGGCCCATGGAACGCCGTGCGCGGTCGCGGTCGCCCCGTGCGCGGTCGCGGTCGCGGTCGCGGGCGCGGGCGCACCGTGCGTGTCGCGCGTCTCGACGAAGGCGCCCGTCGGTGCCACTGCGACGGGCCTCGGCTGGGCCGCCTGGGCGTGTGGGCTCTGCGAAAGCGCCGCGCCGATCGCCGCCGCCATCTCGCGCGCCGAGCCGTAGCGCGCTTCGGGCGCCTTCTGGATCGCCCGCTCCACGACGTGCCCGAGCGGCGAGCGCCGGACCGCCTCGGGGAGCACGTGTGGCCCGTCGGCCACATGCGACAGGATGATGTCGATGCCGCTCTCGCCGCTCACGATCCGCTCCCCGCCGAGGAGCTCCGCGAGCACGAGCCCCATCGAGTAGAGGTCGGCGCGCGGTCCGACCTCGCCGCCGCGCACCTGCTCGGGCGCCATGTAGGCCGGCGAGCCCAGCATCTGGCCCGACTCGGTGAGCTTCGTGTGGTGGCTCTCCTCGCTGCCGATGGCCTTGGCGATCCCGAAGTCGAGCAGGCGCGCGCGCACGCCCGCGCCGGCGGCGTCGCGGCACAGGAACACGTTCGGCGGCTTCACGTCGCGGTGCACGATGCCGAGCGCGTGCGCCGCGTCGAGCCCGGCGAGCACCTCGAGCGCGAGGCCGCCGGCCCGCGCCGGCGCGACGGCTCTCTCGCGGCGCATGAAGTCGCGCAGCGACTCGCCGTGGAGGAGCTCGAACACGAGATAGGGCGCCCCGTCGTCGGCGTGCCCGGCGTCGAGCAGGCGCACCACGTTCGGGTGCTCGAGCCGCGCAAGCAGGGCGGCCTCGCGCTCGAAGCGCTTGCGCGACACGCTCCGCTCCGCGAGCCGCGTGTGCAGGAGCTTCACGGCCACGTAGCCGCCCTCGCGGCAGAGGGCCCGGTACACGCTGCCCCAGCCGCCCTCGCCGATGGCCGCCTCGATGCGGTAGCGGCCGCCGAGCACCTGGCCCATCGACAGGGTTGGCCGCTTCGGTGCCATGGCTCGGGCCATCTTGCCCCGCCGTGCGCCGCGGGGAAAGCGGCCTAAGCGCGCGCCGCGGGTCGGTCGAGCAGGGCGAGCGCTGCCTCCACGGCCTCTGCTGCGAAGGCGCGCAAGGGCGCGCGCCCCTTTCGCTCGGCCCAATCCTCGAGCGCGACGCGCATCATCGCCACGAGTGCCGCGGCGAACATGCGCGCCCGGCGGCGCGCGACCTCGCCCCGGCCGAGCCGCGGCGCGACGGCGGCCGCGAGCGCGGCCTCGAAGGCGCGATCGATCTCGAGGTCGGCGAGCGCGAGCCCGGGCGCGGGGGCGAAAAGCGCGCGCTCGGCGAGCACGCGGCGCTTGTGCGCCTCGTAGTCCGCCTCGAGCGCCCCGAGCGCCACCTTGACCACCTCCGCCACGGGCGCCCGCGCGGGGGCGGCGGCGAGGCGGCGCTCGAGCAGGGCGAGCTGTTCGCGGCGCCGCTCGAGCACGACGGCCTCCTTGGTCGGGAAGTAGCGGAAGAAGCTGCGGCGCGACACCCCCGCCGCCGCGGCGATCTCGTCCACCGTGACGGCGTGAAAGCCGCGCGCCGCGAAGAGCCCGAGCGCCGCTGCGACGAGCGCGGCGCGCGCCTCGGCCTTCTTTCTCGCGCGCAGGCCCGGCGGCTCGCTCGCTGCGGCGGCCGCGGCGTCGTTCACGGCTCGCTCCGGGGCGGCGTGAACAGCCGGCCGACCACGTGCACGAGCAGGCGCTCCTGGACGTCGCGCGGCAGGGCGTTGAGCAGCGTGTTCACGTCGGCCATGTTGGCCGGCAGCTTGCCGCTCGAGCCGATGCCGAGCCCGTCGAGCAGCGCCGGGAGCATGGCCTCGCCCTCGGGCCCGGAGAGCTGGGTCGCGAGCGCGCGCGCCATCTCGGCGGCACCGGCGTCGCCCGCGGGCGCGGCGCGCACCTCGGCCACGGCGGCGCCGAGATCCGCGAGGAAGCTCGCGACGTGCGGGACGTTCGACGGCTGGATCGTGATGTGCAGGTTCTCGGGCGAGCCGCCGTAGGCGAGCTGCGGCTGCACGTGCCAGCCGCGCGTGTGCATCGCGTCGGCCAGGCGGAACACCGACAGCTCGCGCGACGCGAAGCCGACGAGGCACATCTCGGGCGCGCCGAGCACGTAGAGGCCCGGGATGGCGCGGATGCCGGCGACGATGGCCTCCTTGGCGTCGTAGAGGCCGCGCATGATGCGCAGGTAGCCGTCGTCGCCCACGTGGTGCAGGACGGCCCATGCTGCGGCGAGCGGGCCGCCGCTCTTCGTGCTCTGCACGGTGCTGTTGACCATCGTGTAGCCGGTCCAGCTCGCGCACGCGAAGAACTGCGCGCGCCACAGCTCGGCCGAGCGGTAGAGCACGACCGAGGCGCCCTTCGGCGTGAGGGCGTACTTGTGGAAATCCATCGACATGCTGGTCACGCCCGGCACGCGGAAGTCGAAGTCCGGCACGGGCGCGCCGAAGCGCTTGAAGTACGGGAGCACGAAGCCCCCGATGCAGCCGTCCACGTGGCACAAGAGGCCGCGCTCTGCCGCGAGCGCCGCGATGTCGCGCACCGGGTCGACGACGCCGTGCGCGTAGCCCGACGCGGAGGCGACGACGAGGATGGTCTCGGGCCTGACGGCGGCGCGCATGGCGGCGACGTCGGCGCGCATCGTCTCGGGATCGATCGGCGTCGTGACCACGCGCACCCCGAAGTAGTGCCCGGCCTTGTGGAAGGCGGCGTGGGCGGTCACCGGCACGATCATCTCGGGGCGCCCGATGCCGCGCGTCTTCCGGGCGTGGTCGCGCGCCGCCTTGACGGCGCAGAGGATGCTCTCGGTGCCGCCGCTCGTGAAGGAGCCGCGCACCTCGTCGTCGCCGCCGAGGTGCGCGCGCGCCATGGCGACGAGGTCGTTCTCGAAGCGGAGCAGGCTCGGGAAGGCCGTCGGGTCGAGGCCGTTCTCGCTCATGAACGCGACGAAGGCCCTCTTCGCCACCTCCTCCACCGCCGGCCCGCCGTCGTACACGTAGGCGAAGGCCCGCCCGCCGCGCCACGCGAGATCGTCCTTGCGCTTGTCCTCGAGCGCCGCGAACACCTCGTCCTTCTGCCAACCTCGTGCCGGGATGCGCATCGTCGTCGTGCCTCCGTCGTGTGGGTGGCACTCTCGAGCATTTGGCACTCGATGTCAAAACAAAATGGCACCGAGTGTCAATAGCAGCGCTTGCGGCGCGCGCGACCCGCGCGCACGCTGGCGCGCCTCGTACATGAAGCTCGAGATCTTCTTCGACTACGCGAGCCCCTTCGCCTACCTCGGCGCGACGCAGGTCGAGGCCGTGGCCGCGCGCCACGGTGCCGAGCTCGCCTGGTGTCCCATTCTGCTCGGCGGCCTGTTCAAGGCGCTCGGCACGCCCAACGTGCCGCTCGCCGTCATGCCCGAGGCGAAGCGCGCCCAGGTGCTGAAGGATCTCGACCGCTGGGCCGAGCACTGGGGCGTCGCCTTCGCGTGGCCGTCGCGTTTCCCCATGAACACGGTGGCGGCGCTGCGCATGACGCTGCTCTTGCCGAACGAGGCGCGCGGTCCGCTCGTGCGTGCGCTCTTCCGCGCCTACTGGGTCGAGGACGGCGATCTGGCGGACCCTGCGACCCTGTGCGCCGTGGCCGACTCCGTCGGGCTCGACGGCGCGGCCCTCCACGCGGAGACGCACACGCCGCGCGCCCGGGAGCTGCTCTTCGCCGCGACGCGCGCCGCCGAGGAGGCGGGCGTGTGCGGGGTACCGTGCTTCCGGGTGGGGCGCCTGCTCTTCTGGGGGCAGGACAGGCTCGCCTTCGTCGAGAGGGCGCTCGGGGGCTGGGTGCCGGCCCGGGGGTGAGTCGCCCGAGGCGAGTGGCTCGGGGAGGCGCGGCGTGGGCCCCGCCCCGACTCGCGCTGCGGCGCGGGCAGAGGAGGCTTTGCGCAAGGGGGGCTCGTTCGCCCGCGTCCTCGCGCTCGGCATCGGGGCGGGTCCCCCCACGCCGCGCCTCCCCGAGCCACTCGCCTCGGGCTCCGGGGGGTTGGATGCGGAGAGGACGGTGTTCGAAGGGGCGCGCGCCGCCTTCGGGACGGCGGCCGGACACGGGAGAGGACCCGGACGCGGGAGAGGACCCGGACACGGGAGAGGACCCGGACGCGGGAGAGGACCCGGACACGGGAGAGGACCCGGACGCGGGAGAGGACCCGGACACGGGAGAGGACCCGGACACGGGAGAGGACCCGGACACGGGAGAGGACCCGGACGCGGGAGAGGACCCGGACACGGGAGAGGACCCGGACACGGACACGGACACGGCCCCGGGCACGGCCGCGGTCCCCGGCGCCGCGGCACGTTCGCCGCGCGGCGACCGGGGGTATGATGCGCCATGCCGATCCTGCGTGACGAGGAGCTCAAGTGCAGCGAGCTGCGCCTCTGGAAGCTGATCGAGGAGCGCACCCGCCCCGGCGCCGACACGGCGAGCATCGACCAGCGCATCTGGGATCTGTTCGGCGACTCGTGGGCGGTCGTGTTCACCGACCTCGCGGGCTTCTCGCGCCAGGCGGCGTCCTTCGGGATCGTCCACTTCCTGCAGGTCATCTTCGAGAAGAAGCGCATCCTCTTGCCCATCGTGTCGGACCACGGCGGCATCGTCGTCAAGGTCGAGGCCGACAGCTTCCTCCTGCTCTTCAAGCGGGCGCGGACGGCGCTCGACTGCGCGATCGCGATGCGCCACGCGTGCGGGGTCTACAACGGGACGCGGCCCCCCGAGCACCAGATCCTCCTCTGCCAGGGCGTCGGCTACGGCGAGATCCTGCGCGTCGGGGACTACGACGTGTTCGGCCGCGAGGTGAATGCCGCGAGCAAGCTCGGCGAGGACACCGCGCGGGCGGGCGAGATCCTGCTCACCGAGGCGGCGCGCGCCGCGTGCGGCGACGACGAGCGCGGCGCCTTCGTCGCCCTCGACGTCGCGGTCGCCGGCTCCGAGAACAACTACCGCTTCGACACGCGCGTGCCGTAGCCGCGCGCCTCAGCCCGCGTGCCACTCCTGCAGGCTGCGGACCTGCGGCAGGGCATCGGCGGGCAGCTCGAGGTCGGCCTCGAGGAAGGCGACGCCGGCGAGCGCCGCCGACAGCGTCGTGAAGTAGGGGATGCCCGCGTGCAGGGCCCCGCGGCGGATGGAGTAGCTGTCGCGGATCTCCTTCGCGCCCTCGGTGGTGTTGACGATCATCTGGATCGTGCCGCCGCGGATGGCGTCGACGACGTGGGGCGAGCCCTCGGCCACCTTCTGCAGGGCCTCGGCGGGGATGCGCGCGCGGTGCAGGGCCTCGGCCGTGCCGGCGGTGGCGCAGATCGTGAAGCCGAGCGCGCGCAGGCGCCGCGCGACGACGCAGGCCGCCGGCTTGTCGTCGTCGCGCACCGAGACGAAGGCGCGGCCGGCGCGCGGCAGCTTGATGCCCGCCGCGCGCAGCGCCTTGCCGTAGGCGCGTGCGAACGTGCGCGCCACGCCCATGACCTCGCCGGTCGAGCGCATCTCGGGTCCGAGCTGCGTGTCGACGCCCGGCAGCTTGATGAACGGGAAGACCGACTCCTTGACGGCGACGTGCGCGGGCAGCTCCGCCTCTTCGAAGCCGAGCTCCGCGAGCGTCGTGGGGACGCGCGTCGCGGCGGCCGTCGCGCCACCGGCGCGCCCGGCGCTCTTCGCGAGGGCGTGGCCGGCCATGAGCTCCGCCGCGATCTTCGCGAGCGGCCGGCCGGTCGCCTTCGACACGAAAGGCACGGTGCGCGCGGCGCGCGGGTTCACCTCGATGACGTAGATCTCGTCGCCCTTCACGGCGAACTGCACGTTCATGAGCCCGATGACGCCGAGCTCGCGGCCGAGCTGCCGGGCCTGCTCCTCGATCGAGGCCACGATGGCGGGCGCGAGCGAGTAGGGCGGCAGCACGCAGGCCGAGTCGCCCGAGTGCACGCCGGCCTCCTCGATGTGCTGCATGACGCCGCCGATCGCCACCTCGTGCCCGTCGCCCACGGCGTCGACGTCGACCTCGATGGCGTCCTTCAAGAAGCGGTCGACGAGGATGCGCTGCGTGCCCGCCTCGCGCGCCGCCTCGACCGCGATGTGCATGTAGGCCGCGAGCTCGCGCTCGTTGTAGCAGATCATCATGGCGCGCCCCCCGAGCACGTAGCTCGGCCGCACCAGGACCGGGAAGCCGATGCGCGCGGCGACGACGCGCGCCTCCTCGATGTCGCCCGCGATGTCGCCTTGCGGGCGCCGCAGGGCGAGCTTGCCGAGCAGGGCGTCGAAGCGCTCGCGGTCCTCGGCGCGGTCGATGGCGTCGGCGGGCGTGCCGAGCAGGGGGATGCCGGCGCGCTCGAGCGCAACGGCCAGCTTGAGCGGCGTCTGGCCGCCGTACTGCACCAGCACGCCGAGCAGCTCGCCCGCCTTCTGCTCCTCGTGGCAGATCTCGAGCACCTCCTCGAGGCCGAGCGGCTCGAAGTAGAGCCGGTCGCTCGTGTCGTAGTCGGTCGACACGGTCTCGGGGTTGCAGTTGACCATCACGGTCTCGAGCCCGAGCGCACGCAGGGCGAAGGACGCGTGCACGCAGCAGTAGTCGAACTCGATGCCCTGGCCGATGCGGTTCGGGCCGCCGCCGAGGATGACGACCTTCTTCCGCGCCGACGGCGGGAGCTCGGCGCCCTGGGGGCCGTCGTAGGTCGAGTACATGTAGGGCGTGCGCGCCGGGAACTCGGCGGCGCAGGTGTCGACGTTGCGGAAGGCCGGGCGGAGGCCGTGGGCGTGGCGCGCGGCCGTCACGCGCGCGGCGTCGAGGCCGGCGAGCTTGCCGATGCGCCGGTCGCTCATGCCGAGGCATTTGCTCGCGCGGAGCCGGGCGGGCTCGAGCGCCCCCTCGCCCGCGGCCGCGAGCGCGCGCTCGTGGGCGACGAGCCGGGCGAGCTCCGCGAGGAACCACGGGTCGATGCCGGTGCGCCGTGCGAGCTCGCCCGCGGGGATCCCGAGGCGCAGCGCGTCCGCGACGTAGAACAGCCGGTCGCCGCGCGGCACGACCACGGCCTTGCCGAGCGCGGCGCGGAGCTCGTCGTCCGTCGCGGGCGGCCGCTCGGCCGGGGCGCGCGGCTCGGCCGGGCCGTCCATCACGAGGTCGCGCCCGAGGTTGGGGTCCTCGGCGAAGTTGCGGTAGTCGACCGTGTCGAGCAGGCTCGCCATGCCGTCGCGGCCGGTCTCGAGCGAGCGCGCCGCCTTCTCGAGCGCCTCGAGGAAGGTGCGGCCGATGGCCATGGCCTCGCCCACGCTCTTCATCTGCGTGCCGAGCACGGTGTCGGCGCCGGGGAACTTCTCGAACGAGAAGCGCGGCCACTTCACGACCACGTAGTCGAGCGTGGGCTCGAAGGCGGCGCTCGTGCCGGTGATGTCGTTCGTGAGCTCGTCGAGGCGATAGCCGACCGCGAGCTTCGCCGACACCTTGGCGATGGGGTACCCGGTCGCCTTGCTGGCGAGCGCGCTCGAGCGCGACACGCGCGGGTTCATCTCGATGACGACCATGCGGCCGGTGCGCGGATCGACCGCGAACTGCACGTTCGCCCCGCCGGTCTCGACGCCGATCTCGCTCACCACGGCGCGCGCCGCGTCGCGCATGCGCTGATACTCGCGGTCGGTGAGGGTCATGGCCGGCGCGACCGTGATGGAGTCGCCGGTGTGCACGCCCATCGGGTCGATGTTCTCGATCGAGCAGACGACGATGAAGTTGTCGGCGCGATCGCGCATCACCTCGAGCTCGAACTCCTTCCAGCCGAGCAGGCTCTCCTCGACGAGCACGCGGCTGCGCGGCGACTGCGACAGCGCCCAGGCGACGGTGGCCTCGAGGTCGTCGGGGCCGTTCGCGATGCCGGCGCCGGTGCCCCCGAGCGTGAAGCTCGCGCGCACGATGGCCGGGTAGCCGGTGCCGCCCGGACCCTCGACCATGGCGCGCGCCTCCGCGACGGTGTGCGCGTAGCCGGCCCGTGGAGTCTCGAGGCCGATCCGGTCCATCGCCTCCTTGAAGAGCTGCCGGCTCTCCGCCTTCTCGATCGACTCCGGTCGCGCGCCGATGAGCTCGACCCCGAAGCGCGCCAGCGTGCCGTCCTCGTAGAGGGCCATCGCGAGGTTGAGGGCCGTCTGGCCGCCGAGCGTCGGCAAGAGCGCGTCGGGCCGCTCGCGCTCGATGATGGCGGCGAGCGTGCGCGGCTCGAGCGGCTCGACGTAGGTGCGCTCGGCGAGGCCCGGATCGGTCATGATCGTGGCCGGGTTCGAGTTCACGAGCACGATCTGATAGCCGTCGTCGCGCAGCGCCTTGGCGCCCTGCGTGCCCGAGTAGTCGAACTCGCACGCCTGGCCGATCACGATCGGGCCCGAGCCCACGAGCAGGATCTTCCGGAGGTCGTCGCGGCGCGGCATGTGCCGCGGCAGTTACCACCCCGCACCGAGCGGCACAACGGGCGAGGCTGCGCCGGGCTCGGCCGCTAGTCCTCGTCCACCACGAACTCGACGCGGCGGTTCTTGGAGCGGGCCTCGGTCGACGTGCCCTCCACGAGCGGCTTGTCGGGCCCGTAGCCCTTGGCGGTCACGCGCTCTGCCGCGATGCCGCGTCCGATGAGGTAGCCGCGGACGGCGTCGGCGCGCTGCTGGCTCAGGCGCATGTTGAAATCGCGCGGGCCGGTGTCGTCGGTGTGCCCGCCGACCTCGACGCGCGTGTCCGGGTTCGCCTTGATGGTGAGCGCCACCTGGTCGAGCACGCCGTACGAGGCCGGATCGATCGAGGCCGAGCCGGTGCGGAACTCGATGTTCTTGAGGATGCGGATGCGTCCGCTCTCGTAGACCACGTCCGCGGCGCCGCCGTCGGGGCAGCCGTCGTCGTCCTCCACGCCGTTGATGGTCTCCTTCTCGTTCGGGCAGTCGTCGGCGTCGTCCGCCACGCCGTCGCGATCGTGGTCCGGATCTTCCTCGGGGCACCCGTCGGCGTCCTCGTCCCCGTCGCGATCCTCGGCGGCGTTCGGGCACTTGTCGTCCTCGTCCGCGATGCCGTCGCCGTCGGCGTCGTGGGACGTCGGGGTGAAGCGCACGCCGAAGAAGACGCCGGCCACGGGCTCGCCGTAGCCCGGCACGAGCCCGAGCCGCGGTCCGCCGAGCAGCTCCCACTCCTCGCTCGGGTAGCCGCGCACGAACAGCGAGGCCTCGAGCGGCAGCTCCTCGGCGTGGACGTCGGTGAGCCCGACGGCGCCGTCGACCTCGAGCCCGAGCGCCACCGGTCCCCGCCAGCCGCCGAAGCGGAGGTCCATCGCGACGCCGTAGGCAAACTCGCTCGCCGCCTCGACGTTGAAGAAGCCGGTGCCCTGCCGCACCGTGACGCCGGCGTTGGCGCCGAGCCGGAAGCCACTGGCGCCGAAGCGGTGGTCGAACAAGAGCTTCGGCGCGAAGACGAGCATGCGCGCGCCGCCCGCGTAGTCGCCGGCGTGGGTCGGCAGGCGGAGCTCGCCCGAGAGGCCGAGGCCGACGCTGTCGCGATCGTCGAGCAGGCGCACCTTCGGCACGACGCGGATGTCGCCGAGCCCGGCGAAGGACGGCTCGAAGTCGCCCGTCTGCGCGAGGAAGAGCGGGATGTCGAGGCCGAGTGCGAACGGCCCCACGATCGTGACCGAGCCGGCGACGTCGAAGCCGAGCCGTCCGCTCACGTAGTGGCTCGTGAGCGCGCCGTCCGCGTCGACCACCACGAGCTGGTTGCGCGCGTAGTTGGCGAAGATGCCGAGCTCCCACCGGTCCTGCTCGGGCCGCACGTCCGAGCCCTCGACCATGGCGAAGCCGTCGTGCGTCACCGCCGGCTTGAAGCGCTCGACGTCGACCTCGGTCGCGTCCTGTGCGAAGGCGACGCGCGCGAGGCCGAGACCGAGAGCGAGGCCGAGCGCGAGGCTCCCGCCGGCGCGGCTCAACGCGCCCCCCGCTCTCGCCGCCGGGCGCCACGGCGCAGGCCGAGCGCCGTCGCGAGCCCGAGCGCGAGCCCGAGCGCGGTGGAGCCGTCGCCCCGCGCGCGCTCCACGGCCGCGGTGAGCGCGACCCGGCAGGTGAAGGCTCCGCCCCTGACGTGCTCGCCCTCGGCCAGGGAGTAGCCCGGCCCGCCGCCGCCCGCGCCGCCGGCGCCGGTGACGTCGACGACACAGTGGCCGGTCGGAGCGCAGCGCGTCCCGGCCGCGCACGACGCGGGTGCGTCGAGGCACGAGGTGCACTGGCCCGTCACGCACACGAGGTCGCCGCAGTCGGCGCTGCTCGTGCAGGTGCCGCTCGGACGCGGGACGCAGTGGCCGTCGGGCGAGCACTCTTCGGTGGCGAGACAGTCGGCGTTCGACCGACAGGGCTCGGGCACGAGGCAGTGGCCGTCGACGCAGATGCCGCCCCCGGGACACTGCGTGTCGACGGTGCACCCGGAGGGGACGATGATGTCGGGCACGTCGTCGCCGTTCGCGTCGACCGGCACGCACGGCCCGACCTGGCCGACCTCGAGGTCGCCCGTGCCCTGGCTCTCGGAGCGGAAGAAGAGCAGGGCGTCGCACGCGGGGGTGAGCCCGACGCGCGCGAGATCCACCGAGGCCTGGAGGTACCCGTGCGCGAGCCCGTTGATCTCGACGGGGTCGCCGTCCTGCCCGGCCTCGCCGGTCGCCTCGGCTGCGGTGAGCGTCGCCGCCACGAACTGCCCCTGGACCTGGTTCCACTCCCAGAGCGCGCCGACGGTCGCGTTGCCACGGATCTCGAGCGCGTACTCGTAGCCGCCGTTCGACGGGTCGGTCGTGAAGAGCGGGCTCACCTCGGGGGCGTCCGCCGAGCCGCCGGTGAGCGGCGAGGCGTCGCTGTCGATGAAGGCGTAGACGCGGACGTTCCCGCCGGCGGCGTTCTCGTCCGACACGTAGCTCCGCAGCCACAGGCGCGTCGCGTCGGCCGCCGCGAAGGCGGAGCGGATGTCGATGGACTGCTCCTGCTGCGCGAACGAGGCGAGCCCGTCCCCCGCGACGTCCTCGGCGCCGTAGGGCCAGCCGGTCTCGCCGGTCGCGTCGATCGCCACGATCTCGGCGAGCCACGGCGCCGTGCGGGGGCTCACCCAGTTCTGGGCCAGGGCCACGCTCGGGACGATCAGGGTCGCGGCAAAGGCCGCGCAACGGAAAGCAAGGGGGGCTGGCATCGGAATTCGCCTCCTCTGCCGCTGTGGCACCGACCTTCCGGTGCGGCTCGGGTTTTTTCGCCGCGAGCGCAATCGTCCACCGACGCTGGCCCTGCCGAGCCCGGCGCGCCGTCGGTCCCGCGCGCTCACTTCGGTGCGCTGCGCCGCTGGATGGCCTCGATCGCCTGGCGCATCTCGGGCGCCTCGCCGGGGCACACCGGTGCGCAGGGCTCACGCCGGCCCGCGCCGCAGCCGCTCGCCGGCGCGTCGGACAGGGCGGCGAGGATCGCGATGGCGCGGGCGTCGCCCTCGGCGATCGCGCGCGGCAGCAGGGGCAGGCGCGCGGCGCAGCTCGGCGCGCTGCGGAGCGCGTGCGCGATGGCGACCGCGGCGCTCGTGCGCGCGCGCACCTCGGGCTCCTCGAGCGCCGCCCCGGCGCGCTCGCGCGCGCTCGGGCTCGAGACCACGAGGTCGTAGAGCAGATCCGGTCCGTGCTCGCCCATGCGAGCCCGCATGAGGTCGAAGGCCTTGCTCGCCGCGTCCGCGTCGTCGCTCTGCGCCGCCGCGGCGACGACGAGCCGCATGCGCCGCTGCCCGGCGAGCTCCGGGGCGAGCGCGAAGGCGCGCGCCGCCGCATCCATCGCGGCGCCGTAGTCCACCGCCTTGCCGTGCGCGAGGGCGAGCGCGCCGAGCACCGCCGGATCGTCCGGGTAGCGGCTGGCGAGCACGGCGAGTGCGGCCGGGTCGTCGAGGGCCGCGGTGAGCTCGCGCTCGCTCGCGCCCTCGACCGGAGGGGCGCTCGGCTCGGGGGCGGGCGCGGACGGAGCGGGTGTCGGGGTCGCCGCGGCCGAGGGCGTCGGTGCCGTCGGCGCGGTGCGTGCCGGTCCGGACTCCACGGCCTGCGCGCCGGTCGCGTCCGCGGCCGAGCCGAGCGCGTCGCCCGCCGGGGCCTCGGGCGTGCCGGCGCGGTCGGGGGGGGTCGCCCCGGCGCCGCGGAGCGCGAAGCCCCCGTAGAGCGCGGCCCCGCTGCCCGCCATGGCCACGAGCGCGACGAGCGGTCCGGCGACGAAGCGCTGCCAGGGGCGGCGCGCCCACGCCCCGGCGCGGCGCGACAGGACCGTGGCGCCCGCGGCGAGCGCACCCACGAGCGCGAGCAACGCCCACCAGATGGGCGCGTCGAGCCCGAAGGGGCGCCCGACCGTGCCGGCGAGCGGGGCGACGACCACGTCCGCGACGCCGACCGCGAGCGCGGCGAGGCCGTAGGCGGCGAGCGCCGCGAGCAGCACCGGGCGCACGGCCGCGAGTCGCTCGACGACGCGCGGGGTGTCGTTCCAGACCGCGCGCCGCAGGTGGAGCGCGTAGAGCACGGCCGGCGTGACGAGCACGCCGGCCAGGGCGAGCAGCACGAGCGCCATCTCGGTCGGGCTCGGGAGGGCCGCGAGCGTCCCGCCGCGCGCCGCGGCGAACACGCCGGCGACGGCGCTCGTGGCGGCTGCGAGCGTGGCGAGCGCGGTCACGACGAGGTAGACGGCGAGCTTGCCGCGCGCGCCCGACACGTCGGCGCCGGTCCGCACCGGGCGCGCCGCGCCCTCGTCGTGGAGGTCGAACGGAGCGAGGGCCGCGTCGAGCTCGTCCGTGCTCGCGTAGCGGTCCGACGCGTTCTTCGCCATGGCGCGCTGCACCACGAGCTCGAGCTCCTCCGGCACGTCGGGCGCGACGGCGCGCGGGCGCGGCGGATCCTCGGTCGCGACGGCGAGGATGGTCGCGGTCGGGTCGGCCGGGTCGAAGGGAGCGCGACCGGTGAGCGCCCGGTAGAGGATCGCGCCCACGCCGTAGACGTCGGCGCGCAAGTCGACGTCCTTGGCGCATGCCTGCTCGGGCGACATGTACGCCGGCGTCCCGATGATCGCGCCGGCCTGGGTGAGCCGGCTGTCCGTCTTGTGCGCCAGGCGCGAGATGCCAAAATCGAGGAGCTTGGCCACGGGCCGCGCGAGATCGCCGGTCAGGAACACGTTCTCCGGCTTCATGTCGCGGTGCACGATGCCGGCCCGGTGCGCCGCGCCGAGGCCCTTGCAGAGCTGACGTGCGACGCGGACGGCGACCGCCGTCGGCAGCCTGCCCACGGCGTCGAGGTGCTCGCCGAGCTCCACGCCGTCGAGGTACTCGGCGACGAGGAACGGGCGACCGTCCGCGGTGCGGTGCACGTCGTAGACGCGGACGACGAAGGGGCTCGGAACCGCGGCCGCCGCCTCGGCCTCGCGCTGGAACCGCTCGAGCGCCTCGGGGCGGTGCACGAACTCCTCGTGCAGCACCTTGACCGTCAGGCGCTTGCCCGGGATGCGCGTGTGGCGCGCCTCGTAGACCCGCCCCATGCCGCCCTCGGCGAGCATGCCGACGATCTGGTAGCTGCCGGCGAGCGTCGTCCCGAGCAGCGGGTCCGTGTCCTCGCCGTGGGGCGCTCCGGTCCAGTGGCGCGACGGCTCGGAGCCTCGTGGCCCGGGTGTGGAGCCGGCGGGTCTCGAGGGGGTGGCGACCGGGCCGGTCGGGAGCGACATGGGGAGCGCCGAGCGTCGGGCACCTCCGCCCGCGCCGCAAGGGGGCTAGGCCTCGCCGGGCGCGACGCGCTCGAGGCGCGCGGGGACGTGCTTGTGCCACGGCGTGCCGACGAATGGGTCGCGGTCCTCGACCGCCGTCAGCTCGTTCGGCGCGACGCCGGTCGTCGTTTCGCCGCCACCGTCGGTCGGGTAGCGCAGGCCGAGGCCGTTCGGGAGCGAGACGTGCCCGGGCTGCATCGCGGCCGACACCTCGACCGTGACGACGGCGGAGCCGCGCCGCGTCGTGAGCCGCACGCGACCGCCGCTCGCGACGCCGAGTGCGGCGGCGTCCGTGGGGCTGACGGCGAGCGCGCCCATCGCGTCCGCGAGCCGCCACCCGGGGTCGCGCAGGATGGTGTTGGCGGTGAACGAGCGGCGCTCGCCCGCGGAGAGCACGAAGGGGAAAGCCTGGTCGCGCACGTCGGCGGGCGAGGCGCAGAGGGCGCCGAGCGTCTCCAGCAGATCGGGCAGATCGAGGTGGATCTGGCCGTCGGGGGTGCCGATGCGCTCGAAGCACTCGCGCCACTCGTCGACCGCGAACACGACGCCCGACGGGCTCGCGAGCATCGCGTCGAAGAGAGCCCCCGCGGCCTCGAGCGGCGTGCCCGCGAAGCCGGCCCGAGCGAGCGAGGCTCCGTGCTTCAGGGCCGCGCGGAGCGCGAGACCGTAGAGGACGGCGCCCTCGCGCAGGGGCTCGGGCAAGGTCGGCCCGAGCGTGCGGTAGAGGATCGTCGACGCCTGGCTCATCAGGCGCGGGTCGGGCATCACGCGCGTCATGAAGGCCTCGGCGTAGGCTGCCCGCCCGCGGCTTGCGGCCTCACGCAGCGGTGCCAGGGTCGCCTCGTCGACGGCGCCGAGCGCCGCGCCGAGCCGCGCGTGGATCTCCGCCTCGCAGAGCGGGCCCTCCGGAGGCGGCATGAGGCGCGGCCGCAGGTGGAAGGCGTTGCGGGGGAACTCGAAGTTGAAGAAGCTCGCCTCGGCCTTCTCGAGCTGCGTCGCCGCCGGCAGGACGTAGTCGGCGAGGCGCGCCGTCTCGGTGAGCGCGACGTCGATGACGACCAGCGTGTCGAGCGACGCGAGCGCCGCGCGCATGCGCGCCGAGTCCGCGAGCGAGTGCGCCGGGTTCGCCGCTTCCACGATCATCGCGCGGTAGCGCGCCGGGTGATCGCAGAGGATCTCCTCGGTGAGGACGTTGCACGGCACGAGCCCGCCGACGATGGTCGCGCCCACGACCGGGCTCTTGCCCTTGCCGGCCCCGCCCGTGAAGGGGACGAGCGTGGTCGGGACGAAGTGGCTGCCCGGCTTGCCGAAGCTGCCGGTGAGCGCGATGAGCAGCCGGTGGAGGTAGCTCACGAGCGTGGAGTGGGGACCCATCTGCACGCCGAGGTCCTCGAAGCTCGCGAGCGCGCGGGCGCGACCGAGCACGCCCGCCGTCCGGCGCACGAGCGCCTCGTCGAGCCCGGCGCGCGCGCACGCGGCCGCGACGTCGACCGCGCGGAGCGCCTCGAGCACGGGCTCGAGCCCCGTAGCGTGCGCCCGCAGGAAATCGTGGGCGACGAGCTCTTCCCGCACCAGCACGGCGAGCAGCGCGGCGAGGAGCCAGGCGTCGCCGCCGGGCCGCACCGGCAGGTGGATGTCGGCGAGCGCGGCCGTCTCGCTCTGCCGCGGATCGACGACGACGAGCGTGCGCGCGGGGTCGCGGGCGATCTCCTTCAGCGTGACGCGCGCCCGCGGGATCGAGTGCGAGTGCCAGGGGTTCTTGCCGAGGAAGAGCGCGACGTCGCAGTGCTCGAAGTCGGCGCGCGTGCTCGCCCCGAACATGCGGTGGCTCACCCACATCTCGCCCGTCTTCTCCTGTGCGAGCGCGTTCGAGCGGTAGCGCGAGCCGAGCGCGGCGCGCGTCGCGGTCGCGTGGGCCCCGGGCAGGTGGTTCGCCTGGCCGCCCCCGCCGTAGTAGAAGATCGACGCGCCCCCGTGGGTGTCGCGCACGCGCCCGAGGCGCTCGGCGACCTCGCGGATGGCGGTGTCCCAGGCGATGGTCTCGAAGCTGCCGTCCGCCCTGCGCCGCAGCGGCGCGAGCACCCGGTCGCGGCCGTGCTGGTAGAAGTCGAGCCGGTGGGCCTTCTCGCAGGCGTAGCCGCGCGACACGGGGTGCCGCCGGTCGCCGCGCGTGCGCACGAGGTGGCGCCCGCCCTCGCCGCCGAGGCGCACCTCCATGCCGCAGTTGCACTCGCACAGGATGCACGCCGTCGGCTGCCAGTCGCTCGCGTCCATCCGGCAAGCGTGGTCGCGCGCCGGTCGCCGCGCAATCGTGGTCGCCGAGCGCGCGCCGGGAGGCCGGCGCGCGCACCGTGTGCGAGGTGCCGCCGCTACTTGAGCTTCAGGCCCATGCCCTTGAAGAGCTCGGAGGCCGCGGCCGCCGTGGCCGCCGTCTTGCCGGCCTTGCCCGGGCCGCCGGGCGCACCCGGCTCGCCGGTGTTGCCGCTCCCGCCGCCCGATTGACCGTCGCCGGCGGGGCCGCCGGCGCCCCCCATCCCACCGGGCCCGCCGGCACCGCCGAGGGCCTTGAGGACGAGCTTGTCGGCGAGCTCGGGGTGCGCCTTGTCGTAGCGCACGGTGAGCCCTTCGCCCGACGAAGCGGGCGCTCCTGCCGTGCTCCGAGAAGGAGAGACGCGTCGCAGGATGGCCGCGCTTATCGTGCGGCCGGAGTGGTCTGGCAAGGCGGCGCGAGTCGAAATGGCGGCGAAAATCGGCCGGTAACTAGCGTTCCGTAGCGTCAGCGACGTCCCCGTCGGCCGCCTGTGCTACCTACCGTCGCACCCATGAACGACGTGCCCGCCCCATCCGCCCCCGCCGCGAGCCCCGCCGAGGCCGCGCGCCGCCTCATCGAGCTTCTCAACGCGCGCGACCTCGACGGTGTCGCGGCACTCCAGCACGAGGACGTCGTCGACGACTTCGTCGCCGTGGGGGTGTATCGCGGGCGCGCCGAGGTGCGGCGCTTCTTCGAGGAGCTGTTCGGCGCGTTCCCGGACTTCCGGCTCGAGGTCGTGCGCGTCACGGCCGCGGACGACATGGCCGTCGTCGAGTGGACCGCGGAGGGCACCTTCACGGGCAGCCCCTTCCAGGGCGTGCACGCGAACGGCAAGCGCGTCGCGCAGCGCGGCGTCGACTGCATGCGCTTCGAGGGCGGGCGGCTCCGCCACAACGTCATCTACTACGACGGCGCCGCCTTCGCGCGCGGCGTGGGCCTCTTGCCCGCCCAGGGCAGCGCTGGCGAGACCGGGCTCAAGGCGGCGTTCAACGCGCTCACCGGCGCGCGCAAGGCGCTCGGGATCTAGCGCGATGTCGCCCCGAGCCTCACGCCGTCCGGCGGCCCTGCGCACCGCGCTCGCCGCGGCCGCGACCGTGCTCGCGGCGGCACCCTCGGCCCGCGCGGACGACGACCTCTTGCCGCTGCCGGCCTTCCGCGTAGAGCTCGGCCCCGTCATCCACATCGGGCAGGTCGAGCCGACCTTCGCCCTCGACCTCGACGCGGGCGCGGTCGTGCTCTTCGGCAACGACTTCTCCTTCGCGCTCAATCCGGAGCTCGGCTACTCCTTCGACAGCTACGGGAGCCACGCTTTCAATCTCCTGTTCGGCTTCGGCGGCGGCGTGCCGCTCGCCTACATGCTGCTGCAGCCGAGGTTCCTCGCCGGCACGCTCGTGAAGGACGGCGGCAGCGGCGCCGACGAGACCTTCGCAGCGACGGGCATGCGCAACGGCATCGGCCTGCACTTCCTGTTCGACCTCGTCAGCGTCGAGGTCGGTCACCAGTTCCTCTACTCGGACGGCACCTTCCACAACGACGTGCACGTGATGTTCGGGACCAACCCCGCCTCGGCGGCGATGGTCCTCGCGCTCCTCGCCGGCAGCGCGCACTGACTGAAGCGCCCGCGCCCGGCGCGCGCTGCCGACCCACGGCCATGACGTGACGTAGCGGCCGCGCGGCGCTGCGTGCGCGCGCCGAGTTCGTACAACACCGTTACACGAGTTTGCGTATACTCGTTACACGATGCGGCGGGGCTCGAGCGGGGGTGAAGCAGGCGCGCTCAAGATGCGCGAGCTCGTGGCGCGTAGCGGCGCGTCGCGCGAGCTCGTGCACCACTACCTGCGCGAGGGCCTCTTGCCGCCGCCCACGGGCAGGGCGCGCTACGACGAGGTGCACCTGCGCCTGCTCGGCCTCGTCAAGCGCCTGCGCGACGAGCGTTTCCTGCCGCTCGAAGTGATCCGCGAGCTCGTCGTGTACCTCGACCACGACCCCGAGCGGCTCGAGATCGTGCTCCTGTCCGGCACGGGCCTCGTCGCCGCGGCGCAGCAGCGCGCGCGGCAGCCGAACGGTGCGGCGTGCCTGTCGGAGCGCGAGCTCGAGGCGGCGAGCGGCGCGTCGCGCGAGCTCGTACAGCGCTGTGTCGCGGCCGGCCTCGTCGCGCCCGCGGCGGACGGCTTCGGTCGCGCCGAGGCGAGCGTCGTCGCGCTGGTGCGGCACGGCGTCGCGCTCGGCATCCCGCTCGACTCCTTTCGCACCATCCGGCGCTACGTCGAGATGGCCTTCGCGCTCGAGCGCGTGCTCTTCATGCCGCGCGTCGAGCCCACGGTCGATCTCGCGCGGCTCGGGCGCGACGTGGCGGTGCGCAAGGAGCTCGCGAACGCCTTCGTGGCGAGCGTGCTCGGCAGCCTGGTCGAGCGCGAGCTCGCGGGCGAGCACGGGCCGACGGCCGCCGCGAGCCGGAGCTTCGCAGCGGACTATTACCGTCCGAGCGACGCCTTCCTGCGCAAGCACGGCGTGCTCGCCGCCCTCGAGGCGCTCGAGGTGCGCCTGCACGCCCGGCCGCGCGATCGCGCGCTCGTGGCCCGCAGGCTCGAGCTGCTCCTGCTCGCGGGCCGCGACCGGGAGCTCGTGTTCGCGCTCGAGCAGCCGCGCGCCCCCCTCTCGGCCGGGCGCCTGCACGGCTACGCGCTCGTCCTCGTCGGCGCGACCGAGCGCGCCGCCGAGGTGCTGGCCGCGCTCGCGGCCGAGGGGCCCGCCGACCCGCTCGTGCTCGCCAGCCTCGCGGTCGCCGTGCTCGGTCGCGCGAGCGCTCCGGTCGAGGCCGCGCTGCCGGCGGTCGGGCGCGCCGTGTCTCCCGCCGAGGCTGCGCTCGCGGCGGCGCGCGGCGCGCGCTCGGCCGAGGCCGACGAGGCACGCCTCTTCGCCGGCTACGTGCTCGCGAGCGCACCGGCGTCCGCGGCGCGCGTCGGGCGCGGTGTCGCGGCGCTCGTCGACGTGTACGTGCGCGCGGGCGACGCTTCGGGCGCTCGCGGCCTCGCGCGCGCCGCGCGCCTGCGGCTGCGCATCGCGAGCGCGTGCTTGTTGCACCGCGTGCTCGGGCGCGCCGAGCTCCACCGGTCCGCGCGCGCCGCGGTCCCGCCCCGTGCCGAGCTCTGCACGGAGGTTCTACGCCTCGACCCCGCGTCCGAGGCAGCCCTCGAGCTCTACGCACAAGGAGGTCCGGAGTGAAGCCATCCCTCGCAGCCAAGAAGTTCGTCGCCACGCGCCAGGGGAGGATCGCGTACCTCGAGGCGGGCGCGGCCGACGCGCCGGCCGCCCTGCTCGTGCACGGCATCCCGACCTCGAGCTACCTCTTCCGGCACGTGATGCGCCACCTGGCGGGCGCGTGGCGCCTGCTCGCGCCCGACCTCATGGGGCTCGGCGACACCGAGGTCGATCCCGCGCGCACCGATTTCGCCATGCCGGCGCAGGCCGAGATGCTCGAGGACTTCCTCGACGCCGTCGGCGTGCCGCGCGCGCACGTCGTGGCGCACGATCAGGGCGGCGCGGCGGCGCAGATCCTCGCCTGCCACCGGCCCGGCCGCGTCGACCGACTCGTGCTCACGGACTGCGTGTGCTTCGACAACTGGCCGGTGCCCGCCGTCCGCACGCTGCAGCGCTTCGCGCGCCTGCCGTTCGCGGACCTCGTGTGTCGCACCGGGCTGATGGAATGGAAGGAGACCCGCACGTCGGCCTCCGCGTTCCGGCGCGGGGTCGTCGACCGGGCGGCGCTCGACGACGCGACCATCGCCGAGTACCTGCGCCCGCTCCGCGGCACGGCCGACGAGCGCGCGCGCTTCCTCGCGTTCCTCCGCGCCGGCAGCCCGCGCCACACGCTCGCCGTCGTGCCGCGCCTGGCGGAGTACCAGAAGCCGACGCTCGTCCTCTGGGCGCGGGAGGACACGTACATCCCGCTCGTGTGGGGGCGCCGCCTCTACGAGACCATCCCCGGCGCGGTCCGCTTCGAGGTGGTCGACGGCGCGGGCCACTTCTGGCCGGAGGAGCGGCCCGAGCCCTTCGCGGCGCGCATCGCGGCCTTCTTCGCCGAGGCGCCCGTCGTCGTGGCGGCGGGCGCGGGCGCGAAGTCGGGCCCGGGGCTCGTCGAGCCGGGCAGGCTCGCGCGCAACAGGTGCAAGGCCGCGACGGAGCTCGCGGCGCTCGAAGCGGGCGCGCCGGCGCCGGAGGTGGAGTCATGAAGGACCGCAGCCTGCTGCTCACGACGCCCTGCTACCCGTACCCGACGCTGCCGATGAACGACTCGATCACGGATGCGACCGGGCAGCGCTTCACGAAGGGCGACGATCTGTTCACCATCATCTCGCACACGCACTGCTTCGCGAATCACATCCTGGCGCAGAACGTGTCGTGGCCCTCGGTGGTGCTCGAGTACCCGCGCTGGGAGGACTTCACGGCCGAGGTGGCCAAGGGCTATCCGTACCTCGGCATCAGCGCCTACCCGCCGCATCTCGAGACGGTGCTCAAGATGTGCGAGCACACGCGCAAGACCGCGCCCGGGACCAAGATCCTGCTCGGGAGCTACGCGGCGCAGGCCTTCCAGGCGACTTACGACAAGGCGACGCAGCAGAAGTACGTCGATCACCTGGTGATCGGCGAGGGCGTGCAGTACCTGCGCAAGCTGCTCGGCGACCCCGAGGACGCGCCCGTGCAGCAGGTGCTCTTCCCCAAGGCGGGCGGCTCCATCCCGTGGCTCACGCGCTACCCGCGCGGCGGCGTCGGGTTCCTCGTGTCCGGCCTCGGCTGCGTGGGCGGCTGCGACTTCTGCTCCACGACGGCGATGTTCGGCAACAAGAGAAAGCAGCTGCTCTCGGCCGGCGAGCTCTTCCGGGGCATCGAGCTCTATCACCAGCACTTCCCCGACGTGGTCATGGTCTTCGTCATCGAGGAGGATCACTTCCGCGTGCCGGCGCACCTCGCCGAGCTCCGCGAGGGGTGGCGCGCCCATCCGAAGCTCTACGAGGATCTCGACTGCTTCACCTTCGGGTCGGTCGACAACATCGCGAAGTTCGCCGACACCTACGGCTGGGACGCCATTCTCGAGGCCGGGGTCGGCTGCATCTTCATCGGGGTCGAGAGCAAGTTCGCGGGGGCCCACGGCTACGACAAGCGCCACGACGTCGACGCCAAGGTGGTGTTCGACCGGCTGCACGCGATGGGCATCCGCACCGTGGGCGCGTGGATGTGCGGCTGGGACTGGCACGACCACACGAACATCCACGAGGACCTCAACTACTTCGTGTCGCTCCGGCCCACCTACCAGCAGCTCACGCGCGTGAGCCCCTTCCCGGGCACGCCGCTCTGGGAGCGCCTGAAGGAGGAGGGGCGCGTGAAGGAGGTCGCCTGGGAGGACGTGCACTTCTGGAGCGGCGCGCAGAAGAACGCGAACCTCGAGACCCACGAGACCCTGAACCTCATCCAGGAGGGTTACGACCTCATGTACCGCACCTGGGGCCCGTCGATGATGCGCCGCCTCGACGTGCAGCTCGACGGCTACGCGTACTGCATGGCCTCGGACAACCCCGCGCTCCGCCACCACAAGTCGAAGCTCTTCCGGCGCCAGTCCTCGATGCTGTGGTGGATGCTGCCCGCGTGCGAGCGCTTCGCGCCGAACGGCATCGTGCGCCGCCGCATCCGCAAGATCGACGAGAAGTACCGGCGCCTCATCGGTGCTCCGACGCCGGTCATGCGCACCATGGCGGCGATGGTCGACAAGATGGCCGTCGTCGCGAAGCTGAAGGAGCTCGTCAGCCCGATGAACCGCTTCGTGAAGGAGGAGCCCTTCAAGCGCTACCTCTACGACAAGGAGAAGAGCGCCAACGGCAACGGCCACGGCCACGGTCAGGGCGACGCCAGGCGCGGCGGCATGGCGAGCGAGGCCATCCCGTACCGCACCGAGTGGCCCGGGCCGAAGAACGCGGACTACGAGGCCGAGGTGACCCGGGTGCACCACGTGTGGCGCGTCATCCGGCTCGCCTGCGAGGCGGCGCGGCGCCTCGACTGGAAGACCGCCGACGCCGACATCGACGGCTACCTCATCGATCGGCTGCGCAACGAGCGCTTCGGGGTCGCCTTCTGATGCAGGGCGCGGCGGTCTACCCGTTCTCGGCCCTCGTCGGGCAGGAGCGCATGCGCCTCGCCCTCGTGCTCACGGCCGTCAACCCGCGCCTCGGGGGCGTGCTCGTACAGGGCGAGCGCGGCACCGCGAAGTCGACCGTCGTGCGGGCGCTCGCCTCGCTCTTGCCCGAGATCGAGGTGGTCGAGGGCTGCCCCTACGGCTGCGACCCCGATGAGCGCGGCGCCCAGTGCGACGCGTGCCGCGTGCGCGAGGCGCCCCCGCGCGCGCGGCGCCGGCCGCGGCTCGAGACCCTGCCGCTCGGCGTCACCGAGGACCGGCTCGTCGGGACGCTCGACCTCGAGCGGGCGCTCCGGGCGGGCGAGAAGCACTTCGAGCCGGGCCTGCTCGCCCGGGCGCACCGCGGCGTCCTCTACGTCGACGAGGTGAACCTGCTCGAGGACCACATCGTGGACCTGTTGCTCGACTCGGCCGCCATGGGGCTCAACGTCGTCGAGCGCGAGGGCGTGAGCCACACCCACCCGGCGCGCTTCATCCTCGTCGGCACCATGAACCCCGAGGAGGGGGAGCTCCGACCGCAGCTGCTCGATCGCTTCGGCCTGTGCGTGGACGTCACGGCCGAGGCCGATCCCGCGGCGCGGAGCGAGATCGTGCTGCGCCGGCTCGCCTGGGAGCGCGACCCCGTGGCCTTTCGCGCGCGCTTCGAGGCCGAGGAGCAGGCACTCGCGGAGCGCATTCGCGCGGCGCGACAGGTCCTCGACGCGGTGGCGATCGACGCCGGCACCTGCGAGCTCGCCGCGCGCCTGTCGCTGCGCATCGGGGTCGACGGGCACCGGGCCGACATCCTCACCGTGAAGGCGGCCGCCACGCTCGCGGCGCTCGACGGCCGGCGCAGCGTGTCGCCCGGCGACGTCGCGCGGGCGGCGGAGCTCGTCTATCCCCACCGCGTGCGGCGCAAGCCCTTCGAGGACCGCGCGCTCGGCACGGCGGAGATCGCGGCGGCGGTTGCGGAGGCGCTGCGCGGCGAGGTGCCCGCAAAAAAAGCCGCGACCTCGCTGCGCCGCTGAAGCTCGGGCGCGGCGGGGAGGACGAGCCCGAGCGCGGCTCGATGGGGCATCGAGCCTTCGCGACGAGCGACACCTCCGTGCCGACGGCCCCGCGCGACGTCGCGACGGGCGTGGCGGTGGCGCTGCCGGCGCGCGCCGTCGTCGCGGCGCCGGCAGCCACCGAGCTCGAGGCGGCCGCGGACGCGACGGCGCAGGGGCTCGCCGCGGAGCTCGC
>JACRDA010000500.1 GCA_016212965.1 Myxococcales bacterium
CGCGAGCCCGGCCGGCCGCAAGCGCGCCGCGTGGCCGTGGGCGCTCGCCGGCGCCGTCGTCGTCGGCGGCGGAGTCGCCGCGGCGGTCGCGGTGTTCGGAAAGGGCGGGCCGGGGCCCGGGCCCGGCGGCTCGACCACGACGGGCAGCGACGCGTTGCCGGCGCCCTCCGCCGACACGAGCGCGCTCGAGCGCACGGTGCTCTCGCGCCAGTTCGCGCTCGGCAAGAGCGCGTACCCGGTCGTGCCCATCGTCGAGGGGGACGGCGCGGGCAAGTGGCACGCGCGGCTGTCGTACAAGGGCGATCGGCCCGTCAGCGTGCAGTGGGTGCGGCCGAGCGGCGCCATCGCCTCGGAGCTCACCTTCGAGCGCGGCGCGGACGGCACCGAGACCATCCACTCCTTCGACGGCTACCACGTCGAGCAGTGGACGCGCGTCGTGTCGCCGGACGGCGTCTCGACGACGACCGACCGCAGCGGCGTCGTGTCGTCGAGCGGCTGCTACCGCGTGCGCCGGACCTACGACGCCCAGGGCAACCTCGCCGAGGAGGCCTGCCTGTCGCCGACCGGCGTCCCCATCGCCGACAGCACGGGCTGCCAGGTGCGGCGCTACGGCTACGACGAGCGCCGCCTGCAGACCTCGGACTCCTGTCTCGGCTACGACGGCTCCGGCAAGGACGTGAAGCCAGCCCCGAACGCGAACGGCATCCACCTCGTCAAGTACCACTACGACGCGGAGGGCAACCGCAGCGACGAGGGCTACTTCGACGTCATGGGCGCCGCGGTGGCGCGCATCTCGGACGGGTGCTTCGGCGTCAAGCTCGAGCACGACGCGGCCGGCAACCAGACCGGCATCGCGTGCGTCGACGCCTCGGGCGGCCGGCGCAAGGTGATGGGCCAGCAGGCGGCCTCGTCGCGCACCGAGCCCGACGCGAACGGTTGCTCGCTCAAGATCACCTATCAGGACGTGCCGGGCAAGCCCGCCACCTGGGGCCTGGTGGCCTTCCAGACGTGGCAGGTCGACGCCCAGTGCAACGTGCTGCGCGAGGAGTCGCGCGGGCCCGACGGCAAGCCCATCGCCCCGGAGGGCACGAAGGTCGCAGCCACGAGCTACGAGTACGACGACAAGGGGCGCGTCACCATGCGGCGCTGCTTCGGCGCGGACCTCGCGCCGACCAACTGCGAGAACACCGGCGCGCAGATCGGCGTCGTCACGCGCTACAGCCACGACGAGCGCGGGCGACGCACGTCGGAGCGCTACTACACCGCCGACGACAAGCCCTCGGCCCAGTCGCACAGCTACCCGCACGAGACGCGCACCTCGTACGGCGACGACGGGCGCGTCAGCGCCTTTGCGTTCTTCGACGAGCAGGGCAAGCCGGCGGTCGCGCTCGGCGGGGTCGCGCGCATGGCCTACCGCTACGACGCGCTCGGCGGCGAGGTGAGTCAATCGTACTTCGGCGCGAGCGGCGAGCCCATCGACTCCTCGGTCGGCTGCCACGAGCTGCGCCGTAGCTACGACGAGCGCCACCGCATCGAGAGCATCGAGTGCCGCGCCGCGTCGGGCGAGCTCAAGGCGCACGCCAACATGATCCTCCACGGCGTCACCTGGCCGGCCGGCGCGGCGCGCGTGACGGTGAGCCGCGGCGAGTTCATCGAGAATGCCTTCTGGGCCCCGAACGGCAACCCGGTCTCGAAGATCGACTGCCGCTCGGAGGCGACGCCCTGCCACCGCTGAGCCGAAGAGTGGCCCGGAATCGAGCCGCGTGACGGCGCGCATTTACGCGCCGGCGTCGATCGGATAGCCCGCACGTCATGAGCAACGTGCAGCGCATCGGAGTCGTGGGCGCGGGGCAGATGGGGCGCGGCATCGCGCAGGTCGCGGCGGCGGCCGGCCTCGAGGTCGTGCTGAGCGACGCGAGCCGCGAGCTCGCCGACAAGGGCAAGGCCACCATCGACAAGCTGCTCGGCAAGCTCGTCGAGAAGGCGAAGATGACCGCGGACGACCGAGCCGCCCTCGTCGGGCGCATCACGCCGGTCGAAGGCATGGCCGCCTTCGCAGACGTCGACGTGGCGGTCGAGGCCGTGCCCGAGTCGCTCGAGCTCAAGCTCGCGGTGCTGCGCGCCGCCGACCAGGTGCTGCCCGCGGCGGCGCTGCTCTGCTCGAACACCTCGAGCATCTCGCTCACGAAGCTCGCCGCCGCGACCGGGCGCCCGGAGCGCGTGATGGGCATGCACTTCATGAACCCCGTGCCGCTCATGAAGCTCGTCGAGCTCGTGCGCGGGGAGCAGACCTCGGACGCGACCTACGACGCCATCCGGGGCCTCGCACAGCGGCTCGGCAAGACCGTCGTCACGAGCCAGGACCGACCGGGCTTCATCGTGAACCGCATGCTCATCCCGTTCCTCAACGAGGCCTGCTTCGCCTTGCAGGAGGGCGTGGGCACCGTGGCGGACGTCGACGCGGGCGCGCGCCTCGGGCTCAACCACCCGCTCGGGCCGCTCGAGCTCTCGGACCTCATCGGGCTCGACACGGTGCTCTTCATCGCCGAGGTGCTGCACCGCGACATCGGCGACGACAAGTACCGGCCGGCGACGATCCTGCGCAACATGGTGGCGGCGGGCTGGCTCGGCAAGAAGAGCGGCCGGGGCTTCTACCGCTACGACGCGAGCGGCCAGAAGGTCGCGCACTGAGGGCAGGATGAGCGCGCTCCGGCACGCCGCGCTCGTGGCCGCGGTCGCGGCCGCGGCGCTGCCCGGAGCCTGCGGGGCGCGCGCCGATCTGCCGCGCGCTCGCGGCCTCGCGCAGGGTCCGGCCGGAGCGGGCGGCGTGGCTGGAGCGGGCCCGGGCGGCGCCGGAACGGGGGGCCTCGGAGCGGCGGGCGGGGCCGGCGGCGCGGGTGGTAACGCCCTCGACGCGGTGGTGCGCGCGTGCGCGCTCGCGACCTCGTGCGCCGGGGACGCGGACGGCTGGCCGCGCTTCTCGCCGAGCGTGTGCGTCGACGCCTTCGCGCGGCTCGGCTGGGACTACCAGAGCCCGAGCAGCCTGCCCGACCCCGACCTCGCGGCGCGCCTGCTCGCGTGCGCCACGCCGGGCACGAGCTGCGCCGACTTCCGCAGCTGCTGGGGCGGTGACTGGGTCGGCCTCTCGCGCTGCCGCGAGGGAGGCTACTGCGTCGGCAACGCCATCACGAGCTGGCAGGGCGGCCCGAGCTTCGACTGCGGCGCCATCGGTGGCACCTGCATGGACCTCTGGTCGGGCGCGCTCCGGGCCTGCTGCAACGCCGCGCCCTGCTCGACCACGACCGACATCGCGTGCACGGGCACGGTCGCGACCTTCTGCGGGGGCTGGGGCGAGCACGTCACCTTCGACTGCGGGCCGAGCGGCCGGACGTGCAACCCGGGCACGAGCTACTGGGAGCCGTGCAGCGGCACCGGCGCGCCCTGCACCGCGACCGACCCGGTGACCTGCGCCGGAGCCGTGGCGTCCTATTGCTCGGCGGGTCGGCTCGCCGAGCAGGACTGCGCGGGCGTGTGGTCCGCAACCGCTTGCGCGCAGGGCGACACCTACGGGCCGTGCCGGCCGGCGGGCGTCGCCTGCTCGCCGCTCGACGACCCCGGCAGCTGCCAGGGCACGGACCTCGAGGTGTGCGTCGACGGCACGTACCGCACGGTGAGCTGCACGGCGCTCGGCTTCGACGTGTGCGATCTGCCGAGTGTGGGCTACGCGCGCTGCCGGCTCGGGGCGTGAGCCGGGCGGCGCGAGCACGCTCGGGGAAGCCCATTGGCCCTGGGCCCACGAGCTTCTAGGCCGAGAAGCAGCGATTAGCCGTTAGCCGTTAGCCATTAGCCCAGAGAACTCGCAGTGTTGCCGGTTCTCCAGGTGCGCCCCGATGGCACGTTTCAGGTGAAACGGTGACGCCCCGTGACGGCACGTATCATCTC
>JACRDA010000501.1 GCA_016212965.1 Myxococcales bacterium
CGCAGGCGCAGAGCAGCAGCGCGAGGCTCGCCACCGCGGGCGCGCCCGGCCGCGCCGCGCCGCAGAGGCCTGTGCGCGCGCGTGGAGCCGGGATCGTCGCCACCAGAGAAACCTTCATTTCCTGCCGGATTTCCCAGAGGATTCACAAGAAGAACAGAAGGAAAGAAGGCGGCGCTGGGGACAGCGCCGCGGAGAACGAGGAGTCTCGAGCTGGCAAGCCCCTCACACCTTCCGTTCTTCGCGCCTCTTACGAAAACAAGGTCGTAAGTGACTGTGATCACAGCAGGCGGCATGCTTGGCTTCCGGTCCTCTGGTCTTCTGGCCTTCTGGTCTTCTGGTCTTCTTGTGACCCCTGCTCCTGCCTGCGGGGCCGAGTCTTCACTTGCTCGTGGCGGCGGCCGCCCGCCCTACCGGCTTCCTGTTCATTCTCTGGCGCGCATCGTCCGTCTTTGCGCTTCGGTGCGAGATCTCTGGAGTCGCCGTGAACGCGTACTCGTAACCGATGAGCCGGCGCGCGGGAAGACGCCGGCCGAGGCCGGACCAGGGGCTGGGTCCACTTGCCCCGGCTACGGGGGGGGTCTACAAAGCCACGCCTTGGACGACCCGCCCGCCGACCCGACCTCGGAACGCCCGCGCACGCCGTCGCCAGCGGAGTCGGCCGCGCGGCCGCAGCGGGCGCCGCGCATCGTGCGCCTGCTGTTCTACGTCGTGTGGGTGGTGGGCATCCCGCTCGGCCTGGCGGTCCTGGCCGTGCGCCTCATCACCCCGGGCGAGCCCTTCACGGGTGGCCTGCGCGGCTTCGTGCGCGACCAGCAGGTGCCGGCCGTCATCGTGTTCTTCACGGCCTTCGCCTGGCTGCTCTGGCGCTTCCGCTACGCGTTGCCCTTCGGCGTGCTCGGCCGCAGCGATCTGCCGCCGAAGCTGCGCGCGCGCTACGAGGACGCCGCGCAGCTCGTCGACGAGGCGCGGCGCATCGTGAAGAAGCGCGGCAAGGAGGTGGAGCGCCAGCTGTCGCGCGCCCAGCGCGACGAGCTCGACGACGCGCTCGACGGTCTCGAGCAGGCCATGATGCGCTCGCCGGTGGAGCCCGAGGTGTTCGACACGGCCATGACCCGCGCCGAGCGGCTCGTGGGCGAGCGGCTGGGGCGCTGGCGCAAGGGCGAGATCCGCGAGTACGCCGAGTCGATCGGCGTGGCCGTCGGCGTCGCGCTCGTGCTGCGCGTCTTCGTCATCGAGGCCTTCAAGATCCCGAGCGGCTCGATGATCCCGACCCTCATGAAGGGCGACCACATCTTCGTCGCCAAGTACGTCTACGGGCCGCTCATGCCCTGGACCGACGTGCGCCTGTACAACCGGCTGCCGCCCGAGCGCGCCGACGTGATGGTGTTCAAATACCCGGAAAACAAGGAGCAGGACTTCATCAAGCGCACCATCGCCCTGCCCGGCGACACCCTCGAGGCCATCGACGGCCGGCCGATCCTGAACGGCTGGCTCACGCCCCACTGCTACGTCGGGCGCATCGAGCAGGACGCGGACGTGCGCGGCGAGCTCTACGTCGAGTTCCTGGGCGACGAGAGCTACTTCACGATGTTCAACGAGCGCACCAACCGCGGCTGCCTGCGCGACATGGAGTGCGGCCCCGGGCGCATGTGCCTGGCGGGCCTGTGCCGCGCCGCGGCGCCGTGCATGAGCGACGACTCCTGCGGCCGCGACGAGCTCTGCGCGCACGACGCCTCGGGCGTGGGGGACGAGGCCCGCAGCCAGCGCTTCTGCCGGCGGGCGTGCGAAGGCGCCGCGGGCTGCGCCGTGGGCGAGAGCTGCGTTGCGCGTGCGGGCAGGCTCTGCGACGGCTCGGGCGTCCCGTGCAAGGACGACGCGCAGTGCAGCGCGGGTCGCTGCCTGCCCGCCACGCGCCAGGCGTGCGTACCGAGCGGCGACGTCGTGGAGGTCGGCTGCGAGAGCGACGCCGACTGCATCGCCGGGCACAAGTGCAGCGCGGGCGTGTGCGGCGTCCACCAGGGCCCCTACACGGTGCGCCCATCCGAGGCGTGGGTGATGGGCGACAACCGCGACAACAGCCACGACTCGCGCGGCTGGAACGAGCGGCGCGGGGGCGGCGTGCCCTTCGAGTTCATCAAGGGGCGCGCCATGTTCGTGTGGCTGAGCCCGGCGCTCGAGCGCTTGTTCCTGAGTGTGATGGGCGACCCGCGCCTGCCGAAGGGCACCCCGCAGCCGCTCGAGGACGCGCTCCGGAAGTGCCTGGCGAGCCGCCCGCCGGAGAGTGCGACGACCCCACCGCCACCCGGCGCGGGGCAGTAGCCAACGGGAGTCGATCATGGCCGAGACGAATCGCATGTGGGCGCTCACCTACGACCGGAAGCGCGACCCCTGGGAGAGCAGCGTGGGCTTGCGCCGCACCGAGGTGGAGGCGCCGCGCATCGACGAGGGCGCGGACTTCCACGACCGCTCCCAGGTGCTCATCAAGCCGATCATGACGGGCTTCTGCGGCTCGGATCGCGGCATCTGGTTCCGCAAGGCCTTCCGGGACATGATCTTCGGCTCGCTCGACAAGGAGGGGCGCGACGTGCGCGTCATCGGGCACGAGCTGTTCGGCCGCGTGGTCGACGTCGGCGTGCAGGCGCGGCGCGAGCACGGCCTCGAGGTGGGCGACTTCGTCTCGACCGAGAGCCACATCGTGTGCGGCACCTGCTACCAGTGCCGCGTGGGCGACACTCACGTGTGCGCCGACGACAAGATCATCGGCATCAGCCAGGACGGCTGCTTCTCCGAGTACGTGAAGCTCCCGGCGCGTGCGCTGTGGCGCACGAACGTCGACAAGATCCGGCCCGAGGTCGCGGCCGTGCAGGAGCCCTTTGGCAACGCCGTACACGCCTGCACCAAGGTGAACCTGCGCGGCAAGCGCGTGGCCATCTGCGGCTGCGGCACCATCGGCCTGTTCGCGGTGGCCATCGCGCGCGCGATGGGCGCGCGCTTCATCATCGGCGTCGAGCCGATGGACAACCACGCCGAGATGGCCAAGCGCCTCGGCGCGGACGTGGTGTTGAAGCCGGCCAGCAACCCCGCCTCACCCCACGCGAGCGACCCCGAGCTCGCCCAGCAGATCCGCAAGCTCACCGACGGGGTCGGGGTCGACGTGGCGCTCGAGATGAGCGGCATGAACAACAGCGTCAACAACGCCATTCACGCCGTCAGGCGCGGCGGCGACGTCATCCTGTTCGGGCTGAAGGCGGGCGACGCCGTCATCGAGAGCTTCGACCGGCTCATCGTCGACGGCGTGTCGCTGCACAGCGTCATCGGCCGGCGCATCTTCGAGACCTGGCACATCACGAAGAACCTGCTCGAGGCGCGCGACCCCAACATCCACGACCTCATCTACGAGGTCATCCTGAACCGCGGGCAGGGCACGCTGTTCGACTTCGACGCCTACGACGCCGCGAGCTTCGAGCAGGCGATCTCGACCTACCCGAAGGTCGTGCTGCGCTACCGCGCGTAGGCGGAGCCGACGCCGTCAGCTCTGCGCCTGACCGACGAACTGGTCGCCCTTGTCGGCGAAGAGCGCGTTGAAGGTCGTGAGCGAGCCGTAGCAGCCGGTGATGTAGGACTGCAGTTGCACCTTGTCCTCGTCCGAGAGGCCCGGGTGAGCGTTGAGCTTCGCCTCGAGCAGGCGCAGCTTGTCGCGCACCATCACGATCTTGTGGAAGAAGCTCTCGATGGGCACGCGCTTCTCCTGCGTGTCGGCCTTGCCGGGCTTGAGCACGAGCTCGCCCCCCTGCCAGCGCGGGCCGAGCGGAGCGCGCGACACCCCGAGCTCGTCCGAGATGACCTCGCGCAGCACCCGGCGGAACTCCTCGATGTCCATGTCGATGTCGATCTCCTGAGGTAGCGGCGGCGCTCGGTCCGCGGTGCGCACGCCCGTCGCGGCGGTCGCCGGGGCCGCGGGCGAACGGTGCGTCGCGTGGCTCCGGTGTCCGCGCGGCTCGCCGGGCACCCGTGGTCGGGGCGCCGGCGCCGCAGCGCCCTTCGGCCGGTAGCGCGCACAGGTGGCCGAGGCCCGCACCGGCGGCGGGTAGATCTCGAGCGCACAGGTGCCGACCTTGCCGAGGAGCTCGTCGGTGCGCGCGCCGAAGAAGGCGGCGCAGCTCTCGCATCGGCCCGGCTGGCTCACGCGCCGGAACCTAGCACGGCTCGGCTCAGGGTTTGGCCGGTGGCGCGCGGCCGAGCACGATCGAGATCCGCTCGTAGGTGAGGACCAGCCGGTCACCCTCGAAGGCGAAATCGAGCGCGGCCGCGAGGCCCGCCACGTGGGGTAGCTTCTGGCCGTCCACGCTCTCGAGCTCGAAGGTGACCTTGTTGCCGGCCAGGCTCCACTTGCCCGTGGCGCTGTGGCTCTCCTTCGGGATCTTGGCGTCGAGGCTCCAGCCGCGGCTCGCCTTGTCGAAGCGCACCGCGAGGTCGATGCCGGGCGGCAACTGCATCTCGGTCTTGCCCTGGCGGACGGCGTCGACCCGCCAGCCTCCCTGGACTTTGTCCTCGTCGCCCGCCCACGCAAGCGTGGGCACCAAAAGGAGCAGGAACGCGAGCCACAGGGTGCGCATGAGCGATGTCCTCCGCGCCGAGCATAACGGCTCGAGCGGGCCGCGGGCTTGCGCGGGGCAGGATTCGGTCAGCCCCGCGCCGCGCCCGCCCGCGCTCACTTGATGACGCCGAGCGCGCGCCCCACCTTGCCGAAGGCCGCGAGCGCGCGCTCCACGTGCTCGGTCGTGTGCGCGGCCGACAGCTGCACGCGCACCCGCGCCTCGCCGCGCGGCACGACCGGGAAGGAGAAGCCCACGACGTAGATCCCCTCCTCGAGCATCGCGCGCGCGAGATCCTGCGCGAGCTTCGCGTCGCCGAGCATGACGGGGACGATGGGGTGCGTGCCGGGCTTGATGGTGTAGCCGAGCGCGGTGATGCCCTCGCGGAAGCGCTTGGTCTGCGCGAGCAGGTTCGTGCGCGGACCGGCGTCGCGATCGAGCAGCGCGAAGACGGCGAGCGACGCCCCGACGGTCGCCGGCGAGAGGGTGTTCGAGAACAGGTAGGGACGGCTGCGCTGCCGCAGCAGATCGATGATCTCGCGCCGCCCGGTGGTGAAGCCGCCGGCCGCGCCGCCGAGCGCCTTGCCGAGCGTCGACGTGAGGACGTCCACGCGCGCCTGCACGCCGTGATGCTCGGGCGTGCCGCGGCCCGTCGGGCCGATGAAGCCCGTGGCGTGCGAGTCGTCCACCATGACCATCGCCGCGTACTTGTCGGCGAGCGCGCAGATCTGGTCGAGCTTGGCGAGGTAGCCGTCCATCGAGAACACGCCGTCGGTCGCGACGAGCCGCAGGCGGCGGTCCTGCGTCGCCTGCAGGATCTCCTCGAGCTCGGCCATGTTGCCGTTGTTGTAGCGCTGGCGATCGGCCTTGCAGAGCCGGATGCCGTCGATGATCGACGCGTGGTTCAGCTGGTCGCTGATGACCACGTCCTCGTCGCCGAGCAGGGTCTCGAAGAGCCCGCCGTTCGCGTCGAAGCAGGAGCTGTAGAGGATGGTGTCCTCGGTGCCGAAGAAGCGGCTGATCGCGGCCTCGAGGTGCTTGTGGATGTCCTGTGTGCCGCAGATGAAGCGCACGCTCGACAGGCCGAAGCCGCGGCGCTCGATCGTCTCGACGGCGCCGGCCACCACCTCGGGATGCGAGGACAGGCCGAGGTAGTTGTTGGCGCAGAAGTTGAGAACCTCGCGCTCGGTCGACTCGCCCGGCGCGAGCGCGCGGATCGTGGCGCCCTGCGGACTCGTGATGAGCCGCTCCTCCTTGTAGAGGCCGCTCTGGCGGATTTCCTGCAGGGTCTTGGCGTAGATGGCCTTGGCTTGACCGAACATGGCCGTCCCTTATACCGCGCTTCGGCCGCGTCGGGCGCGCCGCAAACAGCGGCGAGCACTGACGCGCTGCGGCAGGCTCAGTACTTCACTTTGTGCGGGTCCACGAACGCCGGAGGCGCGATCATGCTGTTCGGCGGCGTCGACGGCGGACCGGCCTCGCCGTCGGGGTCCGGCGGGGGCGGGGGCGGCGGGGGTGCCACCGCGACGCCGGCGTTCTCCGTCGGCGTCACCGGGGCGATCACGACCGGCGTCGGCACGTGGGGCGGCACGTCGCCGAGCGTCGCGACGAAGCCCCCGATCTCCGGGAAGTCGACCGCGAGCTGCCGGAGGTGCGCCAGCCGCTCCGCCGCCGACGGCTGGGTCGCCGCCGCGACGCCGGCGCGCTGGAGGGCGCCGCTCTGCTCGTAGTACCAGGCCGCGAGGGCGGCGTGCGCCTCGACGAGCGCCCGGAGCGTGTCCTGCGAGAGGATGACGGTCTTCGCCACGCCGGGGCTCTAACCCAAGGGCCCGCGCGTGCCAACGCCGCAGTCGAGCCCCGCGCGCCGCCCGCATCCGTGCCCGCGCCTCCAAGGGTTTTGGGGTTGCCGCCCGGATGTGGGCTCGCGTAGGGTGCCGGGTTGCAGCGTGCCCCTGCGCGTCGGGGGCGGTCGGCGAGGCTTCCGGTGAGACCGGACCGCCGCAGGCGCGAGTGAACGGGCGCCGGCGCGCGCTCCGGCAGCTTGGGCGAGCAATGGACGAGGCGACGGGTAGCATCGGGACCTACAAGATCGTGCGCCGACTCGCGGGCGCGGGTGCCGAGCTCTTCCTCGTGCGATCGGCGGCGGGCGCGCGCCGCGTGCTGCAGATGATCGAGTCCGACGACCCGGACGCGCTCGACGAGGCGCGGCAGCAGCTCGCCGTGGCGGCGACGCTCGAGCACGCGGCGGTCGACCGGCCGGTGGACGTCTTCGACCACGAGGGCAAGCTCGTCATCGCCTACGACGAGTTCGACGGCCTCACGCTCGCCGACATCCTCGAGGAGCTCGTCGACCACGGTCGCAGCATCCCGCCCCAGGCGGTGTGGTACCTCGCCTACCAGCTCTTCGGCGCCCTGGCGCGCGCCCACTCCGCGACCAACGCGAACGGCGACTTCGTGGCCCTGTGCCACGGACATTTGGCGCCCGCCCACGTGCTCGTGGGTCCGCAGGGCGAGGTGCGCATCCGTGGCTTCGGGCTCGCGCCCGTGGTCGGAGCAGCCGGAGCCCGGGGCGTCGCGCTCACCCCCGGCTACGCGGCGCCCGAGCAGAAGGGAGCCGCGCGCGTCACGCCACGCGGAGACGTGTACTCGGCCGCGGCCATCGTCTGGGCGCTCGGCGCGGCGCAGCGCCCCGGCGAAGACGGCGGCAAGCTCCCCGTCTCCGCCCTGGTCCCCTCGCCGCCGCCGCAGCTCACCCAGGCGCTCGACACCGCGCTCGAGCTCGCCCTGCCGAAGCGCAAGGTGACGAGCATCGAGATCGAGCAGCACTTCGAGGCGCTCGTCGCGGCCACGGGGCGCACGGCGCTGAAGGAGGCCGTCGGTCAGCTTCGCCCGGCCCGCGCCCACATGTCGATCGGACCGCGGCCCGGAGGGAGCGTGCCCCCGCCCGGACAGGGCACCGCCGCCGGTGGCTCGGTGCCCCCGGCGGCCCCGGCCGGCGCGCGCGGCGTCACGGTCCCGAGGGTCGCCGCCGGGGCGACCGGCGCGGCGCCCGCCCGGACCAAGTCGCGGCAACCGACGCTGCTCGGCAGCGCGCTCCAGTCCCCGCTGAAGGGCAAGCCGCCCGCCGGAGCGCCGCCGGCGGTGACCCCGCCGAGCGCTGGGCCGAGCTCGGCGCCACCGCCGTCCGGTCCGGTTCCGCGCCCGGGGGCCGCACCGGCGCTCCAGCGCCCGAGCAGCGCGGCCCCTTCGGCCCCGCCACAGGGGCGCTCCGCGCCTAGCCTCCGCACCGGGCTCGGCGTGTCCGAGCGCAGCCACGGCGACGGCCTCGACCCCACCCGTCCCCCACCGGCGGGCCCGTCCGAGCCCGCCATCGAGGTCGAGCCGTTCCCTTCGCGCCGTCCCGTGCCGCCCGACGGCTCCGCGCCGCCGCGCTGGGAGGCGCCGCCTGCACCCGCAGCCGCCGAGCCCGCGGCCATGGCCGCACCCCCGCCGCCGGAGCAAGCGCTCGCGAAGCTCGCCTCCGAGACGCTGGCCGCGTCTCGGCCCCCGCCCCGCCCGGTCGAGCGCGCGGTCGATGCCTCGAGCGACCGGACGGAAGAGATCGAGCCCGAACTCGCCGCGGCGGTCGTCACGCAGCAGCCCCCGTCGCCGCCCCCTGCGCGCGGCGGCCTGTCCGAGCTCGTCGACGACGGCTTCGGGCTCTCGGGCCCGGCCCTGGCACCGCCCGCCGCGCCGACGCTGCCTCAGGGCCCGGCGGCCGCCGCGGTGGCCCCGCCCCCGCTGCCCGAGCGCGCACCGCCTCCGCCGCCACCGCACGCGCCG
>JACRDA010000502.1 GCA_016212965.1 Myxococcales bacterium
ACGAGCTCCGCGAGCTCGAGCTCGAGCGCCTCGAAGACCCCGCGGCCGAGGCGCGCGAGTCGCGGCGCGTCCTCGAGGACGAACAGCGTCACGCTGCCGCCGGCCTCCGCACAGGCGCGCGCGACGGCGCCGAGCTCCTCCGGGCCGAGGGGCGGGCTCCCCACGTGGGCGGCGAGATCGACGACGCCGCGCGCCGCGCCGCTGGCGCTCGCGCTCGGCGCGGCGAGACGCTCGAGCGCGCGGCAGGTCTCGTCGAGGCGCGCGCCCGCCTCGTCGCTCGTGCCGGTGACGAGACGGATGCCCGCGACGAGCTCGCCCGGCGCGGCCGGGGCGGCGGGGGAGGGTGCGGCGGGCCGGTCGCTCGAGGGCGGCGCGAGCGCGCAGAGGAGCGCCTCGAGGAGCGGCTCGGGTGCCTCGTCCGCCGCGAGCAGCACGGCGGCGACGCCGTCGATGCGCGCCACGGGACGCTCGGGCGCTCGGGCGTGCAGGGCGAGCGCCGCCCGGACCGCGAGCTCGGCGTCGCCGCCGTCCGCGTGCGCGGCCGTCACCACGAACAGGCGCGCGCGCTCGTCCATGCGGAGCGCGAGCCCGAGCTCCCACGCGAGCCCGTCGCGCCCGAGCAGGCCCGTCTCGACGTCGAGGTCCTGGGGCGAGACCTGGGGCGGCACGTAGCGCCCGTCGAGAAAGACGCCGCTCACCGCCCCGATCGCGACGGGCTCGCCGTGGTGCAGCGGGCGCTCGTCGCCGGGCGCGAGGCTCGCGAGCCCGACGCGCACCGGGACCGTGCACTCGCGCAGGCGGCAGAGCTGCGCCCGGCCCGCGCGCAAGGTCACGCGCACGGCGCGCCGCGACACGCGCGAGTGCGGCAGCACGAGCTCGCACGCCGGGTGGCGCCCCACGAACCACTCGCTGCGTCCGGGCGCGAGCTCGAGGCTGCGCGCGCCGGGCACGCCGTCCTCGAAGCCGCCCTCCGGGACCGCGAAGCGGAGCTCGTCCGGGATGCGCCGCTTGCGCCAGAGCGGCGCGACGAGCGTGCCGCTCACGAAGGTCGTGCCCACGCGCTGCGTGCCGACGAGGGCGGCCGTCGGGCGCGGGGCGGTCGCCTCGCGCCCGCGCGCCGCGTGGCGGAGCTCGTTGAAGAACGCCGTGACGGAGGCGGGGCGCGCCTCGGGGCGCTTCTCGAGCGCGTGGACGACGGCGCGCGCGACCGCGCGCGGCAGCTCCGGCGCGAGCGCCGCCGGATCGGGCGGAGGCTGCGGACCCATGATGGCGGCGAGCAGCTCGAACAGGCTCCCGGCGCCGGCGTAGGGGCTCCGGCCCGTCAGCATCTCGTAGACGCACGCGCCGAGTGCGTAGACGTCGCTGCGCTCGTCGACCGCGCCCTCGCGCCCGTCGATCTGCTCGGGCGCCATGTAGAGCGGCGAGCCGACGAGCTCTCCGTCGTCGAGCGCGCCCGAGGCGACGCCCGGGCCCGGCCCGTTGCCCCGCCGGGCGAGGATGCGCGAGACGCCGAAGTCGATGACCTTCACGACCTCGCCGTCGTCGAGCGTCTGGTGGAGGAAGATGTTCTGGGGCTTGAGGTCGCGGTGCACGACGTGGTGGTCGTGCGCGAGGCGGAGCGCCCGGGCGATCTCCTCGGTGATGCCGAGCGCGGCCTCGAGCTCGAGCCGGCCCACGCGCTCGAGCCGCGACGCGAGATCCTCGCCGTGCAGGAGCTCCATGATGAAGTAGCTCTCGCCCTCGGGGCTCGTCCCGAAGTCGATGATCTGCGCGATGTTGCGGCTGTTGAGCCGGCTCGTCACCTCGGCCTCGCGCCGGAAGCGCTCGAGCGCCTGCCGGTCGCGGCCGCGCAGGACCTTGACCGCGACCTCGCGCCCCAGGCTCTGCTGCACCGCGCGGTAGACGGCCCCGGAGGCGCCGCTCCCCACCTGCTCGTGGAGCACGCAGCCGCCGAGCACGCGTCCGCCGCGGTCCATCGAGCGGGATGCTAGCAGGCTTCGGGCTTCGGGCTTCGGGAGAGTCGGGACACGAGTTGCCGAAGCAGCAGGCGGCATCCGGACGGAAACTTTTGCCCTCACCCCCCGGCCCCCTCTCCCGGAGGAGAGGGGGTGGTCCCAGTCGGGGACTCCTCGAAATCCGCCGCGGATTGTCGGCTCGTCCTGAGGCCGCCTGCTCAGAGGCCAAGGCCACCGCGCCCGGACGCTGCGCCGCGCCTCCGATGGCGAGACAGCCGTCACGACCTCTGTGCCGAGGTACTAGGATGGGGGCAGCTCATGACCTACCGCGACGAGCTCGGCGCCGCGCAGGCGCGCATCCGGGCGCTCGAGCAGGAGCTCGAGGCGCTGCGCGCGCTCGACGCCGCGCGGGCGGAGCCGGAGCAAGCGCCCGACCGCGACGCGATGCTCGAGGCGCTGCGCGAGCGCGTCGCGCACTACCGGGACGAGAACCGGCGGGCCGAGGCGCGCGTCGCGGAGCTCGAGGCGCGGCTCGGGGTCGCCGAGACGGCCGAGCGCGAGGCCCGGCACGAGGCCGAGGCAGCGGCCGCCGTCGTCACGCACCTGACGGCCTCCGACGCGCAGGCGCAGAGCGCCGCCGAGCAGCTGGCGGGCCTGGCGGAGGAGCTGCGGCAGGCGCGCGCCGAGGCTCGGGCGGCCACGGCCCGCACGACCGAGCGCGAGCCCGCCCTCGGCGCCGCAGGGGCGCGCGCGACCGAGCTCGAGGCCGAGGTGGAGAGCCTCCGCGCCGCGCTCGAGCGCGCGCACGCGGCGCTCGAGGAGCCCGCCCGGCGTGCGCACCTCGGCGAGGAGGCGGTGCGCGCCCTGCGCGAGCGACTGAGCTACTACCGCGACGAGCTGCGCCGGGCCGAGGCGCGCGTGGCCGAACTCGAGCGGCGCGCCGTCACGCCCCGTGGATGAGCTCCATCAGCCCGCGCGTCTCGCGGACGCCCATCGAGGCGAACTGCACGCCGATCCCGTCCTTTGCCGTCCAGCGGACCGTCGCGCCGAGCGGCACCTGCGCGCCGCCGAAGCCCGGCAGCGGCAGGTGCACGACGACGGTGGTCCCGAGCGTGTAGGACTCGGCCCCGACGAGCTCGATGAACGCGCCGCCGAGGCCGATGTTGCGGCACGTCGCGAAGGAGCGCTCGCCGGTCGGCCCCTCGAACGACACGGCGAACCGGACCTCGTGGCGCGACACGCGCCGGTTCTCGATGCCGGGTCGCACGTGCATGTGCGTGACGGGGGTGGGGCTCGGCTTGCGTTCTCGGGGATCGTTCATGCGGCGACCGTCGGGCTCCTCGCCACGGCTCGTGGCCAGAGGATCATGCTAGCGCGGTTGCGGCCCGGGCGGGCGGGATCCTCGCCCGCGGCTCAGAGCGGGGCCGGCGCGCACGCCTCCCTCGGGCCAGGTCCAGCCTGGAAACGCTCCGCCGCGAGCCGCGCTCCCTCCGCCGCCGGCGCGTCGCCGCATCCGTTCGGGAGCGCACGCTCCGCGTCTGGGCGCCCAGGCTCGCCGTTCGGGCGCGCAGGCGAGAAGGGTAGCGGGCGAAGGACAGCCGCGCGAGCCAGTCCGCGAGCTCGCGCTGGCCGGCCTGCCGGAGGGCGCCGGCCACCGCAGGCGACCGGTCGCGCAAGGCGTCCTCGCGCGAGAAGAACCCCTCGGCCGTCGCCGACCGCTCGCCCCGGGCCACGAGGAGCTGAGTGAGCTCGGCCTTCTGCGCCCGATCGACCTCGTGCGCCGCGTCGCCGTGCGACACCAGCGCCTCGAGATCCGCCGCCACGAGTCCCGCGCCCGTCGCCCGCCCGAGGTGCTCGTCTTTCAGAGTGCGCGCAAGCTCCGTCCGCGCCTGCATGCGCGGCGTCCACTGATCCGTCATGGCAAGAGACCTCCCGGTGGAAGACGAGGCCAAGGCCCAGGGCCCCGTGCAAGTCGAAAGATGGCGCGGGCGGGGGACGCAGGGGCAGAGCGAGCGGGGGTTGTCATGCAAAGGTATACAGATTGGTCGGGGTAAGTTTTGTGATTTCGCGGGGGTGCGGCGGGCAGGGGCAGGGGAGGCGCGGGCGCGGTGGGCGCGAAGAAGATGGGCTCAGTGGCTCGCGGCCGCACAAACCAGCCGGAGTGCACCGGTCCGCTCGCCGACCGCACAGGCGACGCCCGACACCGCTCCGCCTGCCACGACGAGCCCTCTGCTGGCTCGCGCGCCCCCCGCGGTGCGGTCACCGGCGCCCCTTGCGCACGCCTCTAGGACGAAACTGACCACTGCGGCGGCTACGCGGCAGGGTTGCGGTCACGCAGTTCTGGAACGTCGAAGCCTAGCTCGTCGAGCTTGCGGAGGAGGCGTTTGGCCGTCTTCCCGCGGTCCGTTCTGCTGAAGTGGTCGGCGCCGAGGTCCGCGTACTCGGTGCCGTCCTTCAGCATGAAGTAGGCTGCAGTGAGGATGGACGCCGCCACCGCCATGATCGCCTTCCTGGGACCGCGGCGCGCCTTGAGGCGG
>JACRDA010000495.1 GCA_016212965.1 Myxococcales bacterium
AGCTCGCACAAGGAAAGCACCTTCAACAACCGCCGTTACGAATGGAACGACAAAGTGCGATATGGAGCTGATGGACCTACATCCCCGTGAACGGATACCTCCGATACCTAGCACGCCCGCCCGAGCAGGCGGGCATTACCGGTCAGGGGGCGAACATCTCCTGCCATCTCCTGCAGAACCGACAACACCTTGTCGAAGGTGGCGCCCGCGATCTTGCCGAGTCGGCGGCCGAGGCGCTCGCGCGCCCGCGCCGGCGCCCGCCCGCGCCCGCCCACGCCCGCCCACGCCCGCCCACGCCCGCCTGTCGCTCGAATGCCCACGCCCCCCGTTCTCCCGCCACGCCCCGCCCCCAACCCAAGAGCCCGGGTGGAGGGGCACGCGGCGCGACGCCGCATGGGAGGGCCCCGATGTCGAGCGCGAGGACGCGGGCGAGGGAGCCCGCGGCGCGCAACACGCCCGCTGCCCGCGCCGCAGTGCGAGTTGGGGTTGGGGCCCATGCGGCGTCGCGCCGCGTGCCCCTCCACCCGGGCGACCCGAGCGACCCGAGCGACCCGTGCCTGTCACACCTCGACGCGGGGCGGCGATGTAGCGGCATGATCCGTCCGCGCATGGGCTTCGCGGCCCCTCTAGCTCTCGGCGTCCTGCTCGCCTGCGGGCCGGGCTTGCCCCAAGGCGGGCTCGGTGGGCTCGCGCGCAACGCGAAGCCCGCTGCGAAAGAAGCCTCGACGGCGGGCCCGCCCGGTCCGGCCGAATCGGCCGATCGCGGACGGGTCGTTCCCGGTGGCGACGATGCGAGCGACCCGAGCTGCATCCTACCGGACGACGGCGTCGAAGCGGCCCTCTTGCGGGTGCTCGACGAGGCGCGCGCCGACCCCGCGGCGAGCGAGCCCGCGACGAGCGAGCCCGCGACGAGCGAGCCCGCGACGAATGCGGCGCACACGAGCGCTCGGTGGGATCACGCGAGCGAGCCGCGCTACTTCCAGAAGGTCGTCGGCCAGCTCGGGCTCACGGCGGCCGAGCGCGCGACGCTCTTTCGCAACGGATTCGTCGTGCCGGAGCGCCTCTCGCTCGGCAACTACGGCTACGCGCTGCACGAGATCCACCGGCGCGAGCTGCCGCTCTACGTGAGCGCCGACGCCATCCTGCATGCGATCTTCCTGTCGCACGAGTCGTTGCTGGCCGCGCACGAGGAGACGCTCGCGTACGCGCTCCCGGCGTGGCTCGCCGCGCTCCACGGCGCCCTTCCGGCGGCCGCGACGCGCTACGCGCCGGAGGTGGCGCGCGACCTCGATCTGTACCTCGGGGTCGCGCGGCGGCTCGCGGGTGAGGGCTCCGGCGTGCCCATCCACGACGATCCCGAGGCCGCCGCGCTCACCGCGAAGATCGTCGCGGGGCGCGGCCTCGAGGTCGTGGAGCTGTTCGGACGCAGGCGCGTCGTGGACTTTTCCGCGTACACGCCGCGTGGCCGTTACACGCAGGGCGGCGCGCAGAGCGAGGCGTACTTCCGCGCCTTTTCGTGGCTCTCGCGCCTGGAGCTCAACCTCGTGTCGCGCTCGACCCGGAGCTCGGCTCCGGAGCTCGATCCGCGCCCGACACCACGCGAGGCGACGCTCGGGCTCGCGCTCGCCGATCTCGCGAGCCAGACGCCCGTGCTCGACGCCGATGGCGTCACGCCAACGCGCCTGCTCGACACGCTGCTCGCCGCCACGCGCGGCTTCGAGGCACTCGCCGGTGCGGGCGAGTCGGTGCCGCTCGCCGAGCTCGCGCGCGTGGCCGCAACATTGCCGGATCTGCGCGACGTCGATCGCGCGAGCGCGGCCTTGACGCAGGCGATCGGCACGCGCTTCGAGCGGACGTCGGCGTACCAGCCCATGCCGTGGGGAACGGAAGAGCTACCGGCGATCGCGACGCTCTTCCCCGCGGCCGTGCCGCCCGATACCGGCATCTTCCCCATCCTGTCGCAGAGCGGCACGCCGGCGACCCGCGTCGTGCGCGCGGCCGAGCTCGCCGCGGCGATCGGCAACGAGCGCGCGCTGCGCTATCTCGCTCCCGAGGTCGCGCCGCTCGCCCTCGCGGCGCGGCACACGCTCGCACGTCCCATCCCGACGACCGATCTCTACCGGAGCTGGCTCGCGGCGGTGCGCGCCCTCGACCGGCGCGCGCCGAACGGCGCCGACGTCGAGCCGTCGTTCATGCGCACGGAGGCGTATGCCGACGCGCGCCTCGGTTCCGAGCTCGTCGCGTATGGGCAGCTGCGGCACGCCTACGTGCTCTACGCGGCGCAGGCCTACGACTCGCTCGGCTGCGAGATCCCCGACGCGTGGGTCGAGCCGGTGCTGCCGGTGTTCGACGCCCTGCTCGCGTACGTGGCGCACGCGCGCGCGGCGAGCACGGCCCTGTGGGGCCACGACGAGAGCGACTACTACGACAGGCTGCGCGGCGTGCTCCTCGCGCTCCGCACCATTGCCGAGCACGAGCTCGCGGGGCGCGCGCTCTCCGCGGCGGAAGTTGGCTTCTTGCGCATGGTCGCCGAATACGTCCCGGCCGGTACCTACGACGGCCCCATCCATCCGCCGCCGCGCTTCAACGGCTGGTACCCGCGCATGTTTCCGATCCGAGGGACCGCCTTCGCGCGCGGCTCGTTCGTGAGCGACGTCTCGACCTCACCGACGCGCGGCGCCGTCACCTACCTCGGCGCGACGCAGCCGCGCATCGGCCTCTTCGTGGTCGACACCGGCGGTGAGCCGCGCCTCATGGTCGGCCCGGTGGCGCGCGGCATCGAGCGCATCGAGCCTCTCGCCCGAGAGCGCCTCGACGATCGCTCGCTGCGCGACTACGCGCCGCCCGCGCTCTTGCCGTGGGAAGCGAGCTACCTCGTGCGCGGCCCGCTCGAGGTCGACTTCGGCCTCGAAGTCACCGACGGCGCGGTCGTCCTCACGGGTGATCCGACCCTCGGCCCCGTGACCATCGAGCTCCTCGATGAGCACGGCGAGGTCGCGTTGCGAGGCAGCGGCCCGGTGAGCCCGAAAGACGGTCCGCCCCAACCGATCGCGGTCGAAGGCCTGCGCGCGAACGGAGCCCACACGTACCGCGTGAAGCTCGCCGACGGCTCGGCATGGGAGCAGAACTTCGGTTGGGGCAAGTTCGGAGACCGCGCCGACCACGTGTGGGAGTGACTTGCCGGGCGTGCCGCGCGTCGCATGCGCCGGTGCTCCGGTCGTCAGCGCGCGGTGATCGCCCCGTCGATGTAGAACGCCGCGGCCATGACCAACGCGGTGTGGCGCATGCTCGGTGTCACGTCGCCGTCGATCTGGCTGCTGTCGTCCGGGCCGAACTCGATCAGGTTGCCGCGAACGCGCACGCTCCACGGCCGGTCGGATCCGGCGATCAAAAGCTCGTCCCCGGTGATGCGACCGAACAGCTGTTCGCGCGGGCTCGCGCCGGCGGGTCCGACCACGTGGATGTCACCCTTGTCGTCGAGCCGCGCCGTGACGCCGCCCTTGGTCATGATCATCGTGCCGTCGGCATGGAGGGTCGGGCCAGGCACGAGCACGGTGCCGGGTGCGTTCGGCCCGGCCGACTCCGTGCGACCGTCGGCGAACAGCCGAGCGATGGTTTGACCGCGAAAGGAGAGCGTGAGCGGGTGAAGGTCGACGAGCGGGGCCACCGCGACGCTCGCGACGCTCGACGAGCTGGCCGCCTGCGACGGGGTCGGCGGCGAGGACCTCGCGCACCCGAGGGTCACGAGCCACCCGATGGTCACGAGGCGCGTGACGACGAAGCCGCACTCGAACCGACCCACGAGGCACCGGGTAGCATTCCGGTCGTGGGACGACAAGGCGCGCTCAGCGATGGCCGTCGCCGTCGCCGTCGCCGTCGTGGTGGTCCAGCGCGAGGGCCTACCTCGACGCCGGAGGCCTCGTGCTACCGTTGTCACGTGGCTCATGCGCTCCCCGCCAGGCTCGCCGAGGTGCTCGCCGGCTACCGGCGCCGGCTCGAAGCTCGCTTCGGCCCGCGCCTCGTGCTGCTGCGGCTCTTCGGCTCGTGCGCGCGCGGAACGGCCGGACCGGACTCCGACGTCGACGTCGCGGTGGTCGTCGCAGGGCTCACGCGCGACGAGTGGCGGGACGCCGTCGGCGATGCCTGCGACGCCGAGGGCGACAGCGGCATCGCGCTCTCGCCTTTCGTGCTCTCGGCAGAGCGCTTCCGGGAGCTCGAGGCCCGCGAGCGGCGCATCGCCCGCGACATCGTGAACGAAGGCAGGGCGCTTTGACCGACGAGAACGTCCGCGCCAACATCGCCGGGCGCGACATCCTGCGCCGCGGCGGATGGACCGGCTGACGACGGCGCACCCGGCGCGCTGCGCTCGCCGCGGCCGCGACGCGTCATCCCCGCTCGAGGTTCCCGAGGTTCCCGACGTTTCCCGAGGTTCCCGACGTTTCCCGAGGTTCCCGAGGTTCCCGACGTTCCCGACGTTCCGCAAAGGGGAACTGCGGGCCAGGATGAGTGCTCATGCCCGGTACCAGTTCCCATTTCGGGAACTGGGCAGGGGGATGGCGTGCACGCGCGAGCGTCATCCCCGCTCGAGGTTCCCGCAATGGGAACTGCGGGCCAGGATGAGTGCGTCATGCCCGGTACCAGTTCCCATTTCGGGAACTGGGCAGGGGGATGGCGTGCACGCGCCCGCCCCCGCCCCCCGCTCTTCCGCCACGCCCCGAGCCCAACCCATGAGCCCGGGGTTCCGCCACGCCCGAGCCCAACCCATGAGCCCGGGGGCAGGGGCATGCGGTTCGGCGCGGCCTGGGAGGGTCCCGATGCGAGCGCGAGGACGCAGGCGGAGGAGCTCGCCGCCGCCACGCGTGAACCGCCTGCGCCGCAGCGCGAGCCAGGGGAGGGGCCGAACTTGCACGGCCGCGCCGAACCGCATGCCCCTGCCCCCGGGCGGCCCCCCCGGGTGACTTGACGCCGCTCGGCCGCACTCCGACGGTGCGCGGCCACGGTCGGCCCCGTTCGGGGGCGCGAGGGGCGCGACCGCCGAGGAGCAGAGGATCATGAAGAAGCGGTCGTTCGTGCTGGGCGGTGGGGTCGGGGCGTTGCTCGTGGCGCTGTCGCTCGCGGGTTGTTCGAAGGACGCCGGGCCCGGCGTGGCGACCGCCGCACCGAGCGCGTCGACGCCGGCGAGCGCGAGCCCCGGTGCGAGCGGGAGCGGGACCGCCGGCGCGGCAGGCCCGGCCCGCGGCGACCAGGGCAAGGAAGTGGGCTCCGTCGGCACGGGCGAGTCGCCCGGAGGCTCGGCCGTCGTGCAGGGCTCGGCCGCGCCCGAGCCGAAGACGCCGCCCGCCGAGGGCAGCGCCGGACCCGCGACGCCGAGCCCGGCGCCGAGCTTCGCGGCGGGGCCCTACAAGGACGGCGACGTGCTCGCGGTCATGCCGCCGAACTGCACCGGGCGCGGGTACCTGAACGTGGGCGCGCTCACGGCCGACCTGGATCCGGCGAGCCTGCGCGGGGCGATCGCGAAGCTCGCCGTGGCCGAGAACAGCGCGGGCGGCGACGCCGAGAAGATCACGAAGCTGCTCGAGGACGGGTTCAAGGTCCTCGCCGACGGCGGCGTGGACATCGCGAAGCTGCGGGAGGTCGCCGCGTGCGTGGCCGAGAAGAACCGCGACATGGTGATCGCCGCCGGCGCCGATCTCAGCGCGGCCAAGGACCCGCTCGCGACGCTCAGCAAGGCCCTCGTGGCGCTCAAGGGTCGGGGCAAGGAGAAGCCGATCGTCGAGCGGGGCGGCATCCGCTTCATCGACATGGGCGACCCCATCGCGCAGCCGGCGGCGAACGTGATCGCGTTCCTCGAGGACGACGATGCCTTGCCCTTGCTCAAGGGTGGCGGCGCGGCAGGCTTCGCCGAGGCGCAGAAGCACCTCGTGTTCGTGGACGTGAAGGAGGACGTCGACGAGCACGTCTCGCTGTCGGTCGACGCGGCGGGCAGCGACCTCGACTTCCGGCTCCGCATGCTGCCCGACGGGCGGCAGGGCCGCGCGTTCAAGGACAAGCCCGACGAGGCGCTGCGCGAAGTGAACGCCGTCGTGGCGCAGATCGCCGGTCGGCTCGCGGGCACCTCGCTCGCGCCGGTCGGGGACGCGATGAAGCGCGTGAAGCTCTCGGTCGAGCAGGGCGAGCTCGTCGCGGCGCTGATGCTGCCGAAGGGCGACCTCGCGACCCTGATCAAGGCCGTGGCGGGCGCCAAGCTCGAGGACTTCGCCAAGGCGATGGGCGAGGGCGGCGGGCCCGGGCGCAAGTACGAGGAGCCCAGCAGCCCGAAGCCGCGCTGAGGCGGCCGACCGCGAGCCAGGGCGAAGCCCTGGTCAGTAGCGCAAGAGGTCGCGCAGCTCGACGCCCGCCTTCGAGCGGGCGCGCGTGGCGTAGTCGAGGCGCAGGCGCGCGGCGGCGACGAAAGGGTCGTCGGGCGCCACCGACGCGAGCCAGTCGACCGTGCTCGCGGCCCACGCGCCGAGGCCGAGCAGGGCGAGCGCCGCGGCGTGCTCCTTCAGGGCCTGCGCGACCACGGTCGCCGTCGCGCGGTCGCGGCTCGGGCCGGCGTCGAGGCTCGTGACGAGCCGGCCGGTCGGTGCGAGCACGCCGCTCGCGTCGGCGCGCCGGTCGTCGAGGCCGAGCGACTCGGGACGGTAGCGCAGCCACGGGCCCTCGGGCGCCGCGTGGGCGAGCAGGCGCGCGGGCCAGCTCTCGTCGAGCTCCAGGTAGAGCGGGCGCGCGTCCGCGAGCACGGACAGGGCGTACTCGCTCGCCTGCCCAGTGAGCGCCAGATCGCGTAGCACGAGCGACACGGCGGGCTCGCGCCGGAGCAGGGCGCCCGTCCCGAGCCCCTGGCGCAGGAGTGGCACCGGCAGGATGACGACGTCCGGGCGCTCGCCGCGCGTGAGCTGCGCCGCCGAGAGGCGCCACGCGAGCGCCGGCGTGTCGACGAGCACGGCCGCGAAAGGCGGCAGGCTACCGAGCGCGGCGTCGGTCCACTCCTCGGTGGCGACGAGGCCGTTGCGGTTCGACACGAAGCCCGCCTCCTCGCTGCTCACCGCCACGATCGAGACGTGGAACCCGACCGTGAGCACGGCGGCCGTCCGGGCGAGCGGCACGCGCAAGGCGAGGAGGAACGCGACGAGCTCGGCCATCCCGACGGCCGACGAGACGGCGAGGACGGCGAGCGCGAGCAGGCGAAGCGCGGCGAGCGGGTCGGTCGACAGCGCCGTGCTCGCGCTCGCCGGGTAGAAGAGGTCGGCGGCGACGAGCACGAGCAGCGGCGCCATGACGCCGCGCGTGGCGGGTCGCGCGAGCCCGACGACGACGCCGAAGCCCGCGATGCCGAGCGCGATCCACCCGAGCTCGTGCGCCCACGCGAACACGCCCGGCAGGGCGCCGCTCGCGGCGTCGAGGCCCGCGAGGCCCGTCGCGCCGAGCGCGTGTCCGAGCTCACTCCAGCTGCGGGGTGCCATCGGGCGGAGCAGCGCCGGCGCGAGGCCGAGCGCGAGGGCGCCGAGCCCGACGACGGCGAGGTGCCAGCGGAGGCGCCCCGGTGGTCGCCGTCGCGCCGCCGCGCAGGCGGCGAGCACGGCCGCCAGGACGCCGATCCCGGCCGGCAGGTTCTCGGCGAGGAGCGCCCCGACGAGGGCCGTGAGGACGAGCCAGCGGCGCGCCGCGTCCGGGCCGAAGCTCGAGACCTCGGGGCTCGTGGCCGCGAGCACGCGCTCGAGGCAGCCGAGCCCGAGCACCACGGCGACCATGGCGCCGCCGCGCACCGTGCCCTCGCCCTGCCAGCTCGGCGTCAGTGCCGCGGCCGCAGCGGCGACGGCGGCGAGCAGCGTCGCGAGCTTGGGCAGGGGACGGAGCTCGAGCCCTCCGGGCACGCCGCCCGGCCCGACCGGGCGCACGAGGCCGAGCGCGCGCGCGAGCAGGAGCCGACACACGCGCCACACGAGGTGCGCCCCGAGCCCGAGGACGAGCGCCGAGCCGAGCGCGGCGCGAAACTCGCGCGTGCCGAGCGGCAGGAGCGCCGTCAGCTGGTCGAGCGCGGTCGTGAACGCGCCCCCGAGACCCGTCGAGACGAGCCCTTCCTCGCGGACGGCCGCGATGTCGCTCCGCCACTGCGCGCCGGCCGAGGCGCGCCAGATGGCGAGCACGAGCGGGAGCGCCGTGGCCACGAAGCCGAGCACGGTGTCGAACGCCGAGCCGCGCGTCGCAGCTGGCGTGCCGGGCGCCGGTGCCGCCGCGGGCTGCTCCGCGGTCGCGGGCGGCGTCGCGGGCGGCGTCGCGGGCGCGTCGGCGTGCGACCGCCGAGCCGTCGCAGGCGGCGTCTCACGGGGCCCGAAGAAGGCGCGTCCTACCGCCTCGCTCACCGCGTGCTCATGCCAGAAGCGCCCGAAAAGCGACAACTTCTCGGTCGGCGCGCAGCCGGTCCGACGAGAAGAGCAGGAGCTGGTTGTCGTAGCTCGGCCGCGCGTGCGCGGGGTCGAGGCCCATCGTGTCCCCGAGGTCCGCGGCGCCGAGGGCCATCAGGGTCGGGCGGAGCGGTCGGCTTGCGCTGCGCGCGCTCGAAATAGCCGACGCAGCCAGCGGTTCGCCACGTCGCGCGTGCTGGAGCGCGCTCGCGCCCTTCGCCGGCGGCAGCGCGTTCCGCCCGACCCTGATGGCCCGGCGGGCTCGGCGTCACTCGAGCTTGCTCGCGTAGCGCTTGCCGTCCCAGGACCACACGGCGCTCGCGTGCCGTCCGTCGGCGAGCGTGCCGCGGATGCCGAAGCGGGTGAACGCGGCGTCGACGAAGGGTTGCGCCTCGAAGTCGCTCCACCACGACTCGGGGTTGTCGTCGCCGACGCTGGTCAGCGTGCCGTCGCGGGCGACGCGCAGGAAGAGCCAGTGCGCGGGCACCTCGTAGCCGCCCTGACTGTGCCAACTGGGCACGCCCGAATGGAAGGCGAACACGTGGAGGTCGCCGCCGCGGGGGGTCGTCTCGCGCACGTCGTAGCCGTCGAAAGGACGGTGGCTGCGCAGCGCCTCGCCGAGCATCGTCACGAGGTGGGTCGCGAGGCCGTCGCTCACCGTCGCGACGGCGACGGCGCCGAGCTGCGCCACCGGCGCGGTCGCGAGCGGCAGGCGCTCCTCCTGCACCGAGACGAAGCGCAGGTGGAGCGCGGCGTCGGCCTCGGCGCTCAGCCGAAAGTCCGACACGTCGGAGCGCCGCAGCACGGTGAGCTCGTCGGGCGCCCGCGGATCGTAGGCCACGTGGGCCGCGAGGTCGCGCGACCAGTTGGCCTCGTCGAGGAAGAAGGCCCGCAGCTCGACGTGAGGCGGCCACCTCACGGCCGCGGGCAGGCGCAGCGCTCGCCACGCGGCCACGGCGCCGGGCGGCGCGCCGGCGGTCGCAGTCACGGCTACCGATTCGAGTGTCGCGTGGTGCAGCCGCGGCAATGCGCCGAGCGGCAGCGAGGCCTCGAGCAAGCCGACCCGGCTCCTGGCGGACGCGCCGTCGATCGCGACGACGCTGCCGTCGGGCGCTTCGAAGTGCACGCCCTGTCGGTCCAGCCGATAGCGGCGCACGAATCGCTCGCGGTAGGCGGCGAGCACGTCCTCGTGATGGCGCAGGAGCGCGAGGCACTCCGCGACGACCGGTGCGTCGTGCTCCTTGCCCGACAACCACTCGGGCCCGGTCGAGTAATCCTCCTGCTGGTCGCTGCGGCAGTGCTCCTCGGTGAGCGGCCGGAATCCCGCGTGCGTGCCCTCCCAACCGAGCGCCGGCAGCACGCCGTCGAACGGATCGGCGACGGCCAACGACACGGGCTCGACCTCCGGCAGCGACGCCAGGAGCGCGAGCCCCGTCGAGGTCAGGCTCAGCATCACCCAGGCACCGGCGCCCGCGGGCCGCGCGCCCCATTCGGACGGATCGCCGTCGACGCGCAGCGCTGCCGGCGCGGGCACGACCTCGACCAGCACGTCCGCGCTTCTCGGCTTGTCGATCGCGGGGCGCACCGCCGGCGTGGGCGTGAGTGCCGGCGTCGGCGCGACCGCCGGCCGGCAACCGCTCGACGCGCAGACCCCGGCGCCGGACAAAAAGAGGCACAGCGTCATCGGCCAGGAGCGCGTGAGCACGGCACGCGACTAGCCCGCGCGCCGGCCGCGGGCAAGCGCCCGGGCTCGTGGCGTTCACTCGCGGCGCCGAGGTCGGCGGGACCCATGAGCCCGCCTCAGCGCGGCGGAGGCTGCGGTCCGGCAGGCGCGGCCGGGATCCCCGGCGCAGCGTAGCCCACGTAATACATGTCGTAGCCGCCGAGGCCGCCGGGCCGGTCCGACGAGAAGAGCAGGAGCTGGTTGTCGTAGCTCGGCCGCGCGTGCGAGGGGTCGAGGCCCATCGTGTCCCCGAGGTCCGCGGCGCCGAGGGCCATCAGCGTCGGGCGGAACTCGTTGCCGCCGCTGTTCGCGACGGCGATGGGCGCGGGTGCGCTCCAGCCCCCGCCGGGCGCGAAGGTCGAGACGTAAAGGTCGTAGCCGCCCGTGCTCCCGGCGCGGTTCGAGGCGAAGACGAGCGTGCCGTCGAGGATCGAGGGTGCCGTGTCGTCGCCGGGCGAGCTCAGGGCCGCGACCTTCTCGAGCTCCGCGGGCGGCGCGCCCGGCTCGGCGAGCCACATGAGCCACGCGTCGCCGCGCGCGCCGGCGCCGTCCGCGGGTCCACCTACGACCGCGTAGATGTCGAAGGCGCCCTCGTGGCTCGAGGCGAGGTAGAGCCGGCCGTCCGGCCCGAAGCTGGGATACGCCTGGTCGCTGCCCGCGCGGTTCACGCGCCCGAGCGGCAGCACCGGGATGTCGCCCGAGCGTGCCGAATCGCCCGGATCGAAGGGCTGGGTCACGAAGAGGTCGAGATCGCCGCCCGGCCCCCGACCGGCGAACACGAGCGCGCGGCTGCCCCGGCCGCCCTCGCGCGGGGCGACCCCGGCGGGCAGGCGCGTCGCGCGGTGCGGCGGCCGATCCGGCCACACGAAGAGTGGGCCGAACTCCGCACCCTCGTGCGCCAGGGGCAGCTTGCCCCGATCGTACGCCGACGCGAAGAAGTGCCCGTCCGTCATCCCGAACGAGAAGTCGATCTGGAAGAGCTGCAGGCGGTTGCCCTCCGCGGGTGCGGCGCGGTTGGTCGAGAGCGCGAGCCAGTCGTGCGCCGTGAGCGTCGGGGGCGCGGCGGCGTTGAAGTCGTCGTGGGGCGTGTTGAGCTCGCGGAAGTTCGTCACGGCGTCCGGCACGTGGCCGGTCGGGTAGTGGATGTCGCGGCTAGGGTAGCAGCCGTAGCAGCCCGCGAGCGTGGCGAAGGGCAGCGCGCATAGGGCGACCCCGATCGAGGTACTGGTCCGCATGGGGGCGGGAGTCTACACCGCGACCCTTCCCGTCCGGCGTCCTACGAGAAGCTCATCCCCGCCGGCGGGCCGTAGCCCGGCATGCCGACGGGCTGCGGCGCGGGGATCGAGGCCGGGTCGACGAGGAATAGATCGGCCCGCGTCGGGTGCAGCGACCCGACGACGCGCGCCCCGGGCACGAGGCCTCGCAGCTCCCGGGTCGTGTAGCAGGCCTCGCACGCGCGCTCGAAGGGCGCGTGGCCGGGCAGGTGGCAGCGCACGCGCACCCAGGCCTTGCGAAAGCTCGCGCTCTGGCCGCCGCGCCGCATGTGCCCGGCGCCGCCGAGCTCCACCACCTCGAGCACCTCGAGCTCGGCGCGCGGGCCCGACATGGCCTGGTAGAAGCCCGCGATGCGCGCGCGTGCCCGGAGCGCGAAGCGGAGCAAGAGCGCCACGATCCCGATGGAGAGGAGTGAGCCGCCGGCGATCATCGCGACCTTCGCGGCGGTGCTCGGCGTCGCGAAGGAGGCGCCGATGGCGCCGCCCGCGGGCATGAGGCCCTGGACCAGGAAGGCGAGCGGGAACGTCCACCCGAGCGGCGCGCCCCGGAGCACGGCGGGATGCTGGAACACCGCCGGAGCATAGCGGTCGGGGTGGCTCGTGCCGAGCGTACGACGGCGCGAGCCGCGCCGGGCCCCAGAGCACAGTCGCTTGTCGCGCGCTTCGGCGTTACACCTCGGGGATGCAGAGCCGCGCCTCACCGGAGCCGCCGGCGCTCCCGCCCGGGGGAGCGTCGCTCGGGCCGTTCCGGCTGCTCGAGCTGCTCGGCGAGGGCGCCATGGGCGTCGTGTGGCGCGGCGTCCACGCCCCGACGCGCCTCGAGGTGGCGGTCAAGGTCATGACCGCCGAGGTCGCGCAGGAGCCGGCCTACGCCGCGGCCCTGCGCAACGAGGTCGCGGCCGTGGCGCGCCTGCACCACCCGGGCATCGTGCGCGTGTACGACTTCGGCCTCGTGCCGGCGGAGGCGGCGGCCGCGGCGCCGGAGGTGCTCGCGGCCGGCAGCCCGTACCTCGTCATGCAGCTCGCCCGCGGCGGCACCCTCGAGGAGCGCGCCCGCCCCACGGACTGGCCCGCGCTGAAGACGCTGCTGCTCGGCCTGTGCGACGCGCTCGCGCACGCCCACGCGCGCGGGGTCGTGCACCGCGACATCAAGCCCCAGAACGTGCTGCTCACCGCGAGCGGCGACGAGGCGCCGTCCCCCATGCTGAGCGACTTCGGCCTGGCGCACGCGCTCCATGACGAAGAGGGCGGCGCCCGGGCCCAGTTTGCCGCGTGCGGCACGCCCATCTACATGGCGCCCGAGCAGTTCACCGGCGAGTGGCGCGACCACGGCCCGTGGACCGACCTCTACGCGCTCGGCTGCGTCGCCTACGAGCTCGCCAGCGGGGCGCCGCCCTTCTGTCAGGACGTGCTCACCGAGCTCGCCCACGCGCACATGTTCGTGCCGCCGCCCGAGCTCGTGCCCGTGTTCGAGCTGCCGCGCGCCTTCGCCGCGTGGCTGCGCGCCATGCTCGCCAAGCGCCCCGAGGATCGCTTCCAGCGCGCTGCGGACGCCGCCGTTGCGCTCGCCGAGGTCGACGCCGGCGAGCGGCTGCGCCCCTCGGCGGCCGGTCGCGCGGCGGCCGGACTCACGCTGCTCCACACCATCGTCCTGCCCGAGTCGCTGCCGCCGGGCGTGCCGTCGATCGAGGCCCGCCCCGGGACCACGCTCGTGTCGCGGGACCCGCCTCCCTTGCCCGACTCGTGGCACCGCCCGGTGCCGCGGCCCGAGCCGCCGCTCGTCGGCGCGGGGCTCGGCCTGTTCGGCGTGCGCAGCATCCCGCTCGTCGACCGCGAGCAGGTGCTCGACGTGCTCTGGCAGTCGCTGCGCGACGTGCACGAGGCGGGACGTGCGCGCGCCGTCGTCTTGCGCGGTGTCGCCGGCACGGGCAAGACGCGCATCGCGCGCTGGCTCGCCGAGCGCGCCGACGAGGTCGGTGGCGCGGTCGTGCTCCACGCCTTGCACAGCGCCGAGCGCGGCCGCCACGACGGCGTGCTCGCCATGCTGGGCCGCGGGCTCGGGTGCCAGGACCTGGCGCCCGACGCGCTCGCCGCGCGCCTGCGGAAGAAGCTCCTCGCGCTCGGCGAGGCGGAGCCCTACTTCGCGAGCGCCCTCGCGGAGCTCTTCGGCGGCGGCGACGCCGCGTCCCGCTTGCGCGACGGCAGCGGCGCCGACGCGGACGCCCGTCTGCGCGTCGTCTTGCGCCTCGTCGGCCTGTGGTCGCGCGAGCGGCCGCTCGTGCTCGTGATCGACGACGCGCACTGGGGGCTCGAGGCGCTGCGCCTCGGCGCGGCCCTGTGCGCGGCGCCCGAGACCCTGTCCGTGCTCGTGCTCTTCACCCTGCGCGACGAGGCGCTCGTGCCGGGCTCGCTCGAGGCCGAGGCCTGCCAGCGCCTGCTCGCCGGTCCGCGGGCGCGCGCCGTCGAGGTGCGGGAGCTCGCGCCCGAGGACCACCGCCTGCTCGCGCGGCACCTGCTCGGTCTCGCGCCGTCGCTCGCCGAGCGCGTCGCCGCGCGCACCGAGGGCAACCCGCTCTTCGCCGTGCAGCTCGTCGGGGACTGGGTCGCCCGCGGCGTGCTGCGTCCGGGCCCGAGCGGGCTCGAGCTCGTGCCCGGCGAGACCGAGGTCCTGCCGGGCGACGTCCACGCCCTGTGCGTGGCGCGCGTGAGCGGGGCGCTCGCCGGCCGCAGCGAAGAGGAGCGCCACGCCCTCGAGCTCTTCGCCCTGCTCGGCGCCGAGGTCGACGAGCCCGAGTGGCGCGGGGCGTGCGCCCACGCCGCGCTCGAGGTGGCGCCGGATCTGCTCCCGGCGCTCGCCGGGCGCGGCCTGCTCGAGCCGGGCTACGGCCGCTGGCGCTTCGCGCAGGGCCTGCTGCGCGAGGCCTTGGTCGACATGGCGCGGGCGGGCGGGCGCTGGCAGGCGCTCAACCGCGTGGTCGCCGAGGTGCTGCGCTCGGGGAGACGCAGCGCCGAGACCGCCGCGCGCATCGGCCGGCACCTGCGCCAGGCGGGCGACCTCGACGAGGCGGCGCCCGCCCTGCTCCAGGCGGCGCGCCTCTTGCGCTTCGAGGCGGACTTCGCGCGGGCGCGCGAGCTCGCGAGCGAGCACGACCTCTGCCTCGACGAGCTCGGCACCGGCCCGGACGATCCGCGGCGCGGCGAGGCGCAGCTGCTCCTGGCCCGGATCGACCTCGATCAGGGGCGCGCCGACGAGGCGCTCGCGCGTGCCGCCGCCGTTGGGGAGCGCGCGCGCCGGCTCGGGCGGGAGAGCCTCGCGGCGCGCGCTGATCTCTTGCGCGCCGAGATCGGCGTCGATCGCGGCGACGGACTCGCCGCCGTCGGGCTGTGCCAGCGGGCCCTCGAGACCCTGCGGCGCGCCGGCGACTGGCGCGGCGAGCACGACGCGCGCGCGGCGCTCGCCTCGGCCTACTACTACCTCGGCGACGCCGAGCGCGCGGGCGAGGCCTACCGCGGCAACCTCGCCCAGGCCGAGGACCTCGGCGACGAGCTCGCCGTCGCCGACGCGCTCTGGGGGCTCGGCTACGTGGCCCTGTGGCAGGAGCGGCACCCCGAGGCGCGCGCGAGCTTCGAGCGCATGCGCGAGATCCTGGTGCGCCATGGCGCCGGCTACCGGCTCGGGGCCTGCTTCAACGCGCTCGGCGAGCTCGCCCGGCTGAGCGGGCGCCCGGCCGAGGCCGAGCAGCACTACCTGGCCTGGGGGCGGGTCATGCGCGCCTACGGCACCGGCGGCGAGGACACGCTGCGCGTGAACCTCGCCCTGACGCGTCTCGCCGAGGACGACTTTGCCGGGGCCGTGCCGTTCCTCCTCGAGGCGCTGGCGCCGGTCGGGCGCGAGGGCCGCAAGGTGCACGCGGTCGCCGGTGCGCTCGCGTCGGCGATCCTGGTCCGCGCCCACGAGCTCGAGCTCGAGCCCGACGCCGTCTGCGGACTGCCGACCGCGGACGACGCGCTCCTCGCGCTCGAGCGGCTGGTCGACGAGTCGGCCGTGTGCGAGGGCGACATCGCGCTCACGCTCACGCGGGCGGCGCAGGATGCCCTCGCGCGCGGGCAGGCCGAGCGGGCGCGCCGAGCGGCCGTGCTTGCGCGGGCCCAGTGGCGCGCCCTCGGCCGCACCGACCGCGCCGCCGCGCTCGACGCGCTCGCCGGGCGCGACGGCTGAACGCGCCGCTCACCGCCGGGCGCGGCCGCTCAGCGCAGGGCGTACAGGAGGATGGCGACGAGCACGACGAGCACGAGCGCGATC
>JACRDA010000492.1 GCA_016212965.1 Myxococcales bacterium
CGGAGCACGCCGCCGGCGCGTCGGGCTCGGCCGCACCCGCGCCGCTCGCGTCGGCGGGCCCGGACGGGGCGCCCGCCGCGGACGTCGCAGCGAGTGCCGCGCCGGCCGGCTCCGCGCTGGCGGCCCCCCGGGCGGACGACTGGGTCGAGCGGGCCCTCTACGCCTCGGATCCGCGCTTCGAGGCGTGGCTCGCGCGCGCTCACGAGCTGCGCTTGCAGATCCTCGTCACGCTGGTCGAGCCCGGCGCGGCCAGCTGGGTCACGCACGGCTACCGCGCCGACGCCGAGTACTTCTACCCTGCGAGCGCGGTGAAGGTCTTTCTGGCGGTCGCGGCCTTGCGGGCCCTCGACGAGCGCGCCGGGCGTCCGATCGCCCCGGGGACCCGCATCCGCCGCTGTCGGCCGAAGCGCCCGGGCTGCGAGCCGCCCGACCCGGACGTGGACGACGCAGAGTCGAAGCAGGGCGAGGCGTCGAAGAAGGGCGAGGGGGAGTCGAAGCAGAGCGACGACCCCGACGCCCCGAAGAAGCACGAGAAGCTCTACGTCGGCGAGGAGCTCGCGAAGCTCCTCACGTTCTCGGACAACGAGTCCTACAACCGCTTCTGGGACGTCGTCGGCCACCGCGAGCTCAACGAGCGCATGGCGGCGCTCGGCTTTCCCGCCGTGCGCTTCCACCACCGCATGGACACGCCGGCCGAGCGCTCGAAGCACACGCTGCGCGTGCTCCTGTCGCCCCCGCGCGGCAAGGGCTTCGAGGTGCGCGCGCGCGACAGCGACCTCGTGCTCGCCCCGACCCCCGCCGCGGAGCTGTCGATCGGCACCGCCTACCACGACGGGCGCCGGCGCGTCGACGAGCCCATGAGCTTCGCCGCGAAGAACTACGCGTCGCTCGCCGATCTGCAGCGCATGGTGCGCGCGCTCCTGTTCCCCGAGCGCCCGGACTCGGTGCCGCTCGGGCTCGACCCGTCCGAGCACAAGCTGCTCGTCGACGCCATGACGGCGCACCTGCCGGGCTCGGCCCGCATGAACGACCACCACCCGCTCGCGCCGGGCGTGCTCGAGGTCGTGCCGGCCGAGCGCGTGCGCTACGTCGGCAAGGCCGGGCGCGCCTACGGCTTTCTCCTCGACAATGCGTTCGTCGAGGACCGCACGACCCACCGGGGCTTCTTCCTGACGGCCACGGTGTACGCCAACCCCGATGGGGTCATGAACGACGACGACTACGCCTACGAGGAGCTCGCGCGCCCGATCCTGAAGGCGGTCGGCGCGGCGATCGCGCGGGCTGTCTTCGGCTCGTGACAGCGCGCTCGAGTCAGGGCTGGGTCGGCGTGGCGGCGCTCGGGTCGGTCGCGACCGTGGCGGGCTCGGGCTCGCGCTGGAACACGCGACCGACCCCGCGGTTGTCGGCGACCGCGAAGGCGCGCCGGTCGGGCGCGAGCTCGAGCGCGAGCTCGATCGGAGGCAGGGGCGCGTGGCCCTGGGCGCGCTCGAAGAGCCGCAGCCGCAGGCGGGTCGAGCTGGCCTCGACCAGCTCGAAGCGCCCCGTCTCGGGCGTCTGCAGATCGGCCGTGTAGACGTAGCGGTCGGCCTCGAAGCGGTACGCGGTCGGGGTGCCGGGCCCGCCGCTCTGCCACACGCCGCCGCGCAAGAGGGCGACGTCGAGCGCGGGTCCGGGCTGCGCGTGGGCCTGGGTCGGGGGCGGAGGGACCGGGGGTGGCCCGAGCGGCTCCACGGGTGGCACCCGCGAGGTGCCCATGCACGCGAGCAGACCCACCGTGGTCCCGGCGAGCTCGCCGAGGCGGCGGGCGGAGCGGCGCAGGGCGAGCGGCCGCTCCATCGCCGGCACGAGCCAGCAGAGGCTCGCCGCGAGGGCGGGCACGGCCACGAGCAGATCGCTCGGATCGACCCAGATGCGCCAGCGCAGGCCGAGCGCGCCGGCGAGCGCCTCGACCGCGTCGGCCGCGGGGCGCGAGACCTTGATCGCCGCGAAGACGACGAGCACGGCCAGGTGGCAGAGCGCGACCGCGTGCCGGCCGCGCGCGCGGACGACGAGCGCGGCGAGGGCGGGCGCGACGAGCATGCCGGCCGCGTCGCTCAGCTTGCCGGTCACGAGCCCCGGCAGCGCGCCCGAGCCCTTGAGGACGTGGTCGTTGAGGACGAGGAGCGCGAGACCGCCGAGCCAGAGCGGATGGGCGAGCGCGCGGGCCGGTGCGAGCGGTGCGAGCGGGGCCGAGGTGCGAGCGCTGCGGGCGAAGAAAGGGGGCATGTTGTCCTCGAAACGCGCCGTGCGGCGCCCGGCTTACAGACGAGGCCGAGCGGCGGTTGACCCGGGCCGCCGGCGGCGCGACGCTAGTGGGGGTCGTGCCGCGCGAGACGCGAGACGAGAGGAGTGGAGCCATGTCGGACGAACGCGCCAAGCTCAGCGTCTTCTGCGTGCGGAACCACGTCGGCAAATCGGCGGCGGAGCACCTCGAATGTCCCTACTGCTTCGGCAAGAAGCGCGAGGTGGTCGAGGGGGGCGACCGCAAGCAGTTCTGCGACTACGACGCCAAGACCGACCCGGTGACCTTCGGGTTCCCGGAGGGTACGTCCCGCAACGTCAGCGGCTAGTACCTCGGCACGGAGGTCGTGACTGATGTCGCGCCATCGGACCGCAACGTAACGGCCATCGCCCGCGTGTCGATCCCCGGCGCCAGCCAAACTGCTGCCGCGAGCCGAGTTGGCGTTGACCTTGACGTTGACGTGGACCTTGACGGCGACGTCGACGTGGACCTGGTCGGCCGAACCGTTGACGCGCGTCCTGCGAGCTCCTCGCCCCGTGACCGAGGTGGTGCAGGACCTAGCGTAGTCGCGCTCCTCTCGAAGAGGATCTGAGAGCCGTCCACGCTGGGTCGTCCAAGTCCACGTAGACGTCGCCATCAAGGTCCACGTCAACGACCACGTCAACGTCTACGTCTACGGTTCCGTCCTCGGGCGACGGCCCGGTGGGATTGCCGCTCGCCGGGCGTCTGCCGCGCAAATCCCCGCGCTACGCTCGCATCCAGTACCCAGAAAGAGACAACCAAGGAGACACGGAGACACGGAGAGCTGCACGGCGCCGGCGAAGTTCAGGGGCCCCTCCGTGTCACGCTCCGTGCTTCCGTGTCTCCGTGGTTCTGCTCGTTCCGCTTTCGGGCGGATCGGGTTACTGCCTTGGAAAAACGGGCGGCCTGGCGCCCGTGCCGAGCGCTGTGGTTGTCTCTTTCTGGGTACCGGGAGGTCGTGCGGATGCGTGCGAAGTCGCACGCTCACGCTTGCGTGCGCCTCGTGGGCGTCCTCGTGCCACCGCGTATACACGCGGTCTACGAATGCGAGCGAAGGCCTCGGCTTGAGCGTTGCGAAGCAGGTGCGATAGGACCAGAATCGCGAGATTGCTTCCGGGGGGGAGACCGTGGCAACGCCAGGTCCTGACATGCAAGCCGCCACGTCGCGTCCGCGCATCGCGCTCTACTGGGCGAGTGGTTGCGGGGGCTGCGAGATCGCATTCGTCAACCTGCACGAGCGCCTGCTCGAGCTCGACGCGCGCTTCGAGATCTTCTTCTGCCCGTGTCTCGTCGACACGAAGCGGGCGGACGTCGAGGCGCTGCCGGATGGTGCGCTCGCGCTCACTCTGCTCGACGGCGCGCAGCGCAGCGACGAGAACGTCGCGATGGCGCAGCTCCTGCGCCGGAAGTCGCAGCTGCTCGTGGCCTATGGCTCGTGCGCGCACGAGGGCTGTCTTCCGGGGCTCGCGAACCTGCGCTCCACCGCGAGCCTGCTCGACACGGTGTACGCCGGCGTGGCCGAGCCGTCCCGGCCGCGTGCGCGCTCGGCGGTGCCGGAGGGCGAGCTCCACCTGCCGACCTTGCTCCCGCGCGTGCTGCCGCTCGCGGAGGTGGTCGACGTCGACTACGTCATCCCGGGCTGTCCGCCCGAGCCGGACACGTTGTGGCGCGCCCTCGGGCAGATGTTCGAGGATCCGCCGCCGCCCCGCGGCGCTGTCCTCGGGGCCGGCGAGTCGGCGGTGTGCCGCGAGTGCGCGCTGCGCCGCGAGGACAAGACCATCGTGCGCCTGCGCCGCGTCCACGAGCTCATCCCCGAGCCGACGCGCTGCCTGCTCGAGCAGGGCATCCTGTGCATGGGCCCGGCGACGCGCGACGGCTGCGGCGCGCTCTGCACCCGCGTCGGGATGCCGTGCATCGGCTGCTACGGCGCGCCCGAGGGCGTCGCCGACCAGGGCGCCGCCATGGCGAGCGCGGTCGGTTCCATCCTCGACATCGAGCCGCTCCGGGACCGGAGCGAGAAGGAGATCGCGGCGGCCATCGACGCGACGCTCGACGCGGTGCCGGACTGGGCGGGCACCTGTTACAAGTTCAGCCTCGCGGCCTCGCTGCTCGGCGGGAGGCGCACGTGAGGCGCGTCACCATCGACCCCATCACCCGGCTCGAGGGGCACGGGAAGATCGATCTGTTCCTCGACGCCGAGGGGGACGTCGCCGAGGCGTACTTCCAGGTGCCCGAGCTGCGCGGCTTCGAGAGCTTCTGCGTCGGGCGGCTCGCCGAGGAGATGCCGGTCATCACGAACCGCATCTGCGGCGTCTGCCCCGAGGCCCACCACATGGCGTCCGTGAAGGCGCTCGACGCGCTCTTCGACGTCACGCCGCCGCCCGCGGCGCGGAAGATCCGCGAGCTCGTGTACGCCACCTTCTTCGTCGCCGATCACACCACGCACTTCTACGCGCTCGGCGGACCGGACCTCATCGTCGGCCCGGACGCGCCCGCGGGCGAGCGCAACCTGCTCGGCGTCGTGCGCAAGGCGGGGCTCGAGCTCGGGCGCCAGGTGATCGCCACCCGGGCGCGCTGCCACCAGGTGATCGAGCGCCTCGGCGGTCGCGGCATCCACCCGGCTGCGGGTCTGCCCGGCGGCTGGAGCCAGGCCGTGACCGAGGCGCTGCGCGTCGACGTCGAGGCGGCCGCGCGCGCCAACGTGGCCTTCGCGCTGACGACGCTCGATCTCTTCCGCACGCTCGTGCTCGACGATCCGACGTGGCGCGCCGAGCTCGGCTCCGATCTCTATCACCACCGCACCTACTACATGGGCACGGTCGACCCGGCCGGTCGGGTCAACTTCTACGACGGAACGATCCGGGTCATCGACCCCGACGGTCGGGAGCTCGTGCGCTTCCCGGCGCGCGACTACGCGATCCACGTGGCCGAGCGCACCGAGCCCTGGACCTACCTCAAGTTCCCGTACCTGCGCGCGGTCGGCTGGCGCGGCTTCGTGGACGGCGTCGAGAGCGGCGTGTACTGCGCGACGCCGCTCGCGCGCCTCAACGTCGCGACCGGCATGGCGACCCCGCTCGCGCAGGAGCACTTCGAGCGCTTCTTCGCGTTCTTCGGCGGGCGGCCGGTGCACCACCGCCTGGCCACCCACTGGGCGCGCCTGGTCGAGCTGCTCTACGCCGCCGAGCGCATGCTCGAGCTCGCGACCGACCCGGAGATCACCTCGCCCGAGGTGCGCGTGCTGCCCGCGGGCGGGGCGCGACCGGGCCCCGCGGTCGGGTCCGTGGAGGCGCCGCGCGGCACGCTCCTGCACCGCTACGAGGCCGACGCGCGCGGCGTGCTCACGCACGTCGACCTCGTCGTCGGGACGACCCACAACCACGCTCCCATCGCGATGAGCATCAAGCGCGCGGCGCAGCGCCTGATCCGCGGCGGGCGCATCGAGCCGGGCCTGCTCAACCGCATCGAGATGGCCTTCCGCCTGTACGACCCGTGCCTGTCGTGCGCGACCCACGCCCTGCCGGGGCAGATGCCGCTCGAGGTGCGGGTGCGCAACGCCGCGGGCGAGGTCCTGCAGACCGTCCGTCGGGGTGTGCCGTGAAGGGCGTCGTGGTCGGCATCGGCAACCCGTACCTCAGCGACGACGCCGTGGGCCTGCGCGTCGCGCGCGCCGTGCGCGCCGCGACCGGCAGCGAGGTCACCGTGCACGAGCTCCAGACCGGAGGCCTCGACGTCGTCGAGCGCATCTCGGGCCACGCGTGCGCAGTCGTGGTGGATGCCCTCGGCCCGGACGAGGGCGCTCCGGGCGCGCTCGTGGCGCTGCCCGTGGACGGGCCCATTCGCAGCACCGTGCTGTCGCACGACGGCGGGCTCGCCGTGGCCGTCGCGACCGCGCGCGCGCTCGGCCTGCCCCTGCCGGCGCACCTCACGCTGCTCGGCATCGTGGGCGCCGACCTCGAGACCTTCGGCACCGACCTCAGCGAGGCCGTGGAGGGCGCCGTGCCGCGCGCCGTGGCCGCCGTGCTCGCCCTGCTCGGCGGGAGGGACCCGTGAGGACGGCCGTCTTCTACTGCAAGTGCGGCGAGATGGGCGGCGGTCGCATCGACCTCGAGCGCGTCGCGCGCACCATTGTCGCGCTGCCCGAGGTCGCGAGCTTTCACGCCCTCGAGCTCACCTGCTCGTCGGCGGGCGTGAAGGCGATGCGGCAGCTGCTCGTCGACGAGCGACCCGAGCGCGTGGTCGTGGCGGCGTCTTCCCCGCGCGAGCTCGAGCCGAAGCTGCGGCGCGTGATGGCGGATGCGGGCCTCAACCCCTACCTGCTCGCCATGACCAACGTGCGCGAGCAAGTCGCGTGGGTGACGGCCGATCGCGAGGCCGCGACGGACAAGGCCATCGCGTACGTGCGCGCCGCGGTGCGTCGGGCCGAGCTGCAGGTCCCGCTGCGGCCTCTCGCCGTCGAGACCGATCCGCGCGTGGCGGTGATCGGCAGCGGCCCGGCGGGGCTCTCGGCGGCCCTCGCGCTCGCGGGGGCGGGGCGCGACGTCGTGCTCGTCGAGCAGGGGCCGGTGCTCGGTGGGGCCGCCGTGCGCCTCGACAAGGTGCACCCCGGCATGGAGTGCGGCTCGTGCCTCATGGACCCGCTCGTGACGGGCGTGCTCGACAGCCCGCGCATCGAGGTGCTCCTGCTCGCGCGGCTCGCGGGCGCGAAGGGCTACCTCGGCAACTTCGAGCTCAGCATCGCGCGCCGGCCGCGCTTCGTCGTCGCCGAGACCTGCATCGGCTGCGGCGACTGCGTGCCCGTGTGTCCCGCGGTCGCGCCCGACCCGCGCCCCGGCGAGCTCGGTACACGGCGCGCGATCTCCTTCGCCTTCCCCGGCGCCATGCCCAACGTGCCCGTGCTCGACGCGCAGGCCTGCGTGCGGTCGCGCGGCGAGAGCTGCACGCTGTGTCAGGCGGCCTGCCCGGTTCCCGGGACCATCCGCTACGACGAGGCCCCCGCCGTGCTCGAGCGCAAGGTGGGCGCCGTCGTCCTCGCCGTGGGCGCCTCGCTCTACGACGTCGGGCGCTTGCCGGCGCTCGGCTGGGGGCGGCTGCCCGGCGTGCACACGAGCCTCGAGGTCGAGCGCATGCTGTCCCCCGACGGCCCGACCGCGGGGCAGCTCGGCGGCCGGCTCGCGGCGCCGCCGCGCCGCATCGCGCTCGTGCACTGCGCCGGCGCGATGCAGGCGGGCCACTGCGACTACTGCTCGGTCATCTGCTGCGGGGTGGCGCTGAAGCTCGGCCTCGCGCTCGCCGAGCGCCTGCCCGAGGCGACGGTGACGCACGTGCACCGCGAGCTGTGCCTGCCCGGGCCTGAGGACTGGGCGCTCCACGAGCGCGCCCGGGCGCACGCGCGCGTCTCCTTTCGGCGCTACGAGCGCCCCGAGGCGCTCGCCGCGTCCGCGCGCGACGACGGCACGGCCGAGCTCGCCTGGGGCGGGCGCGCGACCGAGCGCGGCGCCTTCGACCTCGTGGTCCTGTGTCCGCCGCTCGCGCCGGGCCCGGGCCACGGCGAGCTCGCGCGGCTGCTCGACGTGGGGCGCGATCGGCACGGCTTCTTCGCGCCGCTCGGTCCCTCGACCGGCCACGCGACGAGCCGCATCCGCGGCGTCATGCTCGCCGGCACCTGTCAGGCGCCGATGGGGGTCGCGACCTCCGTCACGCACGGCGCGGCCGCCGCGGGACAGGCCCTCGCCATGGCCGTCCCCGGGCGGACCATCGAGGTCGACCCCATCGTCGCGAGCGTCGACGCACGGCGCTGCTCGGGCTGCCACGTGTGCGTCGGGGTGTGTCCCTACAAGGCCATCGCCTTCGACCAGACGACGGCGCAGGCGTCGGTGAACCCCGTGCTCTGCACGGGCTGCGGCACCTGCGTCGCGGCCTGCCCCGCGGCCGCGATCGAGGGCGCCCATTTCACCCACGCCCAGCTGCTGAGCGAGATCCGGGAGGTGCTGCAATGAGCGCGCCGGTCGACCGGGGGGCATTCGAGCCGCGGGTGCTGGGCCTCTTGTGCACGCACTGCGCCTATGCCTGCGCCGACAATGCCGGCGCCACGCGCGCGTCCGTGCCCGCGGGGCTCCGCACCGTCCGGCTCATGTGCACCGGCCGCGTCGAGCCCAGCCTGGTGCTCGAGGCCTTCGTCGCGGGCGCCGACGGCGTGCTCATCATGGGCTGCCACCCCGGCGGCTGTCATTACAAGGAGCAGAACTACCGCGCCGTCCAGCGGCAGCGCATTCTGCTGCGCCTGCTCGACCAGTGCGGCGTCGAGCCCGCGCGCTGTCGCTTCGACCACGTCTCTGCCGCCGAATCCGCGCGCTACCTCGAGCTCGTCGACGATTTCGTCGCCGCGCTCCGCCGCCTCGGACCGCTGCGGCTCGAGAGGAGGACCCGTGCCCATCGTCCCCATTGACATGAAGGGCGTCCGCTGTCCCGGACCCCAACTGCGCCTCACCACCATGCTCTTGCAGCAACGCATGAAAGACGGCGACACCGCCGTGGTCACCGGTGACTGCCCGGAGTTCGAGCAGGAGATGAAGTCCTGGTGCGAGCGCTGGGACAAGACGCTGGTCAGTCTGCGTCAGCAGCCCGACGGCATGATGGTCGCGGAGATCCTCATCTGAACACGAGCGTCGCCATGTCCCGCGCCGAGCGCACGAACCGCTACGCGCTCGCGCGGCGCCGCGCGGCGCCGCGCGCGTCACCAGGTGACGCTGTACGTGCAGCTGTCGTCCCCGCGCTGCCGGCAGGGTTGCGAGTCGTCGTGCTCGATGAGCGCGGTCTTCTCGAACCGGCGGGCCATCGTCGTGATGATGCCGCGGTCGAAATCGCAGGGATAGGGGTTCTCGCAGCGGCTCACGATGTGGCGGGGGCCGGGCTGCGCGAACCCGTAGTGCCCGATGCCTTCGTACATGCGGCCGGTGACGGCGTCGAAGAGGACGCGCCCACCCGCGCGGTGGTTCATGTGATAGGCGACGTCGATCGCCTGGATGGCAGTCGCGACGTCCGTCACGCTGGGCGGGAACTTGGCGTTCTCGGGGATCTTGGCGCCGATCGCATAGAGGTGAATGGTGCCGACCTCCTTGGCGATGCGCTCGAAAGCCCGCAGCCACGCTGCCTGGGAGTACCAGGCCAGGGGATCGATCTGGACGACGTCGTTGGCGCCGAGCTGTCCGATGCCCTCCGCGAGCAGGATCTGGCTCGGGATCCGCTTGAACATCTTGAAGCCGTCGACGATCGCGTAGACCGTCTGGCCATTGACTTCCACGCCCGCTTCGAACGGCTTGAATTGCACGGCGCTCCCCTCCCGATGCTAGATTCCGCGCGAGCGGGGCGCGAAATGTCTGTCGATCAACTCTCGAAAGACGTACTCTATCGACTGGGGTCTTTGCGGTCAAGGGATGATGCGCGCCGGCAGGCATTGCTCTCGGAAGTCCAGGGCAGGCTCTGCTGATTCGAGGTTCCGCGAGATGTCGATTGCCGAGCGCATGGGAACCTTGGAGCAGGAGCTCGAGCGCCTGCGAGCCGAGGTCGCGCGCGCTCGTGGGGACACCGACGGCGGGCCGCGTGCGCCGGAGGCCGACCCGCGCGCCTTGCTCGTGTTCCGCGTGGGCGGTGCGCGCCTCGCCGTCGATCTCGCGCGCGTCGTCGAGGCCGTGCGCATGGTCGCGCCGACGCCCATTGCCGAGCGCTCGCCGGCGGTGCTCGGCGTCGTCGACTATCGGGGCAAGGTGGTGCCCTTGCTCGACCCCGCCCCGCAGCTCGGCCTGCGGCAGCAGAAGCCGGGGCTCGACACCAAGATCGTGGTGGCGCTCGCGTGCGGGCGGCTGCTCGGCCTCGTGGTGGACGACATCGAGGGCCTCGAAGAGGTGGCGCCGGGCGCGTACCAGCGACGCGCCGACCTGCTCCCGACGCTGGAGTCGCTGGCCGGGCGGCGCGTCGTCCACGGCACGCTGCGCACGGACGGGGAGCTGACGCTGGTGCTCGAGCTCGACCAGTTGCTCGCCCCCGAGGAGCACGCGCGCCTGGCCGACGCCGCCCTGCGTGCTGCCGGAGCCGACCCGGCGTCGGCGGCGGACGGCGCGACCCCGGCGGCCTCCGCGGGCGCGGCCGCCACGTCCCCGGCGGGCGGGGCCGCGCCGCCCGACCACCCGAAGAAGCCCGCCCGCCGCAGAGCGACCACGGCGAGGGTGGCGCGAGGCTCATGAGCGGTCTGTCCGAAGAGCCGCTCGGGCGCTCCGCCGCGCGTGCCGCCAGGGAGCGGGCGATCGCGGAGCCCACGCTCGAGCGCATCGGCGCCCGCCTGACGGCGCACTGCGGGCTCGCCTTCGGGAGCCACAACCGACCGGACCTCGTGCGCGCGGTGTGGAGCGTCGTGAGCGAGCTCGGGCTCGCGTCCCCGGAGCACCTGGCGAGCCTCGTCGAGCATCCCTCGGGCGTGGGGCCGCTCGCGCGACTCGTCGGCGAGCTCACGGTGCGCGAGAGCTACTTCTTCCGGCTGCCCGAGCAGTTCGCCTACCTGCGCGCACGCGTGGTGCCCGAGCTCGTTCGCCAGCGCCGCGCCCGCGGGTCGACCGACCGCACCGTCCGAGCGTGGAGCGCGGGCTGCGCGGGCGGCGAGGAGGCCTACTCGCTCGCCATCGCGCTCCACGAGGCCGTCGACCCGGGCTGGAACGTCGAGGTGCTCGGTACGGACATCAACGCGAGCTACCTCGACCAGGCGCGGGCGGCCGACTACAGCCCGTGGTCGCTGCGTGGCGTCGACGAGGTCGAGCGGGCCCGCTACTTCGTCTCCGGCGATCGGGGCACCCGGCGGGTGCGCGAGGATCTCCGCCGCCTCGTGCGGTTCCTGCCGCTCAACCTCGCCGGAGCGGGCTACCCCGAGGCCGGTGCGGGCACCGGCGGGCTCGACGTGGTGTTCTGCCGGAACGTGTTCATCTACTTCGATGCCGAGGTCGTGGCGCGCGTGACCGCGCGCCTCGCGACCTGCTTGCACGACGTGGGCTTCGCGTTCTTCGGCCCCTCCGACCCCTTGCCGGCGCGCATTGCCGGCCTCGAGCGCGTGTCGGCGCGCGGCGCCACGATGGTCTTCCGGCGCCCGGCCGAGCGCGCGGGCGCGGGGCGCGGCTCCGAGCTGCGGCCCGCGCACCGGCCGAGCTCGACGGCCCGAGGCGCCGTCCGGGACGGGGCGCGGCCCGCGC
>JACRDA010000493.1 GCA_016212965.1 Myxococcales bacterium
AAGCTGCGCCACTCGTTCGCGACCCACCTCCTGCGCGGCGGAGCCGACCTCCGCAGCGTGCAGACCATGCTCGGTCACGCCGACATCGCGACGACGGAGATCTACACCCACGTGGCGACCGATCACCTCCGGCGCCAGTACGCTCACGCCCACCCGCGCGCGGCGGCGCCTGCCGCCGGCGGGGTGCCGCGCGGCCGCGGACGAGCCGCGGGCCCGTAGCCACGGCGCGCCAGGCGGCGCGACGGCGCCTGTGGCTTCGCCGCCAGCCTCGCGCTACAAGCGCGCCCGGCGCGGGGGGGCAGCGCCGCGCGGAGAAGTCGAAAAGCATGGGCAAGAAGGACAAGCACCGTCAAGACGCGCAGGCTCGCACCCTCGCCGAGCAGGCCGATCGGCACCTGCTCTACGAGATGAGCGTGCAGTGCCCCGAGGTCGACATCGCGCTCTACAACCGCGTCTTCAAGAGCCTGCGCGGCCGGCCCCCGGTGAGCGTACGCGAGGACTTCTGCGGCACCGCGTACTTCTCGACGGAGTGGTGCCGTCGCTACCCGGAGCGCACCGCGGTCGGCGTCGACCTCGACCCCGAGGTGCTCGCCTGGGCGCGCGACCACAACCTCGCGGGGCAGCCGGAGAGCGTGCAGAAGCGCATCAAGCTCCTGCAGCAGAACGTGCTCGAGGTGACGGCGCCGAAGGTCGACGTCGTCTCCGTCATGAACTTCAGCTTCTGGGTGTGGAAGACCCGCGCCGAGCTCGAGCGCTACTGCCGCGTCATCCACCAGACGCTCGGCAAGGAGGGCGTCGCGTTCCTCGAGATCTACGGCGGCACCGAGGCGATGATGGTCGCCAAGGACAAGCGCAAGGTCGACGACTTCACCTACATGTGGGAGCAAGCGGAGTTCAACCCGATCACCCACGAAACGCTCTGCCACATCCACTTCCGCTTCAAGGACGGGAGCAAGCTGAAGCGCGCCTTCACCTACGACTGGCGCCTCTGGACGATCCCCGAGGTGCGCGAGTGCCTCTACGCGGCCGGCTTCAAGACGGTCGACTGCTACTGGCTCGACGTCGACACGGACCGCTACCACAAGAGCGAGCGCGAGGAGCAGCAGCTCGCCTTCCTCGCGTATCTGGCGGCCGCCAAGTAGGCGCGCATGGCAGGGCCGACGGAGCTCGAGCGGCTCGGGCGCTTCGCGGCGACGCTCGAGCGCTCGGCCATGCCCGCGTCCGTGCGGCGCGCGGCGTGCTGGCAGCTCGTCGACATGGTGGCGGCGGCGCACGCTGCGGCGCGCACCGAGCCCGTCCACGCCGTTCGCGCGGCGCTCGACGCCCTCGGCGGCGGCACGGGTCGCGCCACGGTCGTCGCCTCGGGCGCGCGACGACCCCCGATCGAGGCGGCCTTCGAGAACGCCGCGTGCTCGATGGCGCACGACTTCGACGACATCGTGTGGATGGGCCACACCTGCCACTCGGCGGTGTTCGCGGCGCTCGCCGTGGCCGAGCACGAGGGGCGCTCGAGCGCCGAGCTCGTCGACGCCATCGTGGTCGCGAACGAGCTCGCCGGCAGGGTCGGCGCCTCGAGCTTCCTCGGACCGCTCAACGGCCAGATGTGGACCTTCGTCCACCTGGTGGGGGCGGCGGCGGCCGCGGCGCGCCTGCTCGGGCTCGACGCCGAGCGCACGACCCACGCACTCGCCATCGCGCTCGCGCAGCCGAACTTCGCGCTCCAGCCGGGCTTCCTGCGGCCGAGCTCGAAGCTCCTGTCGGCCGCGACGCCGCTCGCGACGGGCCTGCGCGCGGCCTACTTCGCCCGCGCCGGCATGACCGGGGCCCCGGAGATCCTGGAGGACCGGCGCGGCTTCTGGCGGCGCTTCGCGTACGTGCCCATGCCGCTGGCGCTCGGGGACCTCGGCTCGTTCTGGGTGCTCGACACCTTCACCTTCAAGACCTATCCGGTGTGCCATTACTTCCAGACGGCGCTCGAGGCGCTCGAGCGGCTGCGCGCCCGGGCCGGCGGCGAGCTGCCGCTCGCGCGGGTGCGGCGCGTGCACGTCGCCACGACCAAGCTCGCGTGCGAGGCGAGCCGCTTCGCGGCCGAGTACGCCCGCGGTCCGGGCGGCGTGACGCCGGTCGGCGTGTGCTTCGACCTCGCCCAGGCCGCGGCCGTGCTCCTGCGCGTCGGCCGTCTCGGGGTCGACGAGCTCGACGCGGGCGCTCTGGCGCGCGGCGCCGAGGAGCAGCGCGCGTGGGTGGCGCGGATCGAGGTCGAGCACGATCTCGGGCTCACGGCGCGCGTCGTCGAGGGGGCCCGCGCGGTCGGCGCCGGCCGGGCCGCGCTCGGCGCGCTCGGCCCGCGCGAGCTCGTGATGCTGGTGCGCCGCTACCGCGAGGAGTACGGCTCGGAGCTCGTCTCCGCGGCCGATGCGGGGCGCGCGCTCCGGTCCCTCGCCCGCGCTACGAGCCGGCGGGTGCGCGGGCTCGTGGGGGCCGGGCGCCGCGGGACCGAGGCGGGCGTCCGGCAGGCCCGCGCACCCGGCGGCGGGGCGGGTGGGATCGCTCTCTACTTTCCGGCCCGGGTCACGGTCGAGCTCGAGGACGGCACGCGGCTCGTGGAGCGCATCGACCTCCCGACGGGCTCCGTCGCCGCGCCCGGTGCGGAGCGGGCGCTCGAGCAGAAGCTCGTGCAGGCGGCCGGCCCGGCGCTCGGGCGCGCGGGCGCCCTGCGCGCCTTCGGGCTCATGTGCGACGCCGAGGCGCACGAGCTGCCGGCGCTCGTGCGCGCCGTCGTTCCCGGGTGACGCGCCCGTGCGCGCCGCTCGTCGGCGGCGTCGCAGCGACCGGATTGATCTATAAGGGCAGCCGATGAGCCCCGCCCTCGACCTCGCCGACTTCGCTGCGCGCGTGGCGCACCTGTTGGCGCTGTGCGTCGCGCCGGGGCAGCTTTCGCCGGAGCCGCCACCGGCGAGCTCCGCAGGTGGTCTCTTGGCCGCGGCCGTCGTCGCGGCGGTGCTCCTCGGGGCGGTGCGCTTCCAGCGCGCGCTCGGCTCGAAGGTCGGCAAGATCGCGGCCGCCGCCTGGTGGGTGGCCG
>JACRDA010000499.1 GCA_016212965.1 Myxococcales bacterium
CCGTTAGCCATTAGCCCAGAGAACTCGCAGTGTTGCCGGTTCTCCAGGTGCGCCCCGATGGCACGTTTCAGGTGAAACGGTGACGCCCCGTGACGGCACGTATCATCTCGATATTCTTAGGCTAAATGCTAAGTGCTAAGTGCTAAGCGCTAATCGCTTGATTTGGGGCTAGTCGCGTGCAAACCGAATGCGGAGTCAGCTGCGAAGCCAACATTCAGCGTGGAGGCGTCTGGCTGCCTGTTGACGGTGGACTTGGAGCGTGCCGATGCCGAGCACCTGACATTTCGCTACACCTTCGAGAATCACAGCGATAGGAGTGCCTATTTCTTCGACGAGATCGAAGGCGACTACCGTGACGGCTCGGTTGCGCCGAACAGGGCGCATCCTGGGCTCGTGCTCGTCGAGCCTGCCGGAGTGATCCTGGCAAAGAAGATTCCTGCGATTCCCGTGGACGGATCGTGGCCGGAGTACCCCACGGGTCCCTTTGCGACGCGGGTAGCTCCCGGGGGCAGCGAGACGCGTGGGGTGGAGCTGGCGCTACCACTCGACTACTACAACCCCCACGTGTCGATCGACGAGGACCTCAAGGGGAGCTCCTCGTTGGCGAAGCTCCTCGGCCGTGACGGTGCAGTTGAGCTGACACGGCAGGATGTCTGGTTCGAGCTCGGCTTCGTGTTGCTGTGGCCCGCTGGGGACGCCGTCATGGACAAGTACGACCGGCGTAGAGCCGCTAACGGGCACACCTGGTACGATTTCCGGCTGTCGCATCCCGAGCGACAGACGCTGCTCCGCGTCGGGCCCCTGGGCCAGGCACCGGTGCGGTCGTTCGCGGCGGCCGTGGGCCATTGACTCGCCGCCGGTCGTCGCCGCGCCGGAGGCTCGTCGTGGTTGCCCAGAACGGCCCCGGGGTGGCTTGCTGACCGAAGCCGCGTGCTGACGGTGCGCGCGTCCGCGGCGGCCCACCCGGGGGCGGGCGGACGAAGCTCCGGAGCTCCGGGGGCGCACCAGCCTGCCTCCGGTGTCCGGGCACACGCGCCTCGCGGCGGGCGTGCCGAGTGTCCGGGGCGGGCGTGCCGAGTCTCCAGGGCGGGCGTGCCGAGTCTCCGGGCGGGCGTGCCGAGGGCCGAGTCTCCAAGACGAGGGGTGCTGCGCGCTTTCGCGCTAAGATGCGCGCCGTGACCATCCTCGACCGCGAGACGAGCTGCCCGAGCTGCGGCGCACCCGTGCGTTTCGCCTTCGCGGGCGCGCGGGCCGTCGTGTGCGGGCACTGCCGCTTCGTCGTCGCGCGCACCGACCGAGGGCTCCAGGCGGTCGGACGCATGGCGGATCTGCTCGCCATCCCGACCCCGCTGCAGGTGGGCGTCGACGGGCGCTGGCGCGGCAACGCCTTCGTGGTCGAGGGGCGCGTGCAGATGGACCGCACGGACGCGCCGAGCGCGCCGTGGCAGGAGATCTTGCTGTCGCTGCCGGAGCTCGGACAGCTCTGGTGGATCGCCTACGCACAGGGCCGCTGGTACCTGACGAAGGAGGAGCCCGCGCCGCCGGGCGGGCTGCCGCCGGTGGACGCGCTCCGGCCGGGCATGCAGATCGATCTCGGTCCGCACGGCCTGTGGGTCGTGCAGGAGGTGGGGTGGCGGCGCGTGGTGAGCGGCGAGGGGTCGCTGCCGAACGTGCCCGCGCCGGGGGCGCTCACGCGCTACGCGGACATCTCGGGCCCGAAGGGCCGCTTCGGGACGCTCGACTACGGCGACGGTCGCGCGCCGCCGACGCTGTTTCTCGGCGGGCTAGTCGATCCGCGCGAGCTCACCCTGTCGAGCGGCGCGCCGCTCGAGGCGCCGAAGGCCCAGGCGGCGGCGATGGAGTGCCCGAACTGCGGGGGCAACCTGCCCATGCTCACCGGGCAGGCGGAGCGCGTCGTGTGCCAGTACTGCGGGACGGCGAGCGACGTGACCGGCGGCAAGCTCGCGGCGCTCGGGCCCCTGCCGCGGCCGCCCGTCGAGCCCGCCATCGCCCTCGGCAGGCAGGGCAAGCTCCACGACGAGCCGGTCATCTGCGTCGGCTTCATGGTGCGCGCCTGCTGGGTCGAGGGGGAGCGCTACGCGTGGCGCGAGTACCTGCTCTTCGTGCCGCCGAGCGGCGGGGCCGAGCAGACGGCCGCCGTCGGCGGTGCCTTCCGCTGGCTCATGGAGGAGGACGGCAAGTGGCAGTGGGTGAAGCCGCTCGAGGTGGGCGACGTGCGCGACCACGGCCAGTCGGTCGAGCTCGGCGGGGCGGTCTACCGCTGGAAGCAGCAGGTCACCGCCGTCACCGAGCACGTGGTGGGGGAGTTCTACTGGAAGGTCGAGCAGGGCGAGCAGGTCGAGGCGACCGAGTTCCAGGGCGCGGCCGGCATCGTGAGCCGCGAGCGCGCTCCGACCGAGGTCGTCTACTCGCTCTGCACCCGCATGCGCTGGCGCGACATCGCCACCGGCTTCGGCCTGCCCGTGGGGGCGGCCCCGCCCGGCGGCGGTCAGTCGGCGCGCGCGGTCCTCGGCGTCGTGTTCATCGTGATCATCCTCGCCGTCATCGTCGTCGCGGCCACGACGATGGACGGCTGCGCGGTCGGCGGGTTCTTCTTCGGCGGCGGCGGCGGCAAGTAGTCGCCCGCGGCCGGGCGCGCCGCGCGCGGATCGAGGCTCAGCCGCCCGCGCCGGGGAGCATGTCCCAGGGCCGCTTGCCGGCCGGGTCGCGGTGCTGGCGCAGCCAGCCGATCATGAATTTCGCCCAGCGCTTGCGCTCCGGCAGGGTCGGGTGGACGTGGTCGCCGAGCCGCTCGAGGTCCGGGATGAGCTGGTTCGTGTCGACGTAGACGCACGGCGCGCAGTTCTGCCGGATGACCTCGAGGATGCCCGTGTGCGGCCCCCAGAGGGGCGGCGCGATCCACAGGCACGGCCGGTCGCCGATGGTCGCGACGATCTTCTTCACCTGCTCGGCGCGCTGGGTCGGGTCGGGCATGCCGACCTCGTTGCCGCCGAGCGTGACGATGACGAGGTCCGGGTTGTGGCTCGCGACGAGGCCGGGAAAGCCCATGCTGAAGCCGGCCCACTGCGGGATGTAGGTGGCCTCCTTCGCCTTCAGGACGTTCTTCACGCCGAGCGCCTCGAGCTCGCGCTTCAGATCCTTGCCGAGCGCGTCGGCCATCGAGTCGCCGACGTGCAGCACCACCGTGCCCTTGGGAAGAGGGGGCAGGGCGTCCGGGCTCGTGGCGGTGGCTGCGCTCGCCGGGGTGCTCGGCGCGGCGCTCGGTGCGGCGGCCGTCGGCTCGGCGGGTGTGGCGCTCTCGGCGACGCCAGGCCCGGGCAGGCTCGCCGTCGTCGGCGCGGTCGGGGCGGCCGGAGGCGCGAGCTTGTCGCCGGCGGCCGCGAGCGGTGCGGCGGGCTGTGGCGGGCTGTCGGCCGTCGCGGCGGGATGGCTGCAGGCAAACAGGGTGGTGAGCAGGAGCGCGAGGGCGCTCGCGCGGACGAGGCGGGGGAGGTGATGCATCGGCTTCGGGGCGGGTGCCCGGCGGTCCGGGCGCCGCACAACGTAGCGCGGCCGACCGGGATTGGCTAAATCGCTAGTCGCAGCGCGCGCTCGGCGCGGGCGCGACCCGGGCCCGGAGGCCGACGACGATGACGAGCGAGCCAGCCGCGGATGCGCCCGCCCTCGAGCGCGAGCCCGCCCCGCCCCCGGCGGGGACGGTCGAGGCGTGGGCGTGGGCCTACGTCACGACGACCTCGCTCGCCGGCAAGCTCGATCCCGAGGCCACGCCCTCCTCGTGGGAGCCGAGCCCGCCCGCGCGCCGCCTGTCGGCTCCGGGCCGGCCCCCCGAGCTCACCCGCCTCGGCAAGAGCCCGCGCACCCCGCGCGATCTCGTCGATCTGCGGCGCCGGGCGCAGCTCTTCCACTCGTTCCTGCACCACGAGCTCCAGGCCGCAGAGCTCATGTGCTGGGCGCTCTGCGCCTTCGTCGACGCGCCGCCGCCCTTTCGCCGCGGTCTCGTCGTGCTCTTCTGGGACGAGGTGCGGCACCTCCGGGCCTACGCCGGGCACCTCGCGACGCTCGGCTTTCGGCCCGGGGACTTTCCCGTGCGCGACTGGTTCTGGGAGCGCGTGCCGCGCTGCCGGAGCCCCGCCGAGCTCACGGCCACGCTCGGCATCGGCTTCGAGGGCGGCAACCTCGATCACGGCGAGCGCTTCGCAGCGCGCCTGCGCGCCGCCGGCGACGCCGTCGGTGCCGAGCTCTGCGCGAGGGTCGCGCACGAGGAAGAGGCTCACGTGCGCTTCGCCTGGCTCTGGTTCTGGCGCTTCGTCGCGCGCTCCGAGCGGGGC
>JACRDA010000491.1 GCA_016212965.1 Myxococcales bacterium
TCTCCTAGTGCATTCAGCCCCCAGCAACGCGCCGTGCCGTCAGCGAGGACTGCGCAGGAGTGGTAGGCACCCACGGCAATCGAGATCGCCGTCGTGATCCCGTTGACATAGACTGCGCTGTTCCTCGGCGTGGTGGTCCCGTCACCCAGTTGCCCGTTGGTGTTCCGACCCCAGCAGGCAACGTTTCCTGCAGCCGTGACGGCACAGCTGTGGTCGGCACCCAGGTCAATCTGGACTGCGTTGTTTAGCTCGAAGCCGCCAGAAGTCAGCACGGTGACGGGCGTGAGCGCGTTCGTGTTTGCTGCGTTGCCAAGTTGGCCGTCAAGGCCGCGACCCCAGCAACTCACGCGACCGTTGGAGCGCACTGCACAGCTGTGGAATGCGCCCACCGAGACGCCGATCGCAGTGGTGATGCCACTCACCAGCGTTGGTGTAAGTTGGTTCTGGCTAGAGCCATTCCCCAGTTGACCAGATGAGCCGAGGCCCCAGCACTTGACCTTGCCGGCATTCGAGGTCAGGCCGACCAAGGCGCAGACGTGGGCTTGGCTGATGCCGATGCTCGAATACGTTCGTTGGTCCTCCGACCGAAGGCCCTGATCGTGCGAACCGAGAGTCTCGTCCCCCTCGTCATCGAATGGCGAGCGCGGTGCGCAGGCTGCAAGTAGGGCGCACGCCGCGAACGCGATGACTGTCGGGTTCCACACGGGTCGACGGAACGCGTTTCTTGCCGCGCTGTCCGCTGACTTGTTGCGAAGCCTGGTGCCTTCCATGGGACCTCCACTGTGCGCCGGTATGTCGAGAGTACCGGGGCGCAGTGGAGGCTAGGAGTCCATGGTCGGTACGTCAAGGCGGGATGGAATACGGAGGAGGACGGACCGTAACGTTAGCACCTGCGGATGCGGCAGGTGGGCCAAGGGGTGGCTGGTGGCCTATGCGGACGGGTGCCGTTTGCGCATCGGCCTGCCCACGAGCTTGCGAAGCACCGACCCAGTGGCCTCATCGCGCACTTGTGGACGGGGTCTTCGGCCGGCCCGTTGGCTGCTGTCGGCGGCACCGCCGGGATCCCGGGTGTCGGCAGTCGCCGTGCGACGTCACGGGAAGTTGATGATGCCGTTGACGTGCAGGAGCGGGTTCGTGAAGTTGAAGCTCGGCTGCATGTTCGTGTGGCAGCCCGCGTTCCAGCAGCTCGCGCTCGTGTCGTGTGGCGGGGGCGGCGGGAAGGCGTGGCAGCTCGTGCAGCCGATCGCGAAGGGCGTCGTCCACTGCGGGGCCGGGACCGAGCCGCTCGGCGGGATGACCGCCGTCGGAGCGTGGCACCAGACGTCGCTGCAGGTGTGCGCGACCGGGTCGTAGCTCGGGGTCAGGCCAAAGGACACCGCCGGGCCGCTGAAGGTGAGCTCCGCCGGCGACAAGGTGTCGTAGTGGCCGGCGTCGTCGATGCTTGCCGGCACGACGTGGCAGTCCTGACAGGCTACGGGCCGGAAGAGGTTCACCGGCGCGAGGTGGATCTGGTGCACGCCGACGCCCGGCGAGCTCGACGTCATGTTGCCGTCGAGATCGGGCGGCGGGCTGCCGTTCAGGTCGGTGCCGTGGCAGCTATTGCACTGCACCAACGCCATGGGTTCGAGGTTCGTCATGCCGTTGACGTGCTGGCTCGGGTCCGTGATGTTGAGCGAAGCGTCGACGTCCTCGTGGCACAGGTGACACTTGTCGAGGCCCACCTGCGGGTGCGGCAGGTTGGGCGGAAGCCCGTGGCACGTGCCGCAGCCGGCGCTGCCCGGCACGTTCCACTCGGGCCACTGCGTGATGGGATTCGGCACGCCCTGCGGCCCGTGGCAGTAGCCGTTGCTGCACGTGGCCGCGGCGTGGTCCCAGCTCGGCGTGAGGCCGTTCGTGACGGCGACGCCCGAGAAGGTGAGATCCGCGGGGAGCGTGTCGATGTGGCCCGCGTCGCCGACGCTCGCCGGCACGACGTGACACTCCTCGCAGGGCACGGGGCGGCTGAAGCTGCCGCCCGCGAGGTGGGCCTGGTGCGCGCCGACGCCGAGCGAGGTCGGATCGCTCGAGCCGTTGAGATCTTGCGGGGGCGCGTTGTTCTGCGCCGAGCCGTGGCAGCCGTTGCAGGTCGCGTCGACCTGGACGGTGCCGTCGACGTGGAGGTACGGCGCGACGAAGTTCTGGCTCGAGTCGATGACCTCGGCGTGGCAGATCGAGCAGTCGGGCGCCTGCGGGTGCGGCGAGGCCGGCGGGATGGAGTGGCAGCTGCCGCAGAGCGGCGTCGGCGGCGCGTTCCAGGTGAAGGTCGTGCCGAAGTGGCAGTAGGCGTCTGCGCACGAGTGCGCGGCGCCGTCGAAGACCGGCACGTGCCCGTCGAGACGCGCGCGCGCGCCGAAGAGCACCTCGGCCGGGCCCGTCGTGTCGGCGTGGCCCGGGGCGTCGACCGACTGCGGCACGGTGTGGCACTCGTCGCACGCGATGAGCGCGTGGCGCCCGTTGTCCGTGAGGTGCGCCTGGTGTGCGCCGACGCCCGGGCTCGCGGGGTCGGTGCTGCCGAGGAGATCGACCGGCGGCGCGGAACGCAGGACCTCGTCGCCAGGCCGATCGGCCTGGCCGTGGCAGCTCGTGCAGAGGTGCGCCTGCGGGCCCGTCTCGTCGCGCAGGACGAGGCAGCTCGACGCGCCGACGGCGCTCGCGCCGACGAGCGCGGCGGCCGCGACGACGATCCACATCCGCGCCGTGCGCGAGGCTCGAGATTCACGGGCCATGGCAATACCCACACATCGTTTCGCCCGTCGAGCGACCGGTCTTCCAGCCGCTCGGGTGCGGGTTGCCGCCGGATCCGCCGACCTGGTGGCAACGTATGCAGTTGGTGGCGGGGCCCTGATCGTGGCAGGCCGCACAGGAAAGGATGTCACGCCGCGCGCCGCGGCCGTGGAAATTCGCCGAGGTCACGTCCGTGACCCAGCCGAAGGGATGCGGGTTGACGGCGTCCCGCGCGCCGCCGCTCACGCCGCGCGCCGTGTGGCACCCCTCGCAGAAGGTCGGCTGGTGGCAGCGCGTGCAGGTCGCCGGCGAGGCCGCGGCCTCGATGGTGTGGCGCGCCACGAAGTCGCCGCGGTGGTGCTGCGGCCGGTCGAGCTTGTCGATGCGGCGCACGCCGAGCGAGAGCGTCTGCGTGTCGTCGTGGCAGCTCGTGCACGACTCGACGGCGTGGCACTGCGAGCAGACGTTCTGGTTGCGGGTCGCCGCCTCGCCGTGGTTGCGCAGGAAGGCCGAGTCGTGGCGCAGCACCGTCTGCGGCTCGAGCTTCACGAGGTCGGCGCGCTGGTGGCAGGGGCTGCAGGTGGCGGTCTCGAAGGCGCCCGAGTGGCACCCGAGGCACTCGGCCATCGGGGGGAACATGGCGCCGACGGTGCCGTCGTCGGGCACGCCCTTGTGGCAGCGCACGCACTGGCCCGCGATCTCAGGCATCGGCAGGTGCCGGTCGTGCGGGAAGGTGATGTTCGCGTGCCCGGGGCCGTGCGCGACCTTGGCGAGCTCTTCCTTGGCCGTGGCCTTGTGGCACGTGGCGCACTCGGCCTCGCCCGGGGGCTTGGTGCCGCCCGCGCGCTGCATGTCCGTGTGGCAGCTCGAGCAGGTCGGGCAGGGCATGCCGCCCTCCTCGCCGCATTTCTTCGTCGTGAGGTGCAGGTTGTGCGGGAAGCCCGGCCGCAGACGCTCCTGTCCGCAGCTCGCGCCGACGAGGCCGATCGCGACGGTGAGCGCGAGCCAGACGATCCGACGGACGCTCGCGCGCGCGGATGCTCGATCGGGGCGGCTCATCGCTCACCTCCTCGGAAGTCGAGCTCGAGCCGCACGAGCAGCTGCGCGTCGAGCTTCGCGTAGGGGGTCTGGGCGATGGAGCCGCCGACCGTGAGCGCCACCGGGGCGAGGAAGGCGTAGCGGCCGGTGAGCGCCCCGATCCACGACAGCGCGCGCCCGTCCTGCGGGGCGTCGGCCGCCGCGAGGGCCGTCGCGGTGCTCGAGGTGACGGCGTGGTCGTAGAAGTAGCTGTGCGCCTCGGCCGTCACGCGCAGATCTTCGAGCGGGGTCACGCCGACCGCCGCCCGCAGGCCGTGGTAGCCGCTGCCCCCGGAGAAGCCGTCGCCGCCCTTGCCTTCGACGATGCGTCGGTAGCCGAGCGTCGCCGTGGCGACTTCGCCGCGGTAGTGGGCCGCGAGGCCCGTGCGGGCGCCGAGCGACGCGTCGCTGAAGCGCTCGATCCAGCCGTCGGCGGTGAACGCCAGGAACGGCACCGGGCGGAACGAGGCCTCGAGGCCACCCTCGTCGTAGGCGTCGGTCGAGAACACGCTCAGCACCGACTGCTGCGAGATGAGGAGCGACGGCACGGCGTGCCCGTAGCCGGCCATGAGGAGCAGCGTCTCGTGGGGCCACACGTCGACGCCGAGGCGCGCCTCGCTCACGGCGACCGCGTCGACGTCGAGCAAGAGCTGGCCGTGGACGCCGAGCTCCTCCATCGGGTCGCTGCGGAGGTCGATGCCGAAGTCGCGCCGTGCGATCCCGCCCGCGCCGGGCGAGAAGCCGTCCACCGTCGTGCCCGCGTGCTCCTCGTGGACCGAGGCGCCGATCTGCAGGTAGCGCTGGTAGGCGTAGTGGGCGCGCGCGCCGGCGAGCCAGTGCCGTGCGCGTGCCGGCGTCTCGAGCGCCTCGGGGCTCTTGACCAGCGTCTCGGCGACCGAGCCGAGCAGCTGATAGCCGGGCCGCCCGTTCCAGCGCGGCAGGACCGTGAAGCCGCCGTAGGCGTCGAGGCCGAGCCCGAAGTCGCCGGTCACGCCGGCCGCGAGCCCGTCGAAGCGGCTGAAGCGCGCGGCGCCCCCGGCCACCACCTGCCGGCCGAGCACGAAGCGCGCGGGGCCGACGCGGTGGCGCACGAGCGCGAGCGTGAGGTCGCCGTCCACGCGCCGCTCGGTCTGGATCTCGCCCATCTCGACGTCGCCCCAGGCGGCGAGCTCGACGTCGAGGCTGTCCTCTTGCCAGGGCACGTCGAGGTCGTCGATGCGGAGCAGGACGTACTGGTAGAAGGGCGCGGCGGTCGCCTTCTCGAGCGAGCCGCCCGCCGCCCCGGGGGTGAGCGCGCGCTGGAACAGGCGGGCGTAGCTCTGCCCGGCGACCCGCCAGCTGAAGGCGTCACCCTCGTCGTCGTCGGCTGCGGCAGGTGGCGGCGCCGGGACGGCGTGGGTGGCGGCGCCGGCCGCGGGCTCCGCGGGGGTCAAGGCACCGCCGGTGTCCCCGGTCGGGGGCGGCGGTCCGTCGGTGTCGGGCGGATCGTCTGCGGCGGCCTGCCGGGTCACGGCGAGCGCCGCCACGAGGAGCAAAGCAGGGGGCGGCCGAGTCATGGTCTCCAGCCGTCGCGGGCCCCGGGCAGCCGGCGGACGCGAGTGCGGACGCGAGTGCGGACGCAAGTCATTGAGGTCTCCGCGCAGAAGTTGCACCCATGGTGCTAGGGTTGCGGTCTACTTCGCCGCCTCGGGCCGCTGCACCTTCGCGAGCTCGAGCAGCACGGGGTACCGGTAGCCGGCCCCGAGGTCCCGATCGCGGGCCAGGGTCCCCTCGAGCACCACGACGTCGCCCGGCTTGGGCTGCTCGTCCGTGGTCACGACGAGGTCGAAGTCGCCCTTGTCCGGGGCGCCGCTCCCGTCTTGGACGTGGAGCCAGGTGCGGCCGAGGACGTTGGGCGTGACCTTGACCACGCGGCCGGCGACCCGCACGGCCTTGCCTTCGAGCGCGGTCGCCTGGGCGTAGATCTCCGCGACGGTCCGGGCGCCGTCGCCGGTCGCGCGGGCCACGGACCCGGGCTCGACCGCGAGCTTCGAGCCGCCGTGGGCGCTCGCCATCGCCTGGGCGTTGACCGCGGCGGCCGGACCCTCGGCCTGGTGCATGTCTTGCGCGCCCGGCTGCGCCGCGACCGCGACCGGGGCCGGCTCGATCGGCCCGGCCGCGACCCTCGGGGCGGGCGGGGCGGGCGGCGACGAGCCGCTGCCGAGTGCCGCGGCCGCGACTGCGCTCGAGACCACGACTGCTGCCAGGAGCCATCCAGTGCGCATGTGCCTACTCCGGGGGCGCGGGCTGCAAGAACCGAACCAGGCCAAGCCGTACGCCTCCCCCTGGCGAGGGCCTGGACGGCCCCGGGGCACTCGCTGCAACCCCTGGATAGGACGAGGGTCACGCCGCCCCGGGGGCGTGATAAGCGGGGCGCTCGATGAGCGACGCTCCAGCCCCGTCGGGCCCCGTCTCTGCCGCCGTGCCCGCCGCCGAGCCTGCCCCGGCGGCGCACGCGCCGAGCCTCTGGGGGCCGCTCGCCCTCATCGTCACGATGCCGGTCGTGAGCCTGTACCTGTGGGTCTGCATCCACCGGCACGGGGGGGCGCTCGTCGTGCCGAGCCTCGACGAGCTGCCGCTCCCGAGCCTGCGCGCCGCGGGCTACCTCGCCGCCTGGCTCGCCTTCCAGATCGTCCTGCAGCTCGTGCTGCCGGGCCGCACGGTCGAGGGGCTGCCCGGCCTCGACGGGGTGCGCCTGCGCTACCGGCTGAACGGGCTCCTGTCGCTCGTCGTGTCCGTCGCCGTCCTCGCGGGCCTGTGGGCGGGCGGCGTCGTCTCGGGCGCGACCGTGCTCGCCGAACTCGGCGCCCTGCTCGTCGTGGCGATCCTCGCGTCCTTCGCGCTCGGGCTTTTCCTCTACGCGTACGGACTGCGGTCACGCCGCCCCGAGCAGCGCAGCGGGCGCTTCGTCCACGATTTCTTCATGGGCACGGCGCGCAATCCGCGCATCGGCGACTTCGACCTCAAGCTCTTCTTCGAGTCGAAGATCGGCATGACGACCTGGCTCGCGCTGGCGCTCGCGATGGCCGCGGCCGAGCACGAGCGCGACGGCGCGCTCTCGGCGCCGATGGTGCTCGTGTGCGCCTTCCAGCTGCTCTACGTCGTCGACTTCTACCTCTTCGAGTCGGCGATGCTCTCGACCTGGGACATCAACCACGAGAACTACGGCTTCATGCTGGCCTTCGCGTTCCTCGTGTGGATGCCCTTCAACTTCTCGCTCCAGGCCCAGTACCTCGTCTACGCGAGCCCGAGCCTGCCCGCGTGGGCCACCGTCGCGCTCGTCCTGATGAACGCGGGCGGCTACTACGTCTTCCGGAGCTCGAACCTGCAGAAGCACGCCTTTCGCACGCGGCCCGGCGCGCGCATCTGGGGCAAGGCGCCGACGAGCATCCAGACGGCGCGCGGCACGGCCCTGCTCACGAGCGGCTGGTGGGGCCTCGCCCGGCACGCGAACTACCTCGGCGACCTCACGATGGCGCTCGCCTGGTGCCTGCCGTGCGGCTTTTCGCACGTGCCGCCGTACTTCTACTTCATCTACTTCGCGCCGCTGCTCATCGACCGCGAGCGGCGCGACCACCGGCACTGCGCGGCGAAATACGGCGCCGACTGGGACGCCTACTGCCGGCGCGTGAGGTACCGCATCGTGCCCGGGATCTACTAGCCAAGAATGAAGCGATTAGCGCTTACGTGCAGCGGACCGAACCTGGAGAACCGGCAAACACCGCGAGCTCTCTGGGCTAATAGCCAATAGCTAATAGCTAATAGCTAACGGCTAACGGCTGACTAGTCCCCGAGCAGGCGCGCGATCGCCTCGGCCACGCCGCCGCCCGCCCCGATGGGGGTCTCGAGCCGGTCGGTGGCGGCGCGGGTGACCTCCTCGGGGGCGCCGCGCATCGCGAAGGAGCGGCCCGTCCACTCGAACATCGGGACGTCGTTCGTCCAGTCGCCGACGGCGCAGACCTCCTCGCGCGCGACCCCGAGGCGCTCGGCCACGCGCGCGAGCGCGACGCCCTTGTTCGTGCCGCGACCGCGCACGAGCACGGCGTGCTGTCCGCTCGAGCGGAAGGCGAACTGCACGGGGTCGGCTTCGGACGGGTGGCGCTGCTCGAGGGCGCGCCGGGTCTCGGTGCAGCTCGCCTCGTCGCCGAGGGCGAGCACCATCGCCACGTCGTCGCCGCTCCGGAAGGCGGCCGCGGAGACGAGCTCCGGGTGCACGGCGAAGTCCGTCGTCCAGACGCTCACCTGCGCCTCGTGGCGCACGCCCGAGGGCCCGCAGTGGATGGTGGCGTGCGAGAATACGAAGGCCTCGAGCGCGTGCTCGGCGAAGCACGCGAGCACGCGGTCGAGCAGCTCGAGCGCGATGGGCGTGCGCTCGAGCACCTCCCCCGAGGCCGAGCTCGCGATCGTGGCCCCGTCGGCGCACACCATCGGCGCCGCGAGCCCGAGCAGGCGCGCCGCGGGCAGAGCGCCCGTCGTGAGCCGGCCGGTCGCGAACGTCACCTCGAGGCCGCGCGCCCGCGCCCGGGCCACGGCCGCGACGTCGCGCGGATCGACGGAGCCGTCGCGGCAGAGGAGCGTGCCGTCGAGATCGAGCGCCAGGAGTCGCACCGGGCAAGCATAGCCTCGCGGACGGCGGGACGCGCGTGCCGCCCAGCCCCGCGACGTTCCGGACGCCGCCTTCGTGACGTAAGCTCGTCGGGATGCCCCGCTCGAAGCGACTCGCCGCTCTGCTCGCTCTCGGCGCCGCGGTCACGGCGACGCTCGCGGCCGTGCGCGTCGCCTCGGCCCAGCCGCTCCTGCCCGACGACGATCCCGCGCTCGAGGCCCTGCGCACGGGCTACGAGCGGCTCGAGCGCACCTTCGCGACGCGCGAGAACGGCCTGTTCCTCGATCCCATCGCGGACCCGGCCGCGGTCGCCACCATCGAGGGGTTCTTCGCGCAGACGGCGACCGACGACTTCGCGAGCTACGCCGGGGTCGATCCCTACGCCGTGCTCGCCTCGTACGACGAGCACGGCGACGAGGGGAACTTCGCCGGCATCGCGTCGGTCGGCGTCGCGGCGCGGCTCCTCGCGCTCCGCAACGCCGGCGCCGCGGGTGCGACGCTCGACCGCGCGCGCGACGCGGCCGTCCGGGCGGCGCGCGCCTGGCACGTGTACGGCGCCATCGGCGGGCCGGGGGTGGTGGCGCGCGGCGTGCGGCGCGTGACCCCGTGGAGTCCCGGCGACGCGCCGTTCCCGGGGCCGGCGCCGACGCTCGTCCCGCTCGCCGACGCCAACGGCGACCCCTTGCCGGCGGACAAATCGGCCGTGTGGCGCGCGCCCGTGGCGCCCGGCTTCGACGGCTGGGTGTGGCTCGACGACACGAGCAAGGATCAGGTGTCGGGCTACGCGCTCGCGGCGGCGTGGCTGTGGGATGCCCTCCACACCGATCCGCTCGTGCCGGCGTCGGTCACGGACGATCTCGCCGCCGATCTCGGCGCCTTCGCGCGCGCCCTCAGGCAGGTCGCGCCCGAGAAGGGCATCGATCTCTGCCTGCGCGACGCGGACGGGCGGCTCACGAGCTTCCACGACCTCAACCCGCGCTCGCTCACGCCCGACGGCCTCCCGCTGCCGGAGGACAGCACGCTCCGCAACGGCTTCAACGCCCTGCTCGCGCTCGGCATCGTGCGCGCCGCCTACCACGTGACGGGCGACCCGGAGATCGGCGCCTGGTACTACGACGAGCTCGTCGGGCGGCGCCACATGGCGCGCGATCCGGTCACGACGGTCGGGCTCATGTACGCCGGCACGGTCACGAACTACTCGAACGTCAACATGGCGGCGATCGGGCTCGCGACCCTCGGTCGCTTCGAGACCGACCCCGGCGTGCGCGCGGATCTCGCCGAGACGCTCGCGACGCAGTTCTGGTCGGTGGACGGCGATCGCGACGCGAGCCACGTGGGTCAACCGTGGTTCGACGCCGTCGTGGGCGCGTACCTCGCCGCGGCCCCGGCGCTCATCCCGGCGCGCATGGCGGCGATGCTCGGGGGCTTCCCGCCGGCGCCCTGTCTCGAGCGCGACCGCACGAACTGCGACGCCGCCGAGCTCGCTGCGGGCTCCTGCCTCGCCGTCGACGGCACGACGACGATTGCGATCGCGGGCAGCGGCTGGGGCGGCGGGCCGGTCGCCGCGGAGCCGGTGCCGATGAGCATCCGGCCCGACTCGGACTTCATGTGGCGCAGCGACCCGCACCAGGTGAACGGCAGCGCGAGCACGCGCATGGACCCGCGCGGCGACTGGCTCGCCGCCTATTGGCTCGGCCGGCTGAGCGAGCTCGGCGCGCCGGACGCGAACCTCTCGCCCTTCGCGCGCCCGCCGCTCTCCTCGGGCGCGGGCGGTGCCGCGGCGGAGCCCGGCGACCCCGGGGGCGGGTGTGCGTGTCGCACCGCGGCGGCGCCCGCTCCGGGCTCGTCGCGCGGCGCGCTCGCCGCGCTGGTCGCCGCGCTCGGCGTCGTGCTCGGGGCGCGGCGCCGGTGCGCGCCGCCGCGGTGAGCCCTCGCCTCGAGGGCGCGCGCTTCGCGGTCAGCCCTCGCGTCGAGCGCGCCCGCACCGCCGTGAGCCCTCGCCTCGAGGGCGCCGGCGTGGCGTGAGCCCTCGCCTCGAGCGCGCGCTTCGCCGGCGTCCGCGGCCGCCAGAGCGACAGAAGTGGCGTGTCTTCCGGGAAGACAGGGGGTTTGTGTTCTGAGCGTTTCGCCGGCCTCGTGGCGCGGTGGACTTGGCGCGAGGGCGCCGACGAAACGCGGCGGAACGAAGCCCGGAGCGGCGGTGGGGGCGGGGCGTCGCGAACGGCGCTCGTTGGCA
>JACRDA010000494.1 GCA_016212965.1 Myxococcales bacterium
CGGAGCCCCGCCCGCCGGACCTGGGGCGCACGCCGCCGCCGCCGCGGAGGTTGCGGTCGTGCAGGTGGACTCGGACTGCGGGCAGCACTGCGAGTTCTGCGCCATCCCCGACGTGTTCGCACCGCGCGACCGGCCGCTCGCCGAGCTCGTGGCCGAGCTCGAGCGGGCGCGCGCGGCCGGGGCCCGGGTGGCGATGATCACCGGCGTCGATCCGCTCGCCCACCCCGCGGCGCTCGAGCTCGTCGCCGCCGTCCCGGCGCTCAGCTTCGAGCGCCTCGATCTGCACGGGCCGGGACGGCGCCTCGCGGATCGAGCTTTCGCCGAGCAGGTCGTCGCGGCGGCGCCGGCGGAGCTGCGCGTCAATCTGCCGCTCTACGGCGCGACCGCGGCCACGCACGATGCGGTCGTGGGGCGCCGCGGGGCGTTCGACGAGGTGTTGCTCGCGCTCGCCCACGTCGTCGAGCTCGTGGGGCCGAGGCAGGTCACGCTCACGTCGGTGTGCACGCGGCGCGTGCTGCCAGAGCTCTTGGCGATCGACCGGCTCGCCGAGGCGCACGGCGTGGCCCGCCTGCTGCGCATGCCGTTCCCGGACAGCGAGTCGCGGGCGGATCGCTACTTCGACGTCGCCCCGACCATGACCGAGGTGGCAAGCTCGCTCCTCGCGAGCGGCGCGCGCCTCTCCCTCGTGGCGGGCATCGCCGGCATGGCGCCCTGCGTCGTCGTGCGCGCGGCGCTCGAGCGCGCACCCGAGCGCCGCGCGGAGGCCGTCCTTGTGCTCGGCACCCTGGCGGAGCTCCGGCGGCGCGGCGTGCTGCCGACCGGAGCGCGCACGCCGGCCGTGCCGTGCGCCCATCGGGCGACGTGCGCGCTCGTGCCGCCGTGCAGCGGCGAGGTGCTCGGGGCGTACGTCGCGCGCCACGGCGCGGCCGAGCTCGTGCCCCCCGCGGTCGAGGTGCTCAGCCGCTCGGGGCGAGGACCGTGAGGCGGTTGCGCTTGCGCACCGCGCTCTCGAGCCGCGCGTGGATGCCCCGCGCGCCGAGCCGGGCCTCGAGGAAGGCCGCGACGTGCTGCGCCACCTCGCCCGGAGCCGTGCCGCCGCCGAGCAGGCCGCCCGCGTGCTCGAGCACGGCCTGCATGATGCGCCGGGTGCGCTCCGGGTCGAGCTTCGCGCTCGGCTCGGCCTGGTAGTACACGCCGACGCCGCGTGCGACACCGAAGTACGGCGCCCCCTCGCGGGCGCGCTCGAAGCAGATGCGCCACGCGCTCGCGGGCTCGGTCACGGCCACGCTGCCGAGCGGCTCGACCGCGGCGGCCGGCGCCGCGGGCTCCGCCAGGTGCCCGAGGAGCCACGCGACCGCAGCGGGGGCCAGGGCGACATCGCGCACCACGTCGCCGGCGCGCTCGAGGTGCCCGTGGTCGACGAGCCGGGCGAGCCACGGCTCGAGCGCCGCCACCGTGTCGGCGCCGTAGGCGGAGCGGAGCGGAGCGAGGTCCGCGACGCGCGTGCGCTCGAGCTCCGAGACGAGGTCGCTCGCGCACTCGAGCGCGGGGGTGGTGGCGCGGGCCGCGTAGCTCGGCGCGCGCGGGTCGAAGCGGCCGCTGCGCTCCTGGTTCTGGTAGACGAGCCGGCCGAACAGCGTCGACTGCGCGTGGCGTCCGTAGCCGAGGGTCGTGCGCCGCGTGCGGTCGCGCGCCGAGAAGTCCTCGAGGTGCGTGTGCCAGTCGCGCGCGAGGTCGCGCCGGTACAGCACCACCGTGTCGGGGCGGAAGCCGACGTCGTAGCCGGGGGCGCGTGCCGCGACCGCGTCGGCGAGCCAGAGGCCGAGCTCGCGGAACTCCCGGGCAACGCGGCGCCGGTGCTCGTCGTCGCGGTAGGGCGCGGCGAAGTGCGAGTCGTTGAGGAGCTGCACGCACAGCGTGCTCGGGCCGAGCGCGAGGCCCGCCCGCACGCCCTCGAGCGTGGAGGCGAGGGGCTCGTCCCCGAGACCGTGGATGTAGTCGAGGTTGACCTCCGCGATGCCGACGAGGAAGGCGTCGCGCACGGCGGCCGCCACGTGCTCGGGCCGCTGGCCCCCGCGGTTCACGCGCCGCAGCACCTCCGGCGCGTGCGACTGCACGCCGAAGGACACGCGGTTCACGCCGTGGGCGCGCGCCACGGCGAGCTTGTCCCGGCTCGAGTGGAGCGGGTGGCCCTCGAGGCACACGAGCGCGCCCGCGCCGAAGCGGTGGTGCCGCGTCACCGTCGCGAGCAGGCGCTCGAGCTCCGCGGGCTCGAGCAGGTTCGGCGTCCCTCCGCCCACGTACAGGCGATCGAGGTCGTGGCCGAGCGCCCCGTCGAAGAAGGCGACCTCGGCCTCGAGGTACTCGAGGTAGCGCGCCACCTGGCCCGGATCGGCGAGCGCCTCGGTGGCGCAGTCGCAGTAGGTGCAGATGCTCTGGCAGAAGGGCACGTGCACGTGCACGCCCCAGCGCTCGGGGCAGAGGCCGTCCGCGCGATACGCCGCCCACAGCTCGCGCGCGCGCTCCGCCGTGAGCGGCGTCGGAAAGCCGCCTACCGCCGTGGCGAGCGCCACGCTGAGCCCGCGCAGGGCATCGCTCGGCGCCGACGTGGCGCGCGCCGCTCGGGGCGGCGGGGCGTCGCCGGAGCCTGGCGCCGCCCCCGGAGCGAGCCGTATCCGGCGCGGCTCGTCCGGCGCGCGCGCGTGCGCCCGCGGTCCGTAGGCGCGGTCGAAGAGCTCGCCCACGACCGCGCGCTCCGCGTCGCTCCGGGCGAAGGCGTCCGCGGCGCGCCGCAGGTCGAGGACGAGGTCGTCCGCGAGCTCCTGATCCACCTCGAGGCCGTAGTCGGTGCGGAAGTTGAAGCGCGGGACGGCCTCGTGGACCCGGCTCGCGAAGTCGAGCAGATCGACGCCGGCCGCCGCGGCGCGGGCGTACGCACCCCGGCCGAAGAGGGCGCGCAGCGCGTCCATGTTCACCTTGAGCTGCTGCATCTCGAACAGATCGCGTACGCTGCAGCCCGCGCTCTCGTAGACGTTGAAGGGGTAGTCGGGGTCGGCGACGATGCCGTACTTGTCGCGCTGGTCGCCCATCTCCGTGCCGGGGATGGCGACGAGGCGGTACAGGTTGATGAGCCAGATGCCCTTGCCGAGCAGGAAGCGCAACGAGGAGCGGAGCTCGTCGGGGCCGATGCCCGGCAGGCCGTAGATGAGGTCGACGCGCAGATCGGGGTAGTGGGGCAGCACCGCGTCGAGGATGTGGTCGAAGCGCTCGACCGAGAGCGCCTTGCGGCCCATCTCGGAGAGCGTGTGCTCGTTGGCGGTCTGGAGGCCGAGCTGCAGCGTGTCGAAGGCGCCCACGAGCTCGCGCACGTACGAGAGGTCACGGTGGAGCAGGAACACGTACCCGCTCACGTGCACCGGGTGCTTCTTGTGCTTCTTGATGCACGCGGCGAGAAAGAGGACGTGCTCGACCGAGATGTCGAGCCCGGCGTCGGTGAGCCACAGGTGGCGCACCTCGGGGCGCGCGAGGATGGCGGCGAGATCCGCCTCGATGACGGCGCGGTCGCGGGTGCGGAGCTTCGCCTTCTGGCTGCCCCAGTTGCAGAAGGAGCAGCGGAACGGACACCCGCGCGTGGTCTCGTAGAGCACGTAGGAGCCGAGCGCGTCGAGCACCGGCGCGGTCATCAGCGGCGGGAGCTTCTGGACGTCGGGCAGCGGTCGGTCGGGCGTCACGTGGGCCCCGCCTGCGGCGTCGTGCCAGCCGATGCCGCCGATGGTGTCGAGCGCAGGGGCGCCGTCGAGCAGGTGCCGGAGCAGCTCCGCGAAGGGCTGCTCGCCCTCGCCCTCGACCACGAGGTCGACCACGCCGGGGCCGAGCCGCGCGAGGTACTCGGCGCGGTGCACGACCATGGGGCCGCCGTGCCACACGCGCACGCCGGGGAGCAGGCGCTTGACCAGCCGGCTCAAGGTGACGTGATCGCCGTAGTTCCACGGCTGGCAGGTGAGGCCGACGACGTCCGGCGCGAGGCGCAGGATCTCGTCGAGGATGAGCTCCGGGGGCGCGTCGCGCGGGTAGCTCCGGACCTCGATGGCGACGCGCGCTGCGAGCTCCGGCAGGGTCTCGACGTGGCGCCGCAGGCAGAACGCGCCGAGCGCCCAGGGCGCGTTCGCCCGGGTCCACTCGCCGCTCTGGCGGTCGCCGAGCGTCTTGCACAGGAGCACGACGCGCAGCGGGGCCGCCGCCGTCCCTCGATCCATCGTGCGCAGCGTATCATGCGCGATTCGGCGCACCACCCGAGGAGCGCGGCGGCTTCGGGCCGCAGGCTTCGGGCTTCAGGAGGAAGTCCGTCCCGAGCCGACCGCCGGTCCCATCGTGATGAGCTCGAGCCACGATACGATGAGCTCGTGCGTGCGCTCGAGGGACTAGAAGGAAACTCGGCTCCAGTGTGCCGGTGGCTTCAGGCTACGGGCTTCAGGCTTCAGGCCCAGAGGCCGCGGTGTGGATCCCTGTGGCCTCCCGCTCTCCCTCCCGAAGCCTGGAGCCTGGAGCCTGGAGGCTGTAGCCGGTGGCCCTCGTCGGCCTACCGTTTCGTGCGACGCGGGTCGGGCGCAGCCCGGTGCCGGAACTGATTTGCTCCCTCGAGTCTCGTGCCTGAAGCCCGATCCCTGTAACCGCGGGACTTCAGGGGCGCGGCGCCGCGGTGGCTGGCTCCGGGGAAAGAAGTTACGCTACGGCACATGCGCGTCGCGTTCGTGTGGATCAACTGGGGCGGACCGCTCGGCATGAGCCAGGGCGTGTCGATCCTCGCGTCGGAGCTCGCGGACGCCGGGCACGCGGTGACGGTGATCCACCACCACGAGAGCCTCCCCGGCCCGCAGACCCCCGCGGAGTGCGCCGCCGCGATCGCCGCGGTCGAGCCGGACGTGGCGCTCTTCTCGTTCGGCTCGAACCAGGCGGCGGTGGCGCGCAGCGTCGTCGACCTCTTGAAGGTCCGGTGCCCGCGCCTGCCGACGCTCGCGGGCGGCGTGCACTGCACGCTCACGCCCGAGGAGCCCCTCGGCTGGGGCTCGCTCGACTACGTCTTCGTGGGCGAGGCGGACGGCCGCATGGACGGGCTCGTCACGCGGCTCGCTCGGGGCGACGACATCGCGGGCGAGCCGAACGTCGCCTGCCGGCGCCAGGGCTTCGTGAAGAAGTCGCGGGTGGAGAGCCTGCCCGACGTCACGCGCCAGGCGCGCCCCTTCTGGGAGGGCATCGACTACCGCGATCTCTGCATCCGCATGCGCGGTGTGGTCGACGTCGTGGCCGGGCGTGGCTGCCCGTACCGCTGCACCTACTGCCACAACGCCGGCCTCATCGAGCTCTACCGTGCGGACCTCGGCGTGCCCATGAGCAAGATCGGCTTCACCCGCACGCGCGATCCGCACGCGCTGCTCGAGGAGTGCCGCCACTACCGCGCCATCTGCGGCGAGCACCTCAAGATGTTCTCCTGGGGCGACGACATGGCCGTCATGTCGAAGGACTTCCTGCGGACCTGGGCGGAGATCTACCCGCGCGAGTTTCCGGATCTGCCCTTCGCGCTCAACGCCACCCTGAACTTCCTCGACGAAGAGGTGGTGGCGCTGCTCGGGCGCGCCGGCTGCAACCTCGTGAAGTTCGGGCTCGAGAGCGGCTCGGCGCGCCTGCGCAAGTTCCTGCGCCGCCCCGACTACAAGGAAGAGGTCGTGACCGAGGCGCTCGCGCGCTTGCGGCGCCACGGCATCAACACCCGCGCCTACGTCATCGTGGGCGTGCCGACCGAGACGGAAGCAGAGATGCTCTCGACCTTCCGGCTCGGCGCTGCGCTCCGCATCGACAGCGTGCGGCCGTCGATCCTGTTCCCGTACCCCGGCACGCCCATCTACGACTACTGCCAGGAGCGCGACCTCATCGATCACGAGGTCCTCGGCGCCGTGCACAACTACTACTCGCGCACGGTGCTCCGCGGCTTCGACGCGCGCATGCACCTGTTGCTCGGGCGCATCATGGACACCTACCCGATGATCATGAACGCCGAGCTCGGCGGGGAGGTCGGCGCCGCCTTCGCTCCCCTCGCGCAGGCCGTGCTCCACACCTCCGAGGAGCGCTGGCTCGCGGGCGAGCGCGAGCGCGTGCTCCGCGAGCAAGAGCGCCTCAACGTGCGCTTCCGCGACACGCGCGCCGAGTTCTACGCGGTGCCGTTCCCCGAGCGCCCGGACGCGAGCTGTCTCATGCGCGCCCGCTCGCGCCCGCTCGCCAACGTCGACGACGCTCCGAACCGCGCCATCGACGCCACCTGATGCCGCCCGTGGAGCGCCCGCCAGGGGCCCCGTCGGGGGTTCCGTGCCACCGGCGCGCCGCGCCTTGCCGGGCTTCGGAATCGCGGTCTAGGCTCCGCGCATGAGCCCCGCCCCGCGCGTCGTCGTGACCGGTGTGGGCGGGCTCATCGGCTCGCACGTGGCGCGCCAGGCCCTCGCCGCCGGCGCGCGCGTGGTCGGCTGCGACAGCTTCGTCACCGGTCAGCGGCGCAACGTCCCCGCGGACCTCGAGCTGCGCGAGCTCGACTGTCGCGACGTCGCGGCGATGCGCGGCCTCTGCCGCGGCGCCGAGGTGGTGATCCACTGCGCCGCCGCGCCCTACGAGGGGCTCAGCGTCTACTCGCCGCACTTCGTGGCCGATCACAACTTCGGCGCGAGCGCGGCCGTCTTCAGCGGGGCCATCGCCGCGGGCGTCGGGCGCGTCGTGTTCACGTCGAGCATGGCGCGCTACGGGCGCGGGCCGCTGCCGTTCGTCGAGGAGCAGGCGCCCGAGCCGGTCGACCCCTACGGCGTCTCGAAGGTCGCCGCGGAGATGCTGCTCCGCTCGCTCGGCGAGCTGCACGGCCTCCGTTGGGTGGTCGGCGTGCCGCACAACGTCGTCGGGCCGGGACAGCGCTACGACGACGTGTACCGCAACGTCGCGGCGCTGATGGTCAACCGCGTGCTCGCGGGCGAGCGCCCGGTCGTGTACGGCGACGGGCAGCAGCGCCGCTCGTTCACCCACGTCGCGGACGTGGCCGAGCAGCTCTGGGCGCTCGCGACCCGGGACGGCGTGGCGGGGCAGGTGTTCAACCTGGGCAGCGACACCGGGTTCATCACCATCAACGAGCTCGTGCGGCTGGTGCTTTCGCGCACGGGTGTGGAGGGCAGCCCCCGCTACCTGCCGGCGCGGCCCGGGGAGGTGCGCGACGCGACCTGCTCGCACGCGCGCATCGAGGAGCTTCTGGGCGGTCGCTCCGAGCGCAGCCTCGACGACGCGCTCGACGCCCTCATCGCCGAGGTGCGCGCGCAGGGGCCGCGCCCCCTGCGGCCCGACCTGCCGCTCGAGATCTCGGACGCGCGCGTGCCCGCGCCGTGGCTCGCGGAGCCCGTCAAGGGCTGACGCGCGCCGCGGCGGCGCGCGCGGCCGCACCGCGCCGTCGCCAGCTCAGCTTGAGCTTGAGCTCGCGGGCGAAGGCCTCGAGCTTGTTCGTCTCGCGCTCAGCGAGCACGTTCGTCACGAGGTGGAGCGCCGCCGTGGGCCGCGCGGCGAAGCGCGTGGCGTAGAAGGTGGCGAAGATGAGGTAGCGCCAGAACGCGAGCTCGAGCGGCGTCAGCGCGTCGCAGTAGCTGCCCTGCCCGTCCTTCGGGGGGGTGAGGCCCGTCATGTGCAGGGCGCTCATGAGCTCCTCGTCGTCGTGGCGCAGCTTGCCCCGTGCATCGAGCTCCCGGTAGAGCTCGCTACCCGGCGCCGGGTGGAAGTAGTGCGCGGAGATGTCCTCCACGCCGAGCTGCGCCAGGCGCCGCACCATCGCGAGCGTCTGCCCGAGGCCGGCGCGCGTGTCGAAGGGCAGCCCGACGATGAAGTAGCAGCTCACGTGCATCCCGGCCGGGACGGCCACCCGTACCGCTTCGTAGAGCGTGTCCTCGGTGAAGCGCTTCTTCAGGCGCTCGCGCACCTCGGGCGAGCCGCTCTCGGGCGCAAAGGCGAGGTAGCGGCAGCCGGCGCGCACCATGAGCTCCGCGACCTCGGCGTCGAAGGCCTCGCAGCGCGTGCCGGCGGGCAGCTGCCAGGTCACGTCGAGCTTGCGCGCGAGGATCTCCTGGCACAGCTCGACGATGAAGCGGCGCTTCACCACCGCGGTGAGGTCGTGGAACGGGAACGAGCGCGCGCCGTAGCGGTCCACGTAGCTCGCCATCTCGTCGACCACGAGGCGCGGCGAGCGCGCTTGCCAGCGCGTGGTCCACATGTCGGGCGAGGTGCAGAAGGTGCAGGAATAGGGGCAGCCGCGCGTCGCCAGGATGGGCAGCGAGAAGCCGAGCCGCATGCCGAGCGAGAAGTCGTGGGCGTTGTAGCTCGCCACGTCGAACAGATCCCAGGCCGGTGGGGCGATGCGATCGATGTCGCGCAGGCGCGCGCGCCGCGGCGTCGCGTGGTACGCGCCGTCCCGCAAGAAGGCCACGCCCGCGATGTCGTCGCAGCGCCGTGCGCCGCGCTCGAGTGCGGCGAGCACGCAGACGAAGGTCTCCTCGCCCTCGCCGATCGCCACGAGGTCGAGCGGCGCCTCGCGCAGCGAGCGCTCGGGCAGGGCGCTCAGGTGCTCGCCGCCGGCGACGATGAAGGCCCGCGGGAAGCGCGCGCGCAGGGCCACCACGAGCTCGCGCACGAGCGGCCACAGAAAGGAGAAGGTGCAGCCGATGGCGAGGACCTCGGTGTCTTCGGGCACGGCGGCGGCGATCTCGGCGGGGCCGGCGCCGATGCGCAAGAGGTCGCGGTCGCGCGCCGTCTCGTGGGGCGCGAGCGCGATGGCGTCCACCACGCGTACGAGGTGGCCCGCCTCGCGCGCCGCGGCCGCGACGTAGGCGAGCCCGAGCGGCAAGGACGGCTTCATCGTGCCGAGGTTGCGCACGTTGAGCAGGGTCGGCGGGTGAACGACCGTGACCTTCATCCGTTCTCCAGGCGAGCCTCGGGCGCGAGCGCGCGCACGCGGGCACACGCTGCGGCTCTGCTCCGAGCTCCCGCCGCGCCGGTCTCCATCCACCCCGAGCGTACCCGATCCGGCCGGAGCGCGCCGCTCGTGCGGCGGCCCGTATGCTAGGCTTCGCGCTCCGGATGCGGTTCTTCCAGCTCGACGCGCGCCTCTTCACGGCGGCCAAGCTCGCGCGCCGCGTGGTCGACCAGCGGCTCGGGCGCGAGCGGCCGCTCTTCGCGACCTTCTTCGTGACGCGGCGCTGCAACGTGCGCTGCACCGGCTGCTGGTACTACGACGTGCTCGATCCCGCGTTGCGCGCGACCGAGCCCGACACCGCGACCGCCCTCGCGATCCTGCGGCGCCTCGGGGAGGCGGGCGTGCCGGTGGTGCAGATCGCCGGCGGCGAGCCCTTCCTGCGTCGCGACCTCGGCACGCTGCTCCGCGCGGGGCGCGACGCGGGCCTCAGCCTCGCCGTCATCACGAACGGCATGCTGGTCTCGGCCTCGGCGCTCGGCGCCGTAGAGGAGGCTTGCGAGTGGGCCCTGTACTCGCCCCACGTTCCGGAGGAGCTCTCGCCGGAGAGCGGCCGGCGGCAGTACGAGCAGGGCTGGGAGGGCTTTCGGCGCATGCGCCGTGCGCTGTCGCGGCCGCACCTCGCGTGTGCCGTCACGGTGAGCCGGCTGACGGTGCCGCGTCTCGGGGAGATCGTGGCGCGGGCGCTGGCGGCCGGCGCCGACAGCGTGAAGTTCCAGCCGGTGTTCACGCCTGCCTTGTTCCCGTCCCCGACCGCGGCGCGGCGCGCGGTCGAGGTGATGGGGAGCTTCCAGGCGCGGTACCCGGACCGCATCGCCGTCAGCGCCGCCTTCCTCGGGCGCTTCGCCGCGTTCTTCGGCCCGGCGCCGACCGTGGCCTGCACCGTGCGACGCTTCTTCCACATCGGCGTTCACGTGGACGGTACGGTGTGCGCCTGCTGCCCGATGGACCAGCCGCTCGGCAGCTTGCTCGAGGCGCCGCTCGAGGTGCTGCTGGCGCGCGACATCGCAGAGCAGCACGACTGCTACGGCTGTCAGCGTCTCGACATCGTGCAGGCCCTCAGGCTGTGCGGCTCCCGGGCGCCTGCGCCCGTGGCGGGGTCGCGCGCGCGGCGCCGGTCCCCGCGGTCGCTGCCGGTGGTCGCTCGGGTCGGCGGGTGAGGCGTCCCCGGCCGAGCCTGCGGCGACTGGGACGGACCCTCTTGCCGCTCGCGGTCGCGTACGGGGCGGGACTGTGGCTGCTCGCAGCCTTGCTCCTCGAGCTGCACGTGCACCGCTCGACGCTGCTCGGTCTCGTGAGCGCGCTGCCGGCGAGCGGGCTCGCCGTGTGGTTCAGCGGCCACGAGCGGCGGCGCTTCGATCGGCGTGCCGTCGTATGGGCGGCGGTGCGCGGGGTGCTCCTGCTCGCGCTCTTCGCGGGCATGCTGTGGCTCTTCGACTACCCGACCAAGGACCGGGCGGCCTGGGCGATCTGGGTACCGCTCATGACGCTCGACTTCGCCCCGTCCATGCTGGCGGCGCTGCCCTGGCTCGCGCTCGGGTGCCTCGGCGGGCTCTTCATCTCGTACGACCTCGTGGTGCTGCGGTGGCGGCGCTTGCCGTTCGTGGTGGCGTACCTGTGGCCCGCGGTGTGGGCCTTCTTCGCGTTCACGGGGTTCTACCGCGCGAGCTTCGACAGCCTCGACCCGGCCGTCGTGACGCGGCAACCGGGCGTCCGCGTCCTGGCGCCGAGCGGCGTCGAGGGCTGCAGCCTCTTCGCCTCGCGCTGCTCGAACCGCATCTTTCCGCGCGCCATGGGCGTCGACACCCGGACGCGCACGCTTTTCGCCGGCTTCGGCTCGACGGCCTCGGACCTCGTGCGCGGCCAGCCGATGCTGCTCGCGCTCGAGGTGGACACGGGCGTCGCGACCTGGCTCCCGGGCAGCGACGCGGCGAACCAGATCCGCAACGTGACCGTGGACGAGGCAGGGCGCCTGCTCGCGGTCGGGCAGTGGGGCAGCCACCGGGTGGCGCTCTACGACCTCGAGCGGCGCGAGCTCGCGGCCGAGCTCGGGTACCGCGCGGAGGAGCGGGGGGAGTTCCAGCCGATCAACGTGCTCCTCGACGGCGACCGGGTGCTCATCGTGAACATCTGGTACCCGCGGGTCGTCGAGCTGTCGCGCGCCACGGGTGCCGTGACGCGCGTGGTCGATCTCTACGACCTCGGCCTGGTCGGCAACGGCGTGCAGCTCGTAGGTGCCGGCCTGTCGCAGCGGCGCGGGCGGCTGTGGATCGCGATCGCCCAGACGGGCGCCAACCTCTTGGAGCTCGATCTCGCGACGCTCGCGCCCGGGCGTTCCGTCGACCTCGACACGACCTTCCCCGGGTCCTTCACCTACGACGACGTCGGGGGGCGCATCTACCTCACGAGCTTCCGCTCCGCGGCCATCGAGGTCGTGGACGTGGACCGCATGCTCGAGGTGGACGAGCTCGAGGGCACCCTCGGGGCGCGCGAGACCGCCGTGGACCCGGAACGCGGCCTCCTGTTCGTCATGGACTACCTGCACGGACGGGTGCTGTTCCACTCGCTCGCCGAGCGGCGCGTGGTGCGGAGCGTGGCCGTGGGCCCGAAGCCCGGCGGCGCGCTCGTCTTCGACGGCACGCTCTACGTCAACGCGACCGTCGGCGTGGTGGCGATTCCGCTCGACTGAGAGCTCTGGCGCTCAGGCCGAGCGCAAGAGCGCCGTCGCCGGCACGAGCCGCTCGGCGCCGTAGCGCGCGACGTGGTTGTAGACGTCGAAGGGCACGAAGCTCCCCTCGTGGACGAAGCTCATGAGCGAGTGCGTCGCCTCCTCGAGGTCGAAGGCGCTCCGCCCCTGGAACTGCTGCACGTTGAGCACCACCGTGTCGCCGCTCGGCTCGCGGCGCTCGTAGTCCGCGAGGCTCGGCAGGGACCGGAGCAGGCGCGCAGCGGCCGCCGGGTCGCGCAGGAGCGCGCGCGGGTCGACGAAGCGCGTGACGGGCACGAGGCGCGCGCCCGAGACGACGACGGGCAGGCTCACCATGGTCGGCTTCTGGCGGTAGTTGAGCCGCCCGGTGAGCCGGTGAAGCGTCGACCAGAGGCGCGCGGCGGCGAGGAAATCGGCGCGCCGCACCTCACCCCGGGTCTGCTGCTCGAAGGCGTCGAGCGCGTCGGCGAGGTAGGTCGCGCCGACCGCCCCCGTGCGCTCGATCTCGGCGAGCGTGTAGAGCGAGATCCAGAACACGCCCGCGCGGTGGGCCTCGCGCACCAGGGCCACGAGCTCGCCGAGGTTCTCCTGCGAGAGGGTGGTGCCGAACTGCACTTTCATCCCGGCCGCGCGGCAGCGCGCGATCGCCTCGAGGCACGCCTGTCGCATCGGCCGCCCCCGCACGCGCAGGTTGAGCCGGTCGTCGCTCGAGTCGTAGTGCAGGAACACCCAGCCGAGCCCGGCCGCCGCGAGCCGGTCGGCGTAGGCCCGGTTGCGGAGCTTCAAGCCATTGCTGGCGAGCCGCACGAGGTAGCCGCGGCGCGTGAGCTCGGCGACCATGGCCGGCAGCTCGGGGTGCAGCGTCGGCTCGCCGCCGAGCAGGACGGCGTGGGGCTGGAAGGGCCAGCCGCGGGCGTCGCCGAGGTCGGCGAGCAGGCGCTCGGCCGGCGCGAACGGCTCCTCGAGCGTGGCCGACGAGCCCGAGAAGCAGGCCTCGCAGGTCATGTTGCAGCGGTTGGTGACGTTGACGATGTAGATGAGCGAGCGACCGCGCCGCGCCTGGCACGGCTCGCCGCGCGCGCAGTCGTAGGCGTCGCAGCACGGCGCGTCGTTGCGCAGGGCGTGCAGGCTCCGGTAGAGGCGCGCGTCGCGGAAGTAGAAGCGGCTCGCGGGCCCGTGCTCGGGGCACTCGAGCTCGAGGTGCACGTCTCCGCCGCGCTCGACGAGCGCCGCCGGGAGCACGCGCGCGCACGACGGACACAGGGCCTTGGTCGCGTGGATCCGCCGGGCGCGCTGCATCATCCCCGAGCGAGCGTAGCGCAGAAGCGGCGTGTCGTCGCTCCGCCGCGCGCGCCGGCGCCGCGGAGGCTCACCCGCGTGGCGCCTGCCGCGCCCGGCGCGCGAGCCAGCGGTCGTAGAGCCCGAGGCGCACGCCGAGCGCGATGGCGACGACCGTGAGCCCGTAGGGGATCGGCCGGAGGTAGGAGCGCTCGCCGGCGTAGACGTGCGCGATCGGCAGCTCGCGCAGGCGGAAACCGCGGCGGCCGGCGAGCATCGCCATCTCGCCGTCGAAGTGAAAGGTGTCCGAGACGTGCTCGAAGGGCAGCGCCACGAGCACGTGGCGCGCGTACGCCATCATGCCGGTGTGGTACTCGGAGAGGCCGAGCCCGTAGCAGCGGTTCTCGAGCCACGAGAGCGCCCGGTTCGCGGCGTACTTGTAGCGCGGCATGCCGCGGGCGCGCGCCCCGCCGTCGAGCACGCGCGAGCCGAGCACCACGTCCGCGTCGCCTCGGAGGACGGGCCGGAGCAGCTCGGGCAGGGCCTCGGGGGGGTACTGGCCGTCGGCGTGGAGGATCGCGACCGCGGAGGCGCCGCCCGCGAGCGCCGCGCGGAGCCCGCGCTTCTGGGCCCGCGCGTAGCCGCGGTTCTCGCGCTCCACGAGCACCGTGGCCCCGTGGGCGCGCGCCACCTCGGCGGTGCCGTCGTCGCTCCCGTCGTCGACGACGAGCACCCGCCCGCCCGGCTCCGCGAGCCAGCCGGGCACGCGCTCGAGCACGGCGCCGAGCGTCGCCTCGGCCCGGTACGCCGGGACCACGATCCATGGGACGGCCGGGCTCACGTGCGCTTGAGCACCCGGCGCGCGAGCAGCATCTCGGGCATGAAGCCGAAGTACAGGTGCTCGAGGCGCTTCTGCGCGATGGGCCGGTAGACGCGCGCCGCCAGGCGCACCGGCCAGGGCACCGTGTACTCCTCGACCTTGCGGTCGTTGAACAGCGTCGCGACGTAGAGCCGCTCGTAGAACTCGGGCGGCTCGCCGCCGACGCGGTAGGCGCCGCCGTTGCCCTCGTAGGAGAAGGCGCTCCAGCCCTCGAGCGAGCCGGGCGGCACGAAGCCCGCACGCCGGGCGTCGTCGAACATCGGCGTGCCGGGGAACGGCGCGTAGTGGTAGACGGGCGAGTTGCGAAAGTTCGGGTTCACGGCATGGAGCCGCTGCATGAGCTCGATCGAGGCGCGCACGTCGGCGCGCGTCTCGCCGGGCGTGTTGGCGATGAAGGAGCCGAACACGATGAACGGGTACCTGGCGAGGCGTGCCAGCGTCGCCACCACGAGCTCCACGTCGCCGGCCTTCTTCATGACGTCGCGCATGCGCTGCGAGCCGGTCTCGATGCCGATGGTGAAGCGCCGGAAGCCGCTTTCGGCCAGCTCGGCAAGAAAGGCGTCGTCCATCTTGCTGATGCACACGATGTCCGAGCCCTGGACCTGCCAGCTGACGCCGAGGCCGCGCAGCCCCGCCACGATGGCGCGCGAGCGCTTGGCGTCGATGAAGAAGTCGTCGTCGGTGAAGTAGACGTCCTCGACGCCGAAGCGCTCCTTCGCGAAGCGCACCCGCTCGACCACGCGCTCGGGCGACTGGGCGCGCCAGCGGCGGTCGTTGAAGTAGACGTTGTAGCAGTAGGTGCAGGCGTACGGGCAGCCGCGCGAGCTCTCCATGTAGAGGCTGCGGCGGCCCTCGTAGAGCGGCATGTAGTCGGCGACGTCGACGAGGTGATACGGGATCTCGGGCGCCGCCGTCACGTCGAGGTAGGGCGCCGCGGGCGTCGCGACGTAGCGGCCGTCGCGGTCGAGGTAGGACAGGCCCGGCACCGCCGCGAGGTCGCTCCCCGCCGCGAGCGCGTCGGCGAGCGCGCCGAGCGTGGCCTCGCCCTCGCCGCGCGCCACGAGGTCGACGAGCGGGTGGGCGAGGGATTGCTCGGGCAAGAGGCCCACGTGCACGCCGCCCCAGAGGATGGGCGTGTCGGGACTGGCGGCGCGGGCGACCGCTGCGGCTTCGAGCGCCCGCGCGATCATCGGGCCGGTGTAGCAGGTGATGCCGAGGCAGAGCGGCTGCGCGCGCATCTCGCGCACGAGCCGCGCGCGCCAGTCGGCGTGCACGCGCTGGTCGATGACGACCACGGGGTGGCGCTCCCAGGTGAGCGCCGCCGCGTGCAGCAGGCTGAGCGGCAGGGCGGGCTTGCTGCGCATGTGGTCCATGTACCCGACGCGCGGCTGGAACAGGACGACGTGCCCGCCGGGCCTCGCGGGCCAGCGCGGCGCCCGGTCGCCCGCGGGGGCCGCCGTCACGTTGCCGGCGCGCAGGAGCGAGCCGGCGCTCGGGGCTCTACTGCGAGGCGTTGCGCCGTTGCCCGGCCGCCCGAGGACGGGCAGCCCGCGCGGTCCCTCGGCCGCCACCTCAGCGCCCCGCCGCGGCGAGGGCCGCCCGCAAGCTGTGCATCACGCGGCCGACGGCGGGCGTCGGCGCCGCGCTCGCCTCGTCCTCGCTGCCGACGGCGAAGATCGCCCGCACGGGCGGGCGCGAGAACGCGGGTCGCGTCACGAAGCGCACGCGCAGCTCCTCGCCTTCGGCCTCGCTGGCGCGGATGGCGCAGGACGCGCTCTCGCCATCGGCCGTCCAGGTGGCCTCGCGCGCCTGCCCCGAGTCGACGAGGCGGGTCACGATCTGCGCGAGCGAGCGCCGGGCGCGCGCCGCCCACGCGACGAGCCGCGCGGCGGTGGGCGGATCGAGGCCGACGGGCGCCCGCTCGCCGAGCTCGGTCGCGACCCAGGCGAACAGGGGGAGCGCACCGTCGGCGAGCGTCTCGTCGACCGCGTGGAGCGACGCGAGCTCGCCGGCGACGAGCGGGGTGCCGGGCGCCCGCGCGTGGCGCACCGCCACCGTGACGACCGCGCCCGAGGGGGTGCGGTAGCCGAGCCGCGCCTCGGGGTCGCAGTCGTGCACCTCGGCGGCGACGCGCTCGTAGCCGGGCGGAGCCCCCGCGGCGAGCAGGCGCCGGAGCGGCGCGCGGGCGACGAGGGTGAACAGGCGCGGTGCGTTGCGCTGCCGCGCCAGGCGCTCCCGCGGGATGGGCGTGAGCTCGTCCGTGCCGAAGCGCTCGGCGTACTCGTCGAAGACGCCGGTGCACACCGGGTCGAAGGCGCACTCGGCGCAGCGCGCGGGCTTCTGCTTGGCCGCCGTCTTGTGCCCGTACTTGTCCCAGGTCCGGTCGCTCACCGTGCCGAAGTCCGCGGGTACGACCTCGGTGCTCTCTCCGCCGTGGTGGATGCGGTGGGCCCACTCGGGCATGAGGCAGTAGGGGTAGTTGCCGACGTTGACGTCGTACTCGGGCCCGAGATCGCGCTCGAAGGCGCCGAGCATGCGCGCGAGGTGGGGCGCCTGGGCGGAGTAGCGCGCGAGGATGGTGCCGAGGTGGCCCGGGGGCCGGTCGCCGATCTCGCGCGGGTTGACCTGATCGAGGTGCACCTGGCGCACGCCGTAGCGGCGCGCGAGCTCGGGGTAGCCCCCGACGCTCGCGTAGGAGAGGACGTTGAGGCAGGCGTTCACGGTGACGTGCTGGCCCCGCTCACGGGCGAGCTCGAGCAGGGCGAGGATGCGCCCGAAGGCGCCCTGCCGGCCGACCACGCGGTCGTGGGTCGCGGCGTCGCCGCCCTGGATGCTGATCCGCAGCTCGAGCGGCCCGCCGGCGAGGAGCTCCGCGAAGTAGGCCGCCTGGGGACCCCGCACGCCGTTCGTGAAGAGGACGATCTCGGTGTACCCGAGGGCGCGCGCGCGCTCGAGGTAGCGCGGCAGCTCGCGCTGCAGGGTGGGCTCGCCGCCGACGAAGGTCACCCGCCGGGCGCCACGCGCCGCCGACTCGGCGAGGTGCCGGTAGACCGGCTCGGGATCCTGCTGCCCGACCTCCTTGCGGCTCGTCTGCAGGCCGCTGCTGCAGAAGACGCACCGGTTGTTGCACAGGTGCCCGAGCTGGATCTCGACCTGTTCGACCCGATCCACCGAGGGATCCTAGCAGAGAACCCGCGTGCGTCTCGTCACTGCCGCGTGGCGGGCGCGGGCGCGGGCTCGGCGCCGGGCTCGGGCTCGGGCTCGGGCTCGGGCTCGGCGAACGGGTCGAAGGCCGTGCGCAGGGCGAAGCCGAACAGGTTGCCCGAGCCGCGGTAGCCCGCGACGGGCGCGTCGGGGCTCGTCGAGGCGCGCTCGAGCAGCCACAGGTGCTCGTAGAAAGCGTCGATCCAGAGCCAAGGGGTCGGGTGCGCGCTCGCGCCGAGGGTGATGGCCACGCGCGGCGCGTCGGGCGACGAGGGCGCGAGCGTCTCGTCGGGCGGGGGCGCCCCCGCGATGCCGTCGCCGTAGAGCCCGGCGCGGACGGCGAGCTCCTCGAGCGGGGTGTACTCGACGCCGCCGCGCAGGGCGAAGGTGTGGCGCCAGTCGTTCGGCTGCACGCGGTCGGGCGTCGCCTCGTCTTCGAAGTCGAAGGCGAGCTCCTCGTTCACGCCCCAGAGCGTGAGCGTGGCGTCGAAGGCGAGCCGCACCGGTCCGACGGTGGCGCCGAGACCGAAGGCGATGCGGTCGGGCAGCGTCACCTCGGAGGTGACGTGCTGATCCGGGTAGTCGGCGGCGAAGGCGCTCGGCAGGTTGAAGTCGGCGTCGCCCTCGAGCGGCACGAGCGCGCGGCTCTTGTAGCTCACGCCGAGCGACACGCCGCCGCCGGGCTCGACGAAGACGGACCCCTGCCCGCCCACGCCGACGCCCGAGAGCACCATCGCCGCCGAGCCCTCCTCGGCCACGTGGTGGGTCGCGCGCTTGACGTAGAGCCGGCCCACGTCGAGCTCGGGCCCCGCGGCCAGGCGCACGACGTCGATGCGGTAGGCGAAGTAGGGCGCCACGCGCAGGAACTGCAGCTGCGAGCGCTGGATGTCGAAGCGCTGCACCCAGTCGTCGGGCCACACGACGGCGCTGCCGAAGGCGGTCTGCACGGCGACGCCCGCCGCCCAGTCGGCGTGGGCGAAGCTCGCGTAGAGGTAGGCGGGCGTACTGACCGGGTTGTCGGTCTCGGCCTCCCACGGGGCGTCGGGCGCTCCCTCGAGGGCCTCGGCGTGCAGGGTCGTCAGGGCGAGGCTCAGGCCGAGCTCGGTGCGCAGGCCGCCGCCGTCGGCGAGGGCGGCCGGGTTGAACCAGCCGGCCGCCGCCGAGCCCGCGAGGCCCGTGGCGGCGCTTCCCATGCCGGCGGCGGCGGCGTCCTGCTGCGCGACCTCGTAGCCGCCGGCGGTGGCGAGGCGCGGGGCGACGAGGAGCGTGGCCGCGCCACAGAGGAGCGCGGCCGCGGGCGCGCGGCGCGGGCGGTACGAGCGCGCGGCGCCCGTCACTGACTGATCTCGCCGGCGAGGAAGGCGGCCATGTCGTTCAGCATCGTGTCGCCGATGACGGGGATGACGAGATCGCCGTGCAGGATGGAGGGATACTCGCGCATCGGCAGCCCACTCACGCGCTGGAGCACGCGCGTCGTGCGGTTGGGGATGACGATGTCGCCGCCCGGCGCGCCGCTGTCGATCTGCAGGAGGGTGGGGTTGCCGTTCGCGTGGTAGAGGTGCGCGACGGCCTGCGGATCGACCGAGTCGATGAGCCAGCGGGCGACGTCGAGCAGGCGCTCCTGCCGGAAGCTGCCCTGGGGGATCTGCTCGCGCACGAAGAAGTCCTCGAACTGCGGGCTGAAGTAGGTCGACTCCATGAAGAGGTCGACCATGTCGGCCCCCGGCACGTTGAGGACGGCGCGCTCGATGTCCTGGTCGAAGGCCACGTACACGGCGCCGAGGATGGCCCCGAGCGACTGCCCGGCGAAGTGGATGCGGTCCTTGCGGATGGGGTAGCCCGTGGCGGCCGTCCAGTCGGCCTGCTGGATCGAGCGCCGCACGGTGCCGAGGTCGACGAGCGCCTGTAGGAAGTGGTCCTTGATGTAGGGGATGTCGTTGATGTCGAGGAAGGCCGCGCCCGACGCGGGCTTCACGTCCATCACGGCGGGCTTGCCGGCGAGCATGAGGAAGCTGTTGAAGGGCTCGACGTCGCCGTTCGCGTCGAGGCATTTGCCGTCGGCGCTGCAGCTCGCCGCGTCGCCGCTCACGCACGGCGGCAGCATGATGAGGTTGTCGTAGTAGCCGAGCAGGTCCCGGAGCTCCTGGGAGAGGAAGTTCGGGATCGCGACCAGGCTCGACTCGACGCAGGCGATGCGGTCGCCGTGGAAGGGCAGATCGATGGCGATCGCGGCCAGCCCCCGCTGCGCGAGCTCGCCGGCGATGGTGAGCACGAAGCGCCGGTCGGTGACGACCGCGTGGGCGAAGACGACGACCGGGGCGGGATTGGCGGCCGTGGCCGTCTCGGGCACGGTCATCACGAACTTCACGTCCTCGAGCTCGTAGCCGCCGTCGGCGCGGAAGCGCCGCGTCTCGCGGTCGAGGTAGTAGGGCGAGGGCAGGGTGCCCTCGATGACGCGCGCCACGCCGCCGAGGCGCAGGGCGTACACGTCGCGCACCACCTGGGCGAGCGCGCCCGGGAACAGGCTCTCGAAGGGCTCGTCGCGGTTGAAGGCGTCGAGGGTCTTCCAGCTCGTCACCGTGGGCTCGACGGGGAGCGCGAGCGTGTCGGCGCGGTGCACGTGGGCGGCGACGTCGGGCTCGACGTCGAGGGTCGTGAAGGGCCACGCCGTCACGACGTCGTTGCGGCCGAGGTAGTCGAGCAGGGGGGCCACGAGGCTGCGCGTCCCCTCGAGGCGCGCGGCGAGGTCGCCGGGCAGCGAGGCGATCTGGCTCTGGCCGTCGAGGTAGAGGGCCGACGGGGCGCGCATGAAGTGGCCGATGAGCATCGGCACGACGGGGCCGCCGTCGGCCGAGCGCACCGTCTTCGACACGACCACGGCGTAGCTCGTGCGCGGCTCGAGGGGCAGGGCGGCGTCCTCGGGCACGAGCACGAGGTGGCGGCAGTCGGAGGCGGGGGGGGTCTGCTGGCACGGCGTCACGCCCGCCTCGGCCATGACCCGCACCTCGGCGAGGGGCACCTCGGTGAAGGGTGCGGCGAGGCGGTAGAGCGTCACCGACTGCGCGTCGACGGTGGTGGGGTCGACGGCCTGGGTGGTCTCGAAGAAGAGGTTCGCCGACACGCCGAAGCCGTCGAGCTCGTTCAGCTGGAGCTTGGCGTCGCGCTCGAGCGCGTCGTCCCACGGCGCCGCGGTGAGCTCGACCTTGCCGCTGTCCGGCTCGATCAAGAGATCGAAGGGCAGCGGCACGCGCTGCGAGGCGCGGTCCATCGCGAGCTCGTTCCGGGTCGTGACGTGGAAGGTCCAGAGCGCGACGATGTCCTCGCGGGCCACGCGCTCGGCCGCGGGCAGGGCGGTGCTCTCGAGAAAGGCGAAGAACGGATCGAGCTCGAGCCGCAGCGCCTCGAGCTTGCCGGCCGTCTCGAGGCGCGCGGCGCGCGTGTCGCCGGGGAAGGCGCGCTGGTTCTCGTAGGCGTCGAGCTTCTGGCGCAGGCGCAGGAAGTAGAAGGCCTTGTCCACCTCGACCGGAGCGCCTGCGGCGTCGCGCACCCCGTCGGCCCCGCCGCGCACGAACAGCATGTAGCGGCCGCCGAGCCGCCAGCCGGCGCGCGGCGCGTCGACGATGAGCTGGGTGTGCGCGTCGTCGAGGCGCGCCACCGGCCCCTCGTAGCCGGCGGGTCGCTCGGCCTCCCGGGCCCAGGCGAGCCGCTTCGGCTGCGCGCTCATGTCCCAGAGCTGGAAGCGCTCGGGGGTCACCGACGCGAGATCGATGGGCGCCGAGAAGTCGACCTTGGCCGGAAAGGCGGTCGAGAAGCCGTCGCCCTCGTTGAGGAACGCGCGGAACTCCTGCTCGGCGGGGGTCATGTCGTCCTCGATGGGCAGCGCCACGAGGCCGGTGTCGTCGTCGAAGACGACGTCGGAGGGCATCGGGATGACGCCCGCGGTCGTGTCGAAGCGCGCGACCGTCGCCTGCTGCGGCGCGGCGTCGAGCTCGAGGCGACAGCCCACCACCATGCCGACGACCGCCGAGAGCAGCGCCGCCGCGACCGAGACCTTGCTCTTCATCCTGTCCTGCCCCCCTCCCTGCTCGACTCAGAACTGCCACTCCGCCGTCGCGTCGCGCACGAGGTTCTGCGCGCGCAGGGCCTCGAGCTCGACACCGGCGAGGTAGGGCAGGTAGCCGGCCTTGCCCCGGAGCGTGTACTCGAGGAACGCGACGGCGAGGCCGCGCGCCGCGAGCTGCTTCGCGTCGTGCGTGGCCTGCGGGCCGCGGTCGCAGGTGAGGCAGGCCAGGCAGTTGTAGCCGTCGACGAGCTGCAGGTGGCCGAAGTCCTCGAGCACCATGAGGTACCTCGGCACGCCGGCCGGCGTGGCCTCGCGGAAGCGGCAGCCGTTCGAGGGGCGCGGCACGCACTCGGAGAGCCCCGCGGGCCCGCGCTCGGTCACGAGGTAGAGGGCCGGCACGTCCATGCCGGCCATCATCTCGGGGGTGATGGAGGGGCGCTTGCTCGACGGGATGATGCCCTGCTCGTCGTCGAGCGCGTCGAGCCCGACCACGGCGTCGATGCTGCCGTTCTCGAGCGCCATCCACACGGCGGCCTTGGCCCCGAGCCCGTGCCCCGCGGCGACGATGCGGGTGCCGTCGGAGATGGCGCCGATGGCGGCGGGCGGGCTCTGCGTGAGGAGCTCGATCGCCGCGGTCATCGAGTCGACGGGCGCGTGGTGGTCCGTGTCGAGGGGGTTGTAGTCGTACTCCACGCTCGCCACGACGTAGCCGAAGCTCGCGAGGTGCGAGAGGGTGGCCGCGTAGTCCGTGTCGCCGAGATCGAGCTCGTGGGCGAAGAGCACGATGGGGAACTTCTCGCCCGGCAGCACCGTGCCCGGGAAGTACACCGTGGCCTCCGGATCGAACAGGCCGCCCGGCGGCAGCGTGCCGGTCCACTCGCCCGTGCCCATGGCCGTCGGCACGAAGGGGTCGGGCACGGGCACCACCGTGCCGCCGCTGCCGCCCGCGCCGCCGCTCCCGGTCGTCGCCCCGCCGGCGCCGCCGGTCGGCCCCGCGCCGCCGCCGCCGGTGGCGGTCGAGAAGGTGGTGGCCCCGCTACCCCCGGCGCCCGCCTTGCTCTTCACCGGATCGGCGCCGACGGCGTAGCCGCACCCGACCGCGGCGGCGCCGCAGAGCGCACCGAGTCCCCAAAGCCACGCGCCGCCCGTCCTCGCCATGTCGATGCCCACCCGCCTGCGACCAGTCTACGCGCTACCCGCGCGCGCTACCCGCGCTTGCGCTAGTCGAGATGGCCGGGGCCCGCAAGGCTGGGCTCGCGCGGC
>JACRDA010000496.1 GCA_016212965.1 Myxococcales bacterium
GAGGGTCAGGGCCGCGAAGGCGAGGCGCGAGCTCGGCGCGGCACTGGTCGTGCGCGCGCCGCTCGCTCGAGGTTCCGTGGTCCGCATCGAAGGTGCCCTCGTCGCGCGCCGCCGGCCGGAAGGGCCGTGCGGGCAGTGCGCGCCGGCCATTGGAGCACGCGCCGCGGGCCCGCGTCGATCGGCGTCGCGCAGGCGGCCCGCCGGTGCCCGGCCACGCGGCTCGCGAGCGCTCGTGGCGCGTCGCTCCGGAGGTGGTCTACGCTCCGGGCGTGTGCCGCCGAGCCATCCGGTCCGCCGTCCCCCTCGTCGGGGGCTTGGCGCTCGTCGCAGGCGTCGCCTGCGCGCCCGGCGCGGGGGCGCTCGAGCCCGAGCTCGCGCGCGACGAGCGGTCCGCTCGCGAGCGGTCCGCCCATGCTCTGCTCGACGCGTGGCACGAGGCGGCGGCGCGCGGCGACGAGGCGAGCTACTTCGGCGCGTTCGCGCCCGAGGGGGTGTTTCTCGGCACGGACGCCGGCGAGCGCTGGGACGTCGCCGCGTTTCGCGCCTACGCGCACCCGCACTTCGCGCGCGGCAAGGCGTGGGCGTTTGTCGCCGAGCGCCGCACCGTCACGCTCGGCGACGGCGCGCGCGTGGCCTGGTTCGACGAGCGCCTCGCGACCGAGAAGCTCGGGCCGGCGCGCGGCTCCGGCGTGCTGCTGTGGCGCGACGGCGGCTGGCGCATCGCCCAGTACAACCTGGCGCTCACCATCCCGAACGAGCGCTTCGACGCGGTCCGCGACCTGCTCGCGGCGCCGGTGGGCGCGCCCCCCGCCGCCATTCCCGCCCGGCCGTGACGGTTGCCGGGGGGGTGCGGCTGGGGCATGTACGGGGCATGAGGCTCGGCGCGCTGGCTCTCCGGGTGGCCGCGGTGGTGGGGGGACTCGGGCTCGGCGCTTGCGACGGCGCGCCGCGCACGCCCGCGACGACCTCCGGCGCCACGAGCAGTGCGGCGCAGTCCAGGACCGAGCCCACGGGGACGAACGGCATGACGAGCACCAAGAGCGATGCGCCCCTGGCGGACCCGAGCGCGAGCGCGACCGCTCTGCCGACCGGCAGCGCGGCCGCGCCCATCGGCGCGGCGACGATGGAGGCCGACGGGACCCTCGTCCTCATGCTCCGCGCCGAGGGACCGAGCGGCGCCGTCGGCGACGCGCAGTTCCGCTATCCGCCGAGCCACCCGCAGTACCAGAAGATGCTGAAGCACGTCGGCGGGATGAAGCCCGGCGAGTCCAAACCCGTGCCGCCCTGGCCCGAGGGCGAGTGACCGGCGACTGGCTGCACCGCGCGCCGAGCGCGTTCCACGGCAAGCGCCTGCTCCGCCTCGGCCTCGCCGCCAACTACGGCATCGACGAGGCCGGCGTGCGCGCGGCCATGGACCGCGGCGTGAATCTCTTCCTCTGGACCGCGCGGGCCAAGGGGCTCCGGAGCCCGCTCAAGGAGGCCCTCGCCGGGCGGCGCGACGAGGTGGCCGTGGTCGGGTACGCGACCATCGGCTGGTTCGGCTGGAGCGTGCGCCGCGCCGCGGAGAGCCTGCTGCGCACGCTCGGGACCGACCACCTCGACGTGCTGCTGCTCGGCTGGCTCGGAGTCGGCGCGGCGTGGTCGCGCGGCACCGAGCGCGAGCTCTTGGCGCTGCGCGAGAGCGGCAAGGTGCGGGCCATCGGCTGCAGCATCCACGATCGGAAGCGAGCCGGACGCCTGGCCGAGAGCTCGCCGCTCGATCTGCTCATGATCCGGTACAACGCGGCGCACCCGGGCGCCGAGCGCGACATCTTCCCCCACGTCCGAGACGGCCGGCCGACCCTGCTGGCGTACACGGCGACCTCGTGGCGCAAGCTCCTCAAGGGCCCCAAGGGCTGGGACGGGCCGGTCATGACCGCCGGGGACTGCTACCGCTACCAGCTCTCGAGCCCCCACGTCGACCTGGCGCTCACCGGTCCGAAGACCCGGGCCGAGCTCGAGGAGAACCTCGCCGCGCTCGACAAGGGGCCGCTCGACGCGGACGAGACGAAGTGGATGCGCGCGTTCGGGGAGAAGGTCCACGGGTGACCGACGCGACCCGTCGCGGCTCCGCGCGGGAAGAACCCCGCGCGCGCGGGCGTAGGATGCGCGCGTCATGAGACCGAGCGACCGATGGCGTGGGACGGTGGGCGTGGCGCTGCTCCTCGCGGCGACCGCCTGTGGGAAGAAGGACGGCGCGGGCATCCTCGACGGGCTCGGCGACGAGCCGGCGCCGAGCGCGGGCCCCGCGACGAGCCCGGGTGGCGGTGGGACGCAGGAGCGCCCGCGGCCGCCGGCCCCGCCGGTGACGGCGCTCCCGACGGTCGAGTGGAAGGACGGCAAGCTCACCCTGAAGGAGATCGGTGCCAAGGGCACGGTGCACGTGCCCGACTTCGAGTACAGCGTGCGCCTCGAGAAGCTGCCGCGCGGCACCAAGGTGAAGCTCGGCGAGCGCGAGGAGGATGCGGGGGACCGCGGCGACTTCGCCGCCAAGCTCGACCTCGCCGCGCGCATCGGCGAGCTCACCCCCAAGGACGCCTTCGACTTCCGCTACAAGCTCGACCCGCAGGCGTCGCTGCGGCTCACCTTCCCCGGCGGGGGCGCCCTCGACGTGAGCCTGCCGCCGCACAGCGTGTCGTACGGCGCGAGCAAGGCCCTCGAGGCGCTCAAGGATGGCCGGCCGGTGCTCTTCGGGCCGGGTGACGTGGGCGCGAGCGCGCCCGCCGCGCACAGCCTCATCTGGGTCGAGCACGGCAAGGCCGAGATCTTCGGACCGGCCCAGAAGCTCCGCGACGTCGACTGGGTCGCGCTCGCCGACAAGCTCCCGGGCCGACCCGGCAAGAGCTGCTCCGGTTACAAGGCGACCGGCGAGAAGGGCCCCGGCCGCACCATCCAGGTGAAGCTCGTCGACGAGGAGGTGTCCATCTACGAGCGCCGCACCGCGAAGCTCGTCGACAAGAAGACCTTCGGCGCCCGCGAGGACTGCCCCATGTTCGCCTCCGGCGACGACGCCAGCACCTACCCGGACCGCGAGGCCATCAAGCGCTGGCTGCGCGAGCGGCGCGAAAAGGGGTGAGCGCGCCCCCTGCAAGTCGCGCCGGCGCGGCCGTGCTCGCGGCGCTCCTCGGCGCGCTCGCCGGCTGCGCGGACCCGAGCCCGAGCGAGCCCGGCAGCACGGCGGACGGGCCGGCGCGGCGCCCCGTCACGTCGTCCGCGATCGCCGCGGCTGCGCTCCCCGCCCCGTGCTCCGCCTACTTCCGGGCCCTCGACTGCCTCGGGGCCAAGATGCCCGGGGCGAGCGGCGCGTCCATGCGCGACAACGCGGTGCGCATGCGCGAGGTGCTGGCGCGGCCCGGGATCGACGCCGCGGCGGCGTGCGCCAACGCGCTGCCGACGCTCGCGGCGCTACTGCCCGAGCACGGCTGCGAGGGCGCCGCGGGCGAGGCGAGCGCACTGCCTGCCGCGCGGTGACGCCGCGCGCGCCTGTCCTGCGACGCCGGTGATCGGGAGCGCCTGCGGCTCGTGCGCTCAACCGCGGCGCTGGCTGAGATCGCTCGCGCCGCCGTGGAGGTCGCTCGCGCCGCCGCGGCGCTTGCCCGGGCCCGCGAGCTCGCCGAGCTCCTCCTGCTGGCGCAGCTCCTCTTCGGTGTAGAGGTCGCTCGCGCCGCCGAGCCGCCGGCGCGTCGTGCGCGTGACGCGTCCCGGCCGGCGCACCGGCGTGGACTCGCCGGTGCCGGGCAGCTCCTCGTAGGTGGCCTCTGGACCGCCGGGCCCCGCGAGGGCCGCCCGCACGGGCTCGCCGCGATCGGGGCTCGGTGCGCCGAAGGTCACCGCGATCGGGCGCAGCCGCCCGCGGCGCGGCTCGAAGCGCGGCCGCAGCGGCGCCCGCTGCACCTGCTGGAAGTACGTGGGCTCCGGCGTGTCGGACCCGCGCTCTGCGACCTCGGCGGCCGGGGCGGGCGGCGACACCAGCTCGTGCGGCATCTGCAGCTCGGGCGCCACGGCGAGCGGCACGAAGTGCTCGCCGGCCTTCCAGGCGATGCACAAGCGCACCTCCGAGCCGGCCGGCAGGCCGCGGACGAAGAGATCGCCCGCGAGCGGGACGACCTCGTTGTCCCAGCTCCGGAGCACGCCGTGGCCGCCCTCGACCTCGGCGGTGAGCACGCGCACGACGAGCTTGCCCGTCGGGTCGCTCCAGCGCGCCCGCGCGAAGCGCGCCGGGCGCACCTCCCAGTACACGTAGGCGGTCGTCGGATCGACCGCGAGCGCGACGATCTCGTCCACACCGTAGCCGGCCGGCAGCTCCGCCTCGCCCGCGTCGAGCGCCACGTCGTCCGTGGTCTCGCCTGCGGCGGCGTCCGCCTCGAGGCGCGCGGCCTCGGCGTTGAGCTCGGCCTCGCTGGCCTCGATCTCCTCGAGCTGCGCCGAGCTCGGTCGCGGGGGCGGGGCGAGCTCGGCCTCGGCGACCGGCCCGTCGGCGGCGAGCGCGACGACGCCCAGATGCGGCGCGACGCCGGGCGCCGGCGGGACGCGTCCGCCCGACGGCTCGGTCGGCGGACCCGCAGCGTCGTCTCCCGTCGCCGTCGTCGCGGGCGCCGCGGTGGCGCGTGCGGGCGTCGCGACGGTCGCCTGCGGCGGTGCTTCGGCGGCCGGCGAGGTCGTCGTCTGCGCTGGGGGTGCCGGGTCGGCGGGCGTCGGGGGGGAGTCGGTCGGCTTCATGGAAGGCTCATCGGGGCTCGCCGCGCCCGCCTCGCCCGGCGGATCGGTCGAGGTGCTCGCGGGCAAGGGCGTCGCAGCGGCAGCGGGCGGCGCGGGCGCCGCGGGGACGGAGGTCGACGCCGCCTCGTGGGCCAGCGTGGCCGCCAGCCGGGCGCGCAGGCCGAGCGCCTCGGCGTGGCCCGGCTCGCGCTCGAGGACCTGGTCGAGGACCCTGATGGCGCGCGGCAGGTGCCCCTGCGCCGCGTAAATCTCGGCCAGGGTCACGGTCGGGAGTGGCGGCGGCGTGCGCGGCATCGGGGGCCGCGGAGCGGAGGCGAAGCGGGCCGCCGCGTCCGGCAGGTGAAGCCCGCGCTCGACGACGCGCGCCAGCAGATCGCGCGCCTTGCCGAGCCAGCCGCGCGCCCGCTCGCGCCGCTCTCCCACCGTGGTGCGCTGCACGATCTCGTCCACGAGCTCGACCTGCGTGAGCACGCGGGGCCGCGGCACGCCGAGGGTCTCGGCGCGGCGGATCAACTCGTCCTTCGACAGGGCGCGCAGCTCCTCGGGGCGCATGGGGTCGGAGCCTAGCACTTCGGGCCCCCGGCTCCAGGGCGGCGAGCGCCGGGCCGCTACGCGAGCGCCTCGGCGGCCGCCTTCACGGTGCGCGCCACGTCCTCGGGCGTGTGGACACCGCTGATGAACGCGGCCTCGAACTGCGACGGCGGCCAGTACACGCCGCGCTCGAGCAGGCCGCGGTGGAACTTCGCGAAGCGCGCCGTGTCGCAGGCCTTGGCGTCGGCCCAGGAGCGCACCGGGCCGGGCGTGAAGAAGAGCGTGATCATCGAGCCCACGCGCTGCACGCACGCGCCGGCACCGGCGGCCTCGCGGAGGCCGGTCTCGAGCGCGGCGCCGAGCGCCTCCAACCGCTCGTAGAGGGCGGCGTCGAGCTGCGCGAGGGTGGCGAGCCCGGCCGTCACGGCGGCGGGGTTCCCGCTGAGCGTGCCGGCCTGGTAGACGGGCCCGAGCGGCGCGACCACCTGCATGATGTCGCGCCGGCCGCCGTAGACCGCGAGCGGCATGCCGCCGCCGCAGATCTTGCCGAGCGTCGTCAGGTGCGGCCGGAGGCCGAAGCGCTCCTGCGCGCCGCCGCGCGCGAGGCGGAAGCCCGTCATCACCTCGTCGAAGATGGCGACGGCGCCGTGCGCCTCGCAGAGCGAGATGATCGCGGCGAGGAAGCCCGGCTCGGGCGGCACGCAGCCCATGTTGCCGACGACCGGCTCGACGATCACCGCGGCGATCTCGCGACCGCGCGCCTCGAACAGCGCCCGCAGGGCGGCCGTGTCGTTGTAGGCGAGGGTGAGCGTGCCGCGCGCGACCGACTCGGGCACGCCGGCCGAGTCGGGCACGCCGAAGGTCGCCAGGCCGCTGCCCGCCTTGACGAGCAGGTGATCGGCGTGGCCGTGGTAGCAGCCCTCGAACTTCACGAACAGCTCGCGCTTCGTGAAGCCGCGCGCCACGCGGATCGCGCTCATGGTGGCCTCGGTGCCGCTCGACACGCAGCGCAGGAGCTCGATGCTCGGCACGGCCGCGATGATCGCCTCGGCGAAGCGCACCTCGAGCTCGGTCGGCGCGCCGAAGGACAGCCCGTCGGCGAGGACCTTCTGCACCGCGGCGACGACGGAGGGCTCGGCGTGCCCGAGGATCGCGGGGCCCCAGCTGCCGATGTAGTCGATGTACTCGCGCCCGTCGGCGCCCACGATGCGCGCGCCGTGCGCCGACTTCACGAACACGGGCTCGCCGCCGACCGCGCGGAAGGCGCGCACGGGGCTGTTCACCCCGCCCGCGATGACCTTGCTGGCGCGCTCGAACAGACCCTTGGAGACGCTGTCGCTCATGCGCCGTGCGTAGCGCATCCGGGGCGGCGGCAAAACCCGCGCCGGCACGGAGCCGGCGCGGCCGCGTGGGCTCAGCCCTCGAGCGGTCGCCAGGGCAGGGCGCGCGCGAGCGACTCGCTCACCGGCAGGGCGTGGAGGCCCAGCTTGCGCCCGCCGAGCACCGTGCGGTTCTCGACCACGTCCTCGAGCGCCTCGGTGTCGATGAGCAGGTGGGCCTGGTAGCTCTGCTCGACGGCCTCGAAGGTGACGCCCTGGAAGGTCACGTTGCGACCGCCGGGGTCGAGCGTGACGAAGTAGCTGCCGCCGACGCCGGACTCGCGCACGGGCGGCGGCTCGGGCTCCGGATCGTTGCCCGGGAACGGGTTCGGCCCCTCGGCGTAGGGGCGCGTCTTCTTGAGGGGCTGCGACACCGGCGGGGCCTCGCCGCGCAGCGCGAAGCGCAGGCTCGTGCCCTCCTCGAAGCTGATCTCGATGTGGCGCGGCCCGACCTCGACGGCGACGCCCGGTGTCTTCTCCTCGATCACGACCTCCTCGACCGTCTTGCCGGCGGTGACGACGAGCTTGTGGTTGCCCGTGATCTGACGGCTGTCGGTCTTGAGCTCGCGGCGCAGGTGGATCTCGTGCGACACGTAGAACTGCAGGTTCTTGATGTCGTCGGCCGTGAGGCTGCTGGCCGTACGCAGCTCGTGGGTGAAGGGGGCGAGCTTGGCGCACCCGGTGGCACCGAGGCCGAGCGCGAGCGCGGCGACGAGCAGTCGTCGGTGGGTCATCATGTCGCTGTAACGCATCCGGGCTTGCGACCTTTCACCCCGGGGGCGGCTCCGCGCCGGCTACCGGGAAAATGTGACGTTACGGCATGTAGGACGCCGCGGTCACGACGTACCCGCCGGTCGTCGGCTCGTAGCGCCACAGGCCGACGAGCGGCAGGCCGGTCGTCGGATCGACGCTGATGCCCCCGACGTCGATGCCGCCCGCGCTCGTCTCGGCGACCGTGCTCGCCGGCTCGAGCTCCGCGCCGTGCTCGTAGTACGAGAACGAGACGCGCGTGGCGCCGAAGCCGCCGGCGTACTCGCCCGCGAAGGCGACGAGCGCGCGCCCGAAGCCGTCGACCGCGAGCCGCAGGTTGGTGATGCCGCCGCACACCGGGAGCGTGACCGGCTCGCCGTAGATGTCGCCCGAGCCGCGGGTGTACCCGACGTAGTCGCACTCGTCCGCCCCCCGGCTCGCAAAGTGCACGGTGCGGCCGTTCTGGCCGAGCTCGAGCAGGGGCAGGGCGAGGAGCGACACCGGGGGGAGCGTCGCGAACGCGAACTCGCCCTCGGCGTCGTCGAGGTAGACGTACTGGCTGTTGCAGGTCGCGAGCACGTGCGCGACGCCGTCGGCGTCGAGGACGGCGCGCTTGTCGTAGCAGCTCGTGCCGAGCACGCTGCGCGGCGGCCCGACGGGGGTGTCGTCCTCGATGCGCTGGACCCGCACCTCGGTCGCGCCGAAGTCGCTCTGGCTCGTGTACGCGACGGCGAGCTCGCCGGCCGGCGACACCATCATCTCGGGGGCGGCGTCGTAGGGCCAGTCGCCGGGCGGCCCGGCGGCCGCCGAGAGGTTCAGCGGGCCGTGCCAGGTCTCGCCATCGAAGCGCAGGTAGAGGACGTCGTAGCTCCCGCTCGCCGTGCCCTCGTAGGCGAGGTGGAGCTCCTGTCCGTGCGCGCGCAGGCTCGCCCGGCCGCCGGGCTCGAGCGGCTCGACGACCCAGCTCCCCGGCCGCCCGTGCGCGAGCCACAGCCGGTAGGGGCTCGCGCCGTCGTACTCCGACCACACGAGCCAGCTCGTGCCGTCGCTCGTGTGCGCGACGGCGGGCGGGTAGAGCCCGTTGACGGTGGTGGCGAGCCCCTCGAGCAGCCAGCTGCCCGTGTCGAGGTGGGGATAGTCGAAGGCCCCGCCCGCGCCCGTCGCACCGGCCCCGCCCGTCCCGCCCCCGTCGCCCTCGCTCGCCGGCCCGCACCCCGAGCCGAGCGCGCCGAACAGCACGGCCGCGCACCCCGCGGCGAGCATCGATTTCGGCGGCGAGCGCATCGTGCTCGCGATGATACTCCCCGGCACCCCGCCTGGCGTTCCCCTTTCGGAACCCGTCGCGCCCGCGCCCGCCCCCGCGCCCGCCCCCCCCTCACGCCCCCGCCCCCGCGCCCGCGCCCGCGCGCGAGTCATCCCCACCGCGCGTTCCCAGACGGGGAACTGCGGGCCTGGATGACGCGCTCATCCCCGCCCGGCGTTCCCCTTTCGGGAACTGTCGCGGCCGATGAGCGCCGCGCGCGCGAGTCATCCCCACCGCGCGTTCCCAGACGGGGAACTGCGGGGCGGGATGACGCGCTCATCCCCGCCTGGCGTTCCCCTTTCGGAACCTGTCGCGCCCGATGACCGCCGCGCGCCGCACCCGCGCCCGCGCCCGCGCCCGCGCCCGCCCCCGCTCTTCTGATCTTCGGGTCTTCGTGGGAACCTCGGCTCCGCCATGGATGCCGTCGTCCTCGCGCTCGACCCGCGCCCCGGCGCCCGGGCGAGCGACCGGCTCGCGGGCCTGCCGCTCGCGCTCCGCGCCGTCCTCACGGCGGCCGCGGCCGGTGCGGCGCGCGTGTGGCTCGTGCTGCCCGAGTGTGCCGACACCGAGGGGCTGGCGCTCGCCCGGGATCCGCGCGCGCGCCGGCTCGCGCTCGAGGTCGCCTGTCTCGGGCCGGACGCGCCTGCGGCGTGCCGCGCGCTCGCGGCGCGGGTCGGAACGGGTGCCGGCGCCGTGCCGCTGCTCGTCGTCGATGCGGCCCGGGTCCACGACCCCGCGAGCCTGCGCGCGCTGTCGCTCGCGGCTCGCGCGGACTCGCCCGGTGCCGTCGCGACGTGCGCGGGGCTCGCGTGCGGGGCGCTCGCCGCGAGCGACGGCGCGCGGCTCCTCGCTGCCCTCGGCGCGAGCCCGGGCCCCGACCTCTGCACCGCCGCGCGGGCGCTCGCGGCGCGGGGTGGGCTCGCCCTGGTCGACGTCGCGGCCGGGTGGTGCGCCGACGCCGGGACCCCGGCCGGGCGGCGCGAGGCGACGCGGCGCCTGTTCGAGGACTGCCGCAAGCCCGTGGATGGGCTCGTGTCGCGGCACCTCAACCGCCACCTGTCGCTCGCCCTGTCGCGGCGGCTCGTCGAGCTGCCCGTGACCCCGAACCAGCTCTCGATCGCGACCTTCTGCCTGTGCCTGCCGGCGGCCTGGCTCGCGGCCGAGGGCGGCTACGGGCCGACGCTCGCCGCGGCGGCCCTCATGCAGCTCAACTCCGTCTGCGACGGCGTCGACGGCGAGCTCGCCCGGGTGCGCTGCGAGGCCTCGCGGCTCGGCGCGTGGCTCGACACGGTGCTCGACGATCTGTCGAACCTCGTGTTCTACGCGGCGCTCGGGCTCGGGGCGCGCGGGCTGCCGGGGGGCGAGCTGCTCGCGGCCTCGGCGTGGGTGGCGGTCGGCGCGGGCGCGCTCACCGCGGCCCAGTACTACCGCGAGCTCGCCGAGCTCGGCTCCGGCGACTTCTACGCGCTCGGCTGGCAGCTGCCCGCGGGCACGAGCTTCGGCGCGCGCGTCGTGCGCGCGGCGGCGCTCGTCCTGAAGCAGGACTTCTTCCTGCTCCTCTTCCTGCTCCTCGCGCTCGCGGGCGTCCTCTCCTACGCCCTGCCGCTCGTGGCGACGGGCGCGCTCGTGACGCTCGCGGCTGCCACGGCGCGCGCCCTCCGGCGCCGGCGCGCGCTCAGCGCAGGAGGTAGTAGCCCACGATGACGACGAGCAGGCCCGTGACGAGGCCGGAGAGCGCGCCGACGGCGATGGTGCGCCAGAGCGCGGCATCGGCCTTGCGCTGCCGGGGCGCGCGGTCGCCGAGCCGGCGCCCGCCGGTGCGCTGGAAGCGCTCGGCGCGCAGCACGCGGACGGCGTCCTGCATCAGCGCCGACAGCTCCTGCGCGGTCGGGCGCTTGTCGCGCGAGCGCTGCAGGCAGCGGTCGACGATGTGGCCGACGACCGGTGGCACGTCGGGGCGCCGCTGCCGGATGGGGGCCACGTCGTGCGTGAGGATGCGCACCATGAGGGCGTTGTAGTTCGGGGCCTCGTGGGGCAGCACGCCGGTCAGCGCCTCGTGGAGCACGACCCCGAGCGACCACACGTCGGCGCGCCCGTCGAGATCTTCGCGCCCCGCCGCCTGCTCGGGGCTCATGTAGGCGGGCGAGCCGACCACCGTCCCGGTCTTCGTGAGCGAGAAGTTCGTCGAGCTCGCGCTCTGCACCTTGCTGATGCCAAAATCGAGGATCTTGCCGACGAGCTGGCCGGTTGCCGTGCGGTGCAGGAAGATGTTCGCCGGCTTGAGGTCGCGGTGCACGATGCCCTGCTGGTGGGCCAGGCCGAGCGCCTGGGCGACCGGCGCGCACACGTCGAACAGCGTCTCGGGGTCGAGGATGCCGTCGCGGCGCAGCTTGGCGTCGAGCGGCTCGCCGTCGAGCAGCTCGAGCACGAGGAAGGGCGAGCCGTCCTCGGCCTGGCCGAGGTCGAGGATGTCGACGATCGACGGGTGGTTCACCCGCCCGATGGCCTTGGCCTCGTTGAAAAACCGCTGCAAGAGCACGCGGTTGCTCATGACCTGCGGGTCCATGACCTTGAGCGCGACCTCGCGCTCGATGAGCTCGTTGCGCGCCGCCCAGACCGACCCGCTCGTGCCCTTTCCGAGTGCGCGGAGCAGGCGATAGCGCGAGTGAATGAGCTCCCCTTCTCGCAGCGTCACTGTCGGCCGCGACGTTAGCACGCACCCATGTGCCTGGTTAGTCCGCCTCGCACCCGGTGTCGGGCGGGGACGCGGCAGCCCGAGGTTTTGAGTTGCGCAGTGCGCCAACTTGGATGATCGTGCGCGCCGCGGTGACCCGGGCAGGTGCCCGGCGACCGTTTACCCTAGTCTGCGGCTCCGGCCGCACGACCCGCCCACGCGCTCTTGCGCCGGCGGAACAGCAGGGCGGGCCCGTTGTCGGAGCCCGCCGCGTCACGGTACCGAGGAGACGAAGATGAACCGATACGGGATGTGCCTCGTGCTCTCGCTCTGCGCTCTGGGTCCGCTCGCGGGCTGCGGTGACAGCGCCGGACCCGGTGGTGCGACGACGAGCGGTGCCAAGCGGACGACCAGCGCTGCCAAGGCGAGCGCCAGCACGAAGCCGAGCGCGGCTCCGGCGGCGAGCGCGAGCGGTTCGGCCGCGGCGCCCGGCGAGAGCGCCTCGCCGGCCATGTCGGGCTCCGCGAGCCCGTCCGCGAGCGCGGCGCCGAGCGGCAGCGCGGCGCCC
>JACRDA010000498.1 GCA_016212965.1 Myxococcales bacterium
CCCGCCCCCCCCCCCCCCCCCCCGCCGGCGCCGCGGCGCACGGGCCCTGCGCCGCTCGTGCAGCCCAAGGTCGTCCCCACGGGAGCGCCGCGCGAGGGCGACCCGAGCGCCGCGGGCGCAGACGGCGCCGATCCGTACGCCGACGCCGACGCGCACGGCAGTGACGAGCCCGGCGCGCCCCGCGAGCCCACCGGGCCGGCGCCGCCACCGCCGACCCCGGCGCCGCCCGCGCCGGCGCCGAGGCCTCCCCCCGCGGTGAAGGCGACCCGAGAGGACGTCGCGCCGCCGAAACCCCTGTCGCGCACGCCGCCCGCCTATCCCGCGAGCGCCAAGGCGGCGGGGGTCGAGGGTACCGTGACCGTGCGGTACGTCGTGACCGAGAGCGGCGACGTCGCCGAGGTGCGTGCCACCGCCGGTCCCGAGGAGCTGCGTGCCGCGTGCGTCGCGGCCGTGGCGAGCTGGCGCTTCGAGCCCGCCACGAGCGAGGGGCGGCCCGTGCGCTTCGCCGCCACGGCGCGCTTTCCCTTCCGCATCAGGAGCTAGCCCCGCGGGGCCCCCACAGGAGATCCGAGATGTCCTTCGACCTAGCCCACATTTGGAGCGGCATGGGCCCGCTGAGCCGCGCCATCGCGCTCGTCCTGCTCGCCATGGCGGTCGCCACCCTGGCCGTGTTCGTCGAGCGGCTGCTCGCCCTGCGCCGGGCCGCGCGCGCTTCCCGTGCCTTCATGCGCGAGGCCAAGCTCGCGCTCACCGCCTGGGACCTCGATGCGGTGGTCACCGTCGGACGGCGCCACCGGGCTTCGCCGCTCGCGCGCCTCGTCACGGCCCTCGCCGCGCGCTATCAGCGCGGCCACGAGGGCGAGGAGCACGCCGCCGACGCCCCGCATCACGGGCACGCGACGGTGCTCCCCCACGCGCCGGGACACGGCCACGCCTTGCTGCTCGGCGGGGGCGAGCGCGGCGAGCGCGGCCTCACCCCGGCCGAGGCTGCCCGCCACGAGGCGGAGCGCGTGCGCGAGGCCCTCGGCCTCGACCTGCGGCGCGGCTTCGCGGTGGTGGCGTCGGTGGGCTCCGTCGCGCCGTTCATCGGCCTGCTCGGGACGGTCGTCGGCATCATCAGCGCCTTTCAGGGCATCTCCCGGAGCGGCGCCGGCGGCATCGGTGCCGTGTCCGGCGGCATCGCCGAGGCGCTGGTCGAGACCGCGCTAGGCCTGCTGGTCGCCATCCCGGCGGTGCTGCTCTTCAACTACCTGACGACGCGGGTCAACGCCGTCGAGGTGGCGCTCGCCCGCGCTGCGGGCGAGCTCTGCGACGAAATGGAGGAACGCGATGGGCGCCAGCCCGGACGCCACGCGCGCGCGAAGAAGGCCGCCTGAGCCGACCATCAACGTCACGCCGCTCGTCGACGTGGTGCTCGTGCTGCTCATCATCTTCATGGTGATCACGCCTGCCCTGCAGGACGGCGCGGCCCTCGAGCTCCCGGTGGTCACGACGCCGGACGCGAAGCCGAAGGACCTCGAGCCCATCGAGGTCACGCTGTCGGCGGACGGCGCCGTCCGGCTCGAGCAGGCGCTCATCGACCGGTCGGAGCTCGAGCCCCGGCTCGCGGAGCTACGCGCTACGGACGGGCAGAGAAAGCTCCTGCTCAAGGCCGACGCGGCGCTGCCCTACGTCGCCGTCCGCGACACCTTCGCCGCGCTTCAGCGGCTGGGCTACCCGGGCCTCTCCCTGAAGGTTACCGAGAAGAAACCGACGGTCTCCGGCCATGATTGACACCATCCCAGCGCCTGTTCCGTCCGCTCCGGCAGGAGGTGCAACATGGCCATGAGCCCCACCTCGGGCGGCGAGCGCCACCCCACGCCCACCGTCAACGTCACACCGCTCGTGGACGTCGCGCTGGTCGTGCTCATCATCTTCATGGTCGTGACGCCCCTCATGACCAAGACCTTCTGGCTCAACCTGCCCCGCGAGCCCGACGCCGAGGCGACACCCGCACGCGCCGAGCCGCACGAGGCCGAGCCCCCCATCGTCATGACGCTCGACGCCGCCGGCGTGGTGCGCGTCAACGCCGCGCCCATCGAGCGCGTCGAGCTCGCGGCGCGCCTGCCCCGCATGCTCGCCGCGGCCAGGCAGAAGGTCGTCTACTTCGATGCCGCCGACGGCGTCCGCTACGGCGACGCCGTCGAGCTCATGGACGCGTCCCGTGCGGCCGGCGCCCGTTCCATCGCCATGCTCACCGAGCCGCTCGCGCACTGAGACGCGCGCCGTCCCTTCCCACCATGAAGCGTTCCCTGCGATCCATCGCCGCCGCCGCGTGGCTGCTCGCCCCCGCGCTCGCCGCCGCCCAGGGTGCGCTGGGGAGCGCTCGGCAGCGTGGCGTACGAGCCCGCGCCGGAGCAGCGGCTCACGCTCACCGGGCTCTACAGTCGCTCCGCGGACGACGAGGCAACCGAGATCGACGGATTCCACGAGGAGAAGGGCGCAGAGCTGCACGAGACGCGCCTGGCCTTCGCCAGCCGCGCACTCGTGTTCGGACAGCTGCGGGGCAGCCACGCCATCGCCGCCGCAGGCGACGCGACCCTCGCCTGGGCCCTGTCGCTCGGTCGAGCCGGGCGCTACGAGCCCGATACCCGCGGCACCGTGTACACGCTCGACCCGGCCTTCGGCTACGCGTTCGAGTCCGACGCAGCGAGCGGCTCCCACTTCTACTCCGACCAGCACGAGCAGAGCTACGGCGGCCAGCTCGACTGGACGCAGCCACTCGGCGGCGGCGACGCGCCGAGTCGCCTCAAGGCGGGGATGCTCTTCGACCTCCGCGAGCGCGTCTTCGACGCGCGCCGCTTCCGCTTCCGTCCGATGCCCGGGTCGCCGCCGCTTTCGCTCGTGTGCCCGACCACGAGCTGGGACGCCACCTGCCCGGACCAGCTCTTCACCTCCGCCAACATCGGGTCGCTGCTCGAGCTCGAGGAGAACACCCGGTCGAGCGACGGCTACGCCGCGGGCCTGCGCGTCGTCGCGGGCTACGTCATGGCCGACCTCGCGCTGGCTCCCGGCCTGCGCCTGCTCGTCGGCCAGCGCCTCGAGGCCTCGCGCCAGACCATCCGTTCCTTCGACCCCTTCACCCCGGACGTCACCGTGGCCGAGAGCGACCTCGCCAGCACGGACTGGCTCCCGGCTGCGAGCCTGCTCTGGAACGCGCTTCCGAACGCCAACTTGCGGGCCTCGGTCACGCGCACCGTGGCGCGGCCCCAACTGCGCGAGCTCGCGCCCTTCGCCTTCAGCGACTACTACGGCGGCCGCGAGGTACAGGGCAACCCCGACCTCGCCCTCACGCGCGTCGTCAACGCGGATCTGCGCTTCGAGTGGTTTCCGACGCTGCGCGAGGTGGCGGCCGTCAGCGTCTTCTACAAGCACCTCCGCGACCCCATCGAGGAGGTCATCCAGGCCGCCGGCGCGCGCGGCATCGTCACCTTTGCCAACGCCGAGGCCGCTCGCCTGCTCGGGCTCGAGCTCGAGCTGCGCAAAAGCTTCGGCTTCGTCATTCCGGAGCTCGCCCCGCTGTCGCTCGTGTCGAACCTCACCCTGGTGCACTCGGAGGTGGCCCTCGGCGCCGGCGAGAGCGCCTTCGTGACCCACACGTCGCGTCCGCTCGCGAATCAGGCCCCGTTCGTCGTCAACGTGGCACTCGACTGGAGCGACGACGACCGGGGCACGCGCGCCCGCCTCGCCTACAACGTGGCCGGGCGCAGCATCGCGCAGGTCGGCACGCAGGGCCTGCCCGACGTCTACGAGCAGCCACGGCACGAGCTCGACCTCGCGCTCACCCAGCGGGTCGTCGAGGGCCTCGACCTCAGGGTCAGCGCCACGAACCTCGCGCTCGCGCAGGTCGAGCGCACGCAGGGGCCCGTGCCGTCCGAGGACAACGTGATCTCGCGCTACCGGACCGGTGCGACCTTCTCCATCGGTGCCGGCTACACCTACTGACCACCCTGGGAGTCCGAGCTCCGACCGGCGCTACCGAGAAGTCACACGGCGCACACGCCTCCGGCACGCTGCGACGCCATCCTCGGCGCCAACCAAGGAGACATGACATGCGCTTGCTACCCCTTCTGCTCTCGACCTCGGTCACCGGGCTCCTCGTCGGCGCGGCGGCCTGCGGCAGCTCGAACGACGACCAGCCTGCCGGCACCGGCGGCACGACGACCACCTCGACCAGCACCACGAGCCACTCGGGCGGCTCGGGCGGCTCGGGCGCCGGGAAGCCCACCGAGACCGTGACGGGTGACCTCGCGGTGGACACCACGCTCGGGAGCGACAAGAACTGGCTGCTCCAGGGGACCGTTCGTGTCCTCGACGGCGCCACGCTCACGATCGAGGCCGGGACCACCGTTCTCGGCGACAAGGCGTCCATGGGCACCCTCGTGATCGAGCAGGGTGGGAGCATCGTGGCCGACGGCACGGCGTCGGAGCCCATCGTCTTCACGAGCGCGCTCCCCGCGGGCCAGCGCGCGCCGGGCGACTGGGGCGGCCTCGTGCTCCTCGGGCGCGCCCCGATCAACGAGCCGGGCGGCACGGCCAGCGTCGAGGGCTTCACCACCGCCGAAACCTACGGTGGCAACGACCCGAACGACAGCAGCGGCTCGCTCTCGTACCTGCGCATCGAGTTCTCGGGCATCGAGATCGCCCCGGACAACGAGATCAACGGCCTGACGCTCGCCGGCGTGGGGCGCGGTACCAGCATCCACCATGTCATGGTGCGCCACACCCTCGACGACTGCTTCGAGTGGTTCGGCGGCACGGTGGACGCGAGCCACCTCATCTGCGACTCGAACGGTGACGACGGCTTCGACATCGATCAGGGGTACGTCGGGCGCCTGCAGTTCCTGTTCGTGCACCAGAGCACCGACAGCGACAACGGCATCGAGGCCGACAACGACACCAGCAACCCGGCCGTCACGCCCGTCACGGATCCCACGATGTACAACGTGACGCTGTGCGGACCCGACACGGCGGTGCCGAACCAGCAGAGCGGCATGCTGCTGCGCCGCGGCTTCAACGGCACGTTCGCGAACTTCGTCGTCACGGGCTTCGAGGGCGGCGTCGACGTGCGCGACAAGCCCTTCACCGACGTGGCGCTGACGCACGCCACCTTCTTCGGCAACGCGCCCGAGAACGTCGCGTACGCCGAGGATGGCTCGAACACCGCCGAGCAGGCCGACGACGACGCCGGCTTCGACGAGCGCGCCTGGTTCGCCGGCGGCGCGGGCAACGCGGAGACCGATCCCGGGCTCGCCGACTGCTTCGCCGCGACGCCCGATGCGCGCCCGGGCACCGAGCTCACGGGGACGGCGCCGCCCACCGACGACTTCTTCGACGCGAGCGCCGGCTACCGCGGCGCCTTCCGCAACGGGAGCGACACCTGGGCCACGGGCGCCTGGGTGAGCTGGGCGCCGAACTGAGTGCCTGCCGCGCGAGCGCGTGCGCGGCGCCGGCCCTGCCGCAGTCGTCGCGCACGCGGCCGGTCTCCGCCGGGCGTCGAAGCTCGGGCCACGGGCACCCCGGGCTCGATAGTGACGTCGCGCTCACCGCGTCAACACGCCCGGCGCGCGCCATGCGAAAACGCAAGCGTCCGGAGTCGGCGCCGCGTCATTGTGCTTGCAGCCGCGGCGGTGTCGCCGCGACGTTGCCGTGTCGTCACCGCGCCGTCATCGTCGGCCGCGAAGGTGCACGCGCCGCGGACCCGCTCCGCGGCCAAGAGACACGGAGAGACACCATGACTTCGCACGCTCGAGCCCCGAAGCTCCTCCGCACCGCCGCCTGCGCGGCGCTCGTCACCCTGGGGAGCACGGCCCTCGCCCAGCCCCAGCCGCCCGTGCCGGCCCCGCCGCCGGCGCCGCAGCCCGCCCCCGCCCCGGCATCGCCGCCGCCGGGCGATGCTCCGCCGCCACCCCCGGCGGGGCCGCCTGCGCCACCTCCTCCCTTGGCGCCGCCCCCCGCCGCGCCGC
>JACRDA010000042.1 GCA_016212965.1 Myxococcales bacterium
CGGCCCTGCGCGCGCTCGGCCAGAAGGACGCGGCGCTCGCGGCCGCCCAGGCCTGCGCGTCGGAGCACCCGGACGACTCGAGCGCGCACGTCGAATTGTCCCTGTGCCTCGAGGCGCTCGGCAAGAGCGACGAGGCGCGGGCCGCCGCCGAAAAGGCGCTCGCCGCCAACGCCAGCGACCTCGAGGCGATCTACATCCGCTACTGGCCCAAGGACCGCGAGGCCCTGGCCCAGGTCGCCGAGGCCGTACCGCACCTGCGCGACTACGCCAAGCACCACCCCGACGCGCCCGGCGCCTGGCGCTCGCTCGCGCGCGCGGAGCTCGTGTGCGGCAACGAGGAGGCGGCGCTCGAGCTCTTCAAGAAGGCCGTCGAGCTCACGCCCGACGACGACGAGCTCAGGAGCGAGTGGTGGCAGGAGCTGGCGCGCGGCACGCACTACCAGGCGATCCTCGACGACGCGAAGAAGCTCGGCGACCTCTCGCGCCGCAGCTGGAAGCTGCGCTGGAACGAGGCCGAGGCCTACCGCGGCGCGGGCAAGCTGATGGAGGCGCGCGCCTGCCTGACGGCGCTCAACATGGACGACAGCCTGCACGTCGACATCCGCAAGCGCGCCAAGCGCTTCGTGAGCGAGCTCGGCATGCCGGCGGCGCCGGCGGCTCCGCCGGCGGGCGATCCCGGCGCGGCCCCCGCCGCGGGGGGCTGAGGGCTCCAGGGCTCCAGGCCTGCGGCCAAACGTGCGGGTTTGCCAGGGCGGTCACTCGATCCGCGCGGAAGGGGAGCGAGCGGAACGACGCAGCTCCGCACGGGCGCCGAGCCGCCCGGGTTGCCATGGCAGTGACGCCTGGGCTGAGGCCCAGCGAGGCGAACCACGTCACCGCGCCGCGGCGGGGGACTTCGTCGCGGGCTTCGCCGGCGTCTTGTCGTCGGCGCGCCCGAGGAGGCGCAGGAACCACTCCTTGCGGAAGAAGAGCCCGATCATCACCCAGCAAGCGACGAGCGACACGGCCGTGAGGGCGTAGTAGCGCGAGTCGTTGTACTCGGTGTTGAGCCAGATGATCTGCGTGACGGCGGCGAGGCCGTAGAGCAGTAGCTCGATCGAGGCGCGCAGCTTGATGAGCGGCGCCGAGAGGATGAGGAACGAGTAGTAGTAACAGGTGAGCTGCGACAGGAGGATGATGAACACCTGTCCCAGGCACTGGGCGACCCACAGGCTCTTGATGCGCCAGGTGACGAGCCCGAAGCCGAGCAGCGTCAGCCCCGTGATGGCGTAGGCGACGAGCTTCCACTTGTCGTAGCGCTCGTTGCGCATGCGCTTCCAGACCTCGAAGGGGTCCGTGAGGCGGTTGTCGCGCGTGAACTGCATGCGGCCCGTCGCCTGGCACTTGTCGGGCGGGTCGGGCGGGTCCTTCTTCGTGTCGACCGAGCAGGGCGTCGGGTTGTGCGACACGAGCACGCGCAGGCCCATGTGGTTCGTGAGCGGCGTCTGGTCGTGGACCTTGAGCGTGTGCTCGTAGAAGTCCTTGTAGCTCGATTGACCCGAGGCCCACAGGCTCGCGGGGATGAGCAGCGCCGCCGCGATGACGCCGCCGAGCAGCATGCGCCCGTGGTCCGGGTGGATGCGCCTCTTCCGGACGATGTGCGCCACGAAGGGCAGGAGCGTGCCGATGACGACGAGGCCCGGGAACACGCGCAACAGGCCCGCGTACACCACCGCCGCGCCGGCGAGCTTGAAGCAGCGCTTGCGGATGCACGCGACGCTGAAGACGAGGAAGAAGATCCAGTCCTGGCGCAGGAGCGCCCCGCCCGTCCAGAGGAACGGCGCGGAGGACTGCGTGCCCCAGAAGATCGCGGCCACCGCCATCACGCGCCAGCCGAAGCCCCAGTACAGGGCCGCGAACATGCCCGCGAGGTACAAGAGATCGAGCGTCGCGAGCAGCTGCAGGTAGCGCACGCTCGCGAAGTGGAGCTCGCCCAGGATCTTGCCCGCGATGGTCCACACGGGCGGCGGGTTGTACCCGTGGTCCTGCTGCATCTGGGCCCACCAGCCCGGTCCGGGGCCGGACACGATGCGGAAGAACTTGACGTCCTGCTTGTACTCCTCCCAGCGCTCGGGGCTGAAGCGGTCGGTGCAGTAGTCGCGCGTGGCGAGGACCTCCTTGACCGGGATGAGGAGGTTCGCGTCGACGAGGGCGTCCTTCGGCGCGGGGCCGCCCGCCGAGGGCTCGCCGACCTCGCGGGCCAGGGCCTCGAGCTCCGCGCGATGGTCCTCGGCGAGCGGCACGCCCTTGCCGAGCGCGAGCTCCTCGAGCTTCTGGCGGGCCGCTTCGTCGGTCACCACGAGCCCGAGATCGCCGAGCACCTCGTCGACGGCGTGGCGCGCCTGGTCGCTCGGCAGGGGCGTGCCGAGCTTGCGCACCTTCTTGTCCGGGTGGCGCATCTCCTTCTGCCAGTCCTCGCGGCGCGCCGTCGGAGCGCCGTCGTTCTGCACGAGGACCTCGCCCATCTCGTCCTGGGCGACCACGGCGCAGCGGTAGAGGTCGGTATATCCGAGCTCCTTGAAGTACTTGGCCCCCATGTAATAGTGGTACTGGTCCCACCGGTGGTAGTACTTCGGGTAGCCGAACTTGAACGAGTTGAAGTAGGCGACGACGGCCGCTAGGGCGAGGGCGAAGGCGGCGAAGCGCTTCCAGCGCTCGCTCACCGGCCGCCCGATCCCGCGCCGGTGCTGCTCGTAGAACACGGCCGCCGCGGCGAGGATCGCGATGCCCGCCTTCGAGATGGCGACCGCGCGCTCCTGGTCCGGGACGACCGCCTCCATGGCCACGAAGAACAGGAGGCCCGTGAGCCCGGCCGCGGCCCAGCGGAACACGGCGCGCGCGCGCTCGCGCAGCGCCATGTCCACGAAGTAGACGAGCGCCAGGTAGGCGACCGTGCCGACGACCAGCAGAACCGTCTGGGTGACAGAAAGCTTCATGATCTCGGGGGGCGCAAGAGCTAGGCACCCATAGCAGAACTACCGTACGCGCGGATACCGGCTCGGGGCCCCGCCTGCGCTTTCAGCTCCAGAGCTCCCGGAGGCGGTAGACGGGCAGGCGCTCGCCGTCGTGGACGGCGTCCGACTCGCGGGGCACGACCACGAGCGCGTCGGCGTGCGCGAAGCCGACGACTGCCCCGGATGCCTGGTTCGCCGCGAGCACCGCGATCTCGTCGCCGGCCTCGTGCACGAGCCGCGCCCGCAAGAGCTCCATCCGCCCCGGCGTGTGCCGGAGCGCGCCCCGCACCGGCAGGCGCGTGGGCGCGGGCACCGGGTGCGCGTCGCCCTGCAGGGCGCGCAGGAGCGGCACGCCGAGGAGCGTGAAGACGACGGTTGCGGCGGCCGGGTTGCCCGGTACCGAGAGCACGCGCGCGCCCGTGCCGTCGGCCCTGCGGCCGAAGGCGGTCGGCTTGCCGGGCTTGATCGCGACGCCCCAGTACGCGAGCTCGATGCCGCAGGCGTCGAGGGCCGGCCGCACCCGATCGTGGTCGCCGACGCTCACGCCGCCGATGGTCACGCAGAGATCGGCGGCGACGAGCGCCTCGCGGAGCGCGGCCTCGGTGGCCGCGTCCTCGTCGCAGAGCGGGGGCAGCGAGCGGACGATGGCCCCCGCGGCGCGCGCGATTGCGGCGAGCGCGAAGGAGTTCGAGTCGGGGATCGAGCGCGTGTCGCCCGCTCCGGCCGGGTCGCCGGGTGCGCGCAGCTCGTCGCCGGTCGGCAGGATGGCGACGACGGGCCGCCGCCCTACGTAGAGGTGCGCATGATCGAGCGCCGCGGCGAGCGCGACGGCGCCGGGGTGGAGGCGCGTGCCCGTCGCGAGGGCGAGCGCGCCCTCGGCCACGTCTTCACCGGCGTGGCGCACGTTCGCGCCGGCCTTCGGCGTCTTGCCGAGCGTCACGAGCTCGCCGGCGCGCTCCACGGCCTCCTGCATGATGACCGTGTCGACGCCGACGGGCAGCTCCGCCCCGGTGAAGATGCGCGTGGCACAGCCCGGCGCGTGGGCCGGCAGCGCGCCGCCCGCACGGCTCTCGCCGGCGACCCGCAGCGTGTGCGGCGCCGCCCCCGCGAGCTCCGCCGCGCACACGCCGTAGCCGTCCACCGCCGAGTAGGTGAAGGCCGGCATCGGCCGCGGGCTCGTGAGATCGCGCGCGAGCACGCGGCCCGCGGCGTCCGCGGTGGGGACCCGCTCCACACCGAGGCGCCCAGCCCCGGCGAGCGTCCGCTCGAGCGCTTCCTCGAACGAGATCACGCTCCGCGCCCTCCGGCGGCGCCGCGCGGGCCGTGGTCGGGCCCGTGGTGGTGGCCCCCGACGCCCCGGGCGAGCGCGACGGCGTGGCCGAGCGTCGGGGCGAGGAGCGACTCCACGCCGAGGCGTACGGCCTTGGGGCTGCCCGGCAGGAGCACGACGAGCACGGCCCGCGGCGGCTCACCGGCGACGACGAAGCCGGCGGTCGCGCGCGACAGGATGGCGCGCGGGCCGATCTGATCCCAGGAGAGCCGCCGGAAGGCCTCGCCGAAGCCCTCGAGCGTCTTGTCGAACAGGGGCGCGACGGCCTCGATCGCGATGTCACGCGGTGCGACGCCCGTGCCACCGGTGCACACGACGGCGTCGACGGCCGGGTCGCGGCACAGGCCGAGCACGCTCGCCGTCAGGGCCTCGCGCTCCTCGCGCACGATGGCGTGGGACAGGACCGCGAAGCCGGCGTCGCCGAGGAGCGCGCCGAGCAACCGGCCGCCCTCGTCGTCCGCCGAGGTCCGGGTGTCGCTGAAGGTGAGGGTGGCGACGCGCTCCACGAGGGCGGCTTACGTGGGTCGCGCGCACGCCGCAAGCGCGCGGCCTCCTGACGACCGAAAACTGAAAACTACGATTGCCGCCCGCGCGCGCGGTGCGCTACAGCCTTGCCCTCGTGTCCGCACCCCTCATTCCCTACATCGATCTCCCGGTTCAGATCCCCGAGAAGCCGCTCGAGTTTCTCGGCCTCTCGCTGTCCATCAAGATCTTCGGGATCCTGGTGGCGATCGGGGTCTACGTCGGCGTGATGGTGTCGATCCGGCGCGCGCGCCAGCGCTTCATCGACCCGAAGCGCATGACCGACTTCATCTTCTGGGTGGTCGCGCTCGGCTTCGTGCTGAGCCACGTCCTCGACGCGATCTTCTACCACCCGGACACGGTCGCGAAGAACCCGCTCTACCTCCTCAAGATCTGGGACGGCCTCTCGAGCTACGGCGGGCTCATCGGCGCCGTGATCGGCGCCTTCCTCTGGTCGAAGGTGCGCCGCCGTCCGATCCTCGAGCAGGTGGACGTGTGCGTGAGCGCCTTCCCGCTCGCGTGGGTGTTCGGGCGGCTCGGCTGCGCGACGGTGCACGACCACCCAGGCGCGCTCACCACGAGCTGGATCGGGGTCAAGTACCCGGTCGATCACGGCGGCGCGATCATCGACGGCGTCTACCACGGGCGCTACGACCTCGGGCTCTACGAGATGGTCCTGACCATCCCGCTGGCGCTCGCGTGCTGGTGGCTGTGGCGCCGGCGCCCGTTCCGGGCCCCCGGGTTCTACGTCGGCCTCACGACGGCGTACTACGCGCCGATCCGCTTCGGTCTCGACTTCCTGCGCGTCGGCCCCGAGGAGATGGGCGGCGCCGGCGACCCGCGCTACCTCGGGCTCACGCCCGCGCAGTGGGTGTGCTTCGTGGCGCTCGCGCTCGGCATCTACATGCTCAAGCGTTCGACGAGCCCGGCGGCGGTCGCGGCTGCGGCCGCGAGCGCGACCACCCGCGCCGAAGAAGCGCGCCTCGCCGAAGAGGACGAGAAGCGCGCCGCGGCCGCCCCCGCCAAGGGTGCCAAGGCGCCGAAGGCGGCCAGGGTCGCCGACGAGGAACCGGCCGACGGGGCGGCGGACGAGGGCACGGCGCGCGACCGGGCGCGGGCCCGCCGCCAGCAGGCCGGAAAGCGCGCGAAGAAGAAGGCGGCCGGGGCGGCCGCGGGCGCGCCGAGCCCCGAGCCGGCCGACGCGTCCGGCGGGCCCGAGCCGCCCGCCGAGGCCGACGCTTCCGAGGCCGGGGGGGCGCCGAAGAGCGGCGACGAGAGCGCCGAGGAGGCCAAGCGCGCGGCGAGCGACCAGGCGGGTGGAGCGCCCGACTCGAGCCCCGAGCGGGGCGCAGGTTGACAAGCGCCCGAAAATCCGTAGAGTGCGCAACCCCACCGTCCGCCTTCGGAGCGGGCGATTCCGTACCAGCCGGCGCGCCGCGACTCGACGAGCGCGCCTTCGAGGCCGGGCCCGAGCGCGCCCGGACGTAGGCCATGCGCGACAACCTGATGCTCAAGTGCGGGAACTGCGGCCGCCACAACTACGTGCGCAACAAGAACAAGCGCACGATGACCCAGAAGTTCGAGATCAAGAAGTACTGCCCTGGGTGCCGGGCTCACCACCCGCACAAGGAAAGCAAGATCTCGAAGGGCTGAGCCGCACCACGCGCAGCACTTTCACTTTCCGCGCGGCCGCTCGATCGGCCGGGCGCTGCCGGGCCCCGAGGGGATGCCCGGCCGCGCGACCTCGCGGACGCACCTGAAGGACGGCACGTAGGTAGCCGTCCGGCTTGGCGTTTGCCGCCCGCGAGGCCTCGTGCTACACGTGGCGACCGCGGCGGCTCGCGCGGCGGATTCCGTCCGCGCCGAACCGTCCGAGCTGGACCGCTGCCAAGGTCCGGCGCTCTGGCCCGCACGGGGCCACGCGCACTGCTCTCCGGGGCGAACCCCCGGCTCACCTTCACGAGCGTCCAACCACCATGATCTTCGACTGGCTCTACGGCCTGTTCTCGAATGATCTCGCCATCGATCTCGGTACGGCGACGACGCTCATCTACGTGAAGGGCAAGGGCATCGTTTCCTGCGAGCCGTCCGTCGTCGCCGTGGCGAAGGACGCGCGGGGCGGCACGCGCGCCATCGCCGTCGGGCGCGAGGCCAAGGAGATGCTCGGCCGCACACCGGGCAGCATCACCGCCGTGCGCCCGCTGCGCGACGGAGTCATCGCGGACTTCGAGATCACCGAGGCCATGCTGCGGCACTTCATCGCCATGGCCCACAACCGCCGGACCCTGGTCAAGCCGCGCATCATCATCTGCGTGCCCTTCGGCATCACCGAGGTCGAGAAGCGCGCGGTCAAGGAGAGCGCCGAGGGGGCCGGGGCGCGCGAGGTGTACCTCATCGAGGAGCCCATGGCCGCGGCCATCGGCGCCGGCCTGCCCATCACCGAGCCGACCGGCAACATGGTGGTCGACATCGGCGGCGGCACCACCGAGGTCGCCGTCGTGTCCCTGGCGGGCATCGTGTACTCGCAGAGCGTGCGCGTCGGCGGGGACAAGATGGACGAGGCCATCATGGCCTACATGAAGCGGAAGTATAACCTCGCCATCGGCGAGCAGACGGCCGAGCGCATCAAGATCACGGTGGGCAACGCCTACCCGCTCGAGCAGCAGCTCACGATGGAGGTCAAGGGGCGCGACCTCATCGCCGGCATCCCGAAGACCGTGGTGGTCAACTCCGACGAGGTGCGCGACGCCCTGTCGGAGCCGCTCAACGCCATCGTCGAGGCGGTCCTGACGGCGCTCGAGCGCACGCCGCCCGAACTCGCCGCCGACATCAGCGACAAGGGCATCGTGCTCACCGGCGGCGGTGCCCTGCTCAAGAACATCGACGTCCTCTTGCGTGAGGAGACGGGCCTCCCGGTCATGGTCTGCGACGACCCCATCAGCGCCGTGGTGCTCGGCAGTGGCAAGGCGCTCGACCACATCGAGCTCCTCAAGCAGGTCACGATCAGCTGAGAATGGGCCGCTACCGACAGGCGCCGCGGGCGCACGGGTGGCGGCCGGGTGACGGGGACGGGGAGGGGACCGCGCCGTGAACGTCAAGCGCTACCGCGATGCTGCCATCGTGATCGTCGCGCTGGCCGTGCCGTTCTGGTTCCTGCGCTACTCGATCCCCAAGGACCCGCGCACCCTGAGCGGGCCCGACAAGCTCATCCTGCGCGCCATCACGCCGATCCAGTTCGCGGCGACGACGCTGGCGCGCGGTCTGTCGGGCATCTGGACGGACTACATCTACCTGGTCGACGTCAAGGAGGACAACGCACGGCTCGGCGCCGAGAACGCGCGGCTGCGCGAGCGCGTGCGCGAGCTCGAGCAGCTCGAGGAGGAGAACCGCCGCCTGCGCAAGCAGCTCGGCCTGAAGACCGAGCTCCGGGCCGACCTCGTGAGCGCCCAGGTCGTGGCGAAGGACGCGAACCAGTTCTTCCGCGTGGCGCACGTGGTGCTCGACCGGCCGAGCCGCGAGATCCCGAACAACGGCATGTTGCCCGTCATCACCCACGAGGGGGTGGTGGGCACGACCGGCAAGGTGGCCGGTGACACGGTCGAGGTGCAGCTCGTGGTCGACGCGGACAGCGGCGTCGACGTGCTGGTGCAGCGCTCGGGCGCGCGCGGCATCCTCATGGGCACCGGCGACGACCGGCGCTACCTCTGCAAGGTGCAGTACGTGAAGCGCACCGACGAGGTGCTGGTGGGCGACTTGCTCGTGACGAGCGGCGTCGGGCGGCGCTTCCCCAAGGGCCTGATGGTGGCGCGCGTGGTGAGCGTGGACCGGCGCGAGTTCGGCCTCTACCAGACGGTTCAGGCCGAGCCGACGGTCGACTTCTCGCGCCTCGAGGAGGTGCTCATCGTGGTCAACGCCCCCGAGGTGGGGGCCGCGGCGCCGGAGACCTCCGCGGCGCCGGCGCGGGGCGCGGCCTCCGGCGCGCCTCCCTCTCCGTGAGCGGGTCATGCGCAACACCGCCTTCGTCGCCCTCGGCCTCGCCCTCATCCTGGCTCAGTCGAACCTGTTCCGGCTGATCGGGCGGCTGCACATCGCCGGCGCCACGCCGAGCCTGCTCCTGCCGCTCATCGTGTTCATGGGCGTGCACGAGTACTCGCTCGGGCGCGGGGCCATCCTGTGCTTCGTGCTCGGCTACCTGCTCGACGTGGTGAGCGCGGCGCCGGTCGGCCTCTACACCTTCAACGTGGTCGCGGTCTTCGTGGTCGCGCGCGCCGCCGGCGTGCGCCTGGCCGCGCAGACCTTCATCACGAAGATCGCGCTCGCCTTCGCGTTCTGCCTGCTCGAGGGCCTGGTGGTGGTCATCCTCACGGCCATCTTCGGCGGCAACGCCGCGCGCTCGCGCGCGCTCGCCACGCTGGTCCTGCCGCACGCGATCTCGACCGCCCTGTTCGCCCCGCTCGTGTTCCGGCTGGCGGAGCGCGTGCACCAGGCCACAATTACCGTCCCGCGACCCGGCGAGACCCCGAACCGATGAGCGTCCTCCAGCAGCGGCCGGATGTCAGCGAGTTCCGCCGACGTTTCAAGTGGCTGGCCCTGTTCCAGCTGCTCTGCTTCGGCGTGCTCGTGGGGCGCCTGTTCCAGTTGCAGCTCGTGCAGGCCGAGGACTACCAGGCCATCGCGCGTGAGAACATCGTCCGGCGCGTCACCCTCGCGACCACGCGCGGCATCATCCGCGACCGCTTCGGCAAGCCGCTGGCGGCGAGCCGCCCCGCCTACAACCTCTACGTCACGCCCAAGCGCGTGACCCAGGTCGACAAGGAGGGGCAGCCCCCCGTCATGACGCCGGTGTGGGCGAAGCTCGTCGCCTACCTGAACCTCGGCGACGAGGAGGTCGGACGCCTGGAGCAGAAGCTCGTCGCCATCGTGGCCGAGGGCGGCAAGCGCAAGGATCAACAGATCCTCCTGAAGGAGGACATCTCCTTCGACGACGTCGCCGTCCTGTCGACGCACGCGCACGAGTTGCCCGGCATCGACGTCGTCGACGTCAGCGTGCGCTTCTACCCGCAGAAGAGCGTGGGGGCACACGCCCTCGGCTACATGCGCGAGGTCGACCCCGAGATGCTGGCCGAGATGCGGCGCCAGGGCTACGTCGAGGGCGACCACGTGGGCGCCTCGGGGATCGAGCGCAGCTGGGAGAGCTACCTCCGCGGCACGCGCGGCTGGGAGAAGGTCATCGTCGACGCGCGCGGTGCCCGCCGACCCATGCGGCCCGGCATCATCGACGGGCCCTCGCGCGTCGACCCCATCCCCGGGCGCGATCTGCGCCTCAGCCTCGACGCCGACGTGCAGGCCGCCATCGAGCGCGCCATGCGCGGCGAGCTCGCCGGTGGCGCGGCGCTCGTCGACGTCGAGAGCGGGCAGATCCTCGGCCTCGTGAGCAAGCCCGGTTACGACCCGAACCAGCTCTCCGGCGGCTCCGGCAAGGGCGTGGTGCGCGACGCCTTCCAGCGCATGTTCTCGGACCAGCTCAAGCCGGCGCTCGACAAGACGGTGTCGGGCGCCTACCCGCCCGGCTCGACGTGGAAGCCGTTCACGGCCCTGGCCGCGCTCGAGAAGGGGCTCATCGACAAGAACGTCCGCACCGTGTGCCGCGGCTTTCTCACCTTCGGCAAGCGCGTGTTCAAGTGCACCCAGGCGCACGGCAGCTGCGATCTGCATCGCGCCATCGCGGCCTCGTGCAACGTGTACTTCTACCAGCTCGTCGCCACCTACGGCGTCACCATGGACATGATCGCCGAGGTGGGGGGGCGCTACGGTTTCGGCCGCCGCACCGGCATCGGCATCAACGCCGAGGCGAGCGGGCGCATGCCGACCAAGGCGTGGATGACCCTGCGCAACAAGGGCCAGTTCCGCCAGGGCTACACGGTCAACGCCGCCATCGGCCAGGGCGCGACCACCGTCACGGTGCTGCAGCTGGCGCTCGCCTACGCCGCGTTGGCGAACGGCGGCACGCTCTACCAGCCGCAGATCGTGCAGGCGGTCGAGACGGCTGGCGGCGACGTGGTGCAGGAGTTCCAGCCGCGCGTGCGGCGCAAGACCAACCTCGATCCGAAGTTCCGCACGCTGGTGCACCAGGCGCTGCTCTCGGGCGTGACCGAGATCGGCGGCACGGCCTACCAGACGTGGCGTCAGCTCGGTGTCGACGTGGCCGGCAAAACGGGCACGGCGCAGGTGTCCCACAAGGCCACGGGCAGCGCCGACCTCGAGCGCGTCTACTACTTCAACCGCGACCACGCCTGGTTCGCGGGCTACGCGCCCACGACCAAGCCCGAGGTCGCGGTGGTGGTGCTCATCGAGCACGGCGGCGGCGGCAGCAAGCACGCGGCCCCGGTGGCGCTCAACATCGTGCGCGCCTGGGAAGATCTGAAGCGCAAGCGCGCGGGCGAGCGGCCGCGCCCGCTCGAGGTCACGCCATGATGCGCGGCGGGCTCGCCGGTCGGCCGCGCGACCACTTCGACTGGCCGCTCTTCATCGCCGCGGCGCTCATCGCGGTGCTCGGGGTCGTGAACCTGTACAGCGCGACCAGCGTCTACCTCGGGACGTCGCGCGCGGCGCTCGCCGAGATCTACATCAACCAGGTCTACTGGCTCGCGATCGGCGGCGTGGCGGGCGCCGTCGTGGCGGCGATCGACTACCGGCACATCGAGCGCTTCGCCTACGTCATCTACACGCTCGGCGTCTTCAGCCTCATCGTCGTGGCCGTCCTGGCGCGCGACGTCCGCGGCGCGGCGCGCTGGATCAACATCGGCTCGTTCAGCTTTCAGCCGAGCGAGTTCATGAAGCTCTGCCTGGTCATCGCCGTGGCCAAGTACCTGCACGACGATCCGCGCAGCGAGCCGCGCACGCTGAAGGACATGGCGATCCCGGCGGTGCTGGTCGCCGTGCCGACGGCGCTCGTGGTGCGACAGCCCGACCTCGGCACCGGCATCATCATGACGCTGGTGTTCGGGGCCATCGTGGCGCTGACGCGCATGCGCCGCAGCAGCGTGCTCATCTTCGTGGTCTCGATGGCCGTCATCCTGCCGGTCGCGTGGCAGTACGCGCTGCCCTACCAGCGCGCGCGCCTCACGTCCTTCTTGAACCCGACGGCCGACCTCACCGGCATCGGCTACCACGCCCACCACGCCCGTGTGGCGATCGGCAACGGCGGTCTGCTCGGCCAGGGCTTCACGCAGGGGATGCAGAACCAGTACCGCTTTCTGCCCGACCAGTACTCGGACTTCCCGTTCCCGGTGTTCGCCGAGGAGTGGGGCTTCGTCGGGAGCATGGTGCTCATCGGGCTCTACGCCTTCCTCGTGCTCTGGTCGGTGCGCATCGCGGCGCGGGCACGCGATCGCTTCGGGGCCGTGCTCGCCGTCGGCTGCGGCGCGGTCATCTTCTGGCACGCCATCTTCAACCTCGGCATGGCGGCGGGCGTCCTGCCGGTCGTCGGGATCACGCTGCCGCTGTTCTCCTACGGCGGCTCCAGCGTCACCACGGTGCTCCTCGCCGTCGCGCTGCTCATGAACGTGTCGATGCGCCGCAACGCGACCTTCTCGCCGGTCGAGCGGCTCTGACTCGACTGGCGCCCTTTCGGGCGGAAGTCTCGCGCCTGCAGGGATCAGGCTTCGGACTCAGGCCGTGCGCGAGCGCGGCAGCGCGCGCGGTAGCTGCTCCGCGACGAGTAGCGGCAGCGGGCCGTCGGCGGCGGGGCGGAGGAGGGCGAGCACGGCGAGGGCGGCCTGCTTGCGCGCCGGCAGGGCAGCCACCGCTGCTGGGGGGGGCCCACCGAGCGCGTCGTGGAGGGCGTCGAGCTCGAGCCCGGACGCGGTCGCGCCCACGCAAGCCGGACAGCCCGCCCCGCAGGGGCAGCTCAGGATGAGCGCGCCGGCCTGGGCGAGCAGCTCCGCGGCGCGCTCGAAGATGCGCTCCGCGAGACCGACCCCGCCCGGAACGTTGTCGAAGAGGTACAGGGTCGGCTCGAAGCGGCCGTCGCCGTCGGCGTCCCCGGGGTGCGGCGCGCCGCCCGGCAAACGGCGCAGGGCGGCGCGCGGCTCGGAGCTCTCTTGCGGCCCCGCGTCGCTCGCGCCGTCGCGGGTGCGCTCGAGGGGCTCGGTGGGCGGCGCGGCGTCGCACAGCGCCGAGCCGATGTCGCGGCCGTCGCACATGAGTGCCAGCGTGGCGGCGAGCTCGAGCGCGCGCCCGAGCCCGGTGAGCCCCTCGACGAGCGCGCTCCGGCCGAGCGCCGCGTCGCGCCGCGCGTCGGCGGGCAGCGTGAGCCAGAAGCTCGTCGTGTGCATGTCGATGTCGGGCAGGCGCACGTCGCCGTAGCCCGCGTTCTCGTGCGTGTGGAACTTCACCTTCTTGTAGCCCACGACCTTCTCGGTGACGCTCACCTCGCCCCACGCGGCGAGCGCGCACCCGAGCGACGCGCGCGCGCTCTCGTCGAGCACGGCCACCTTGCGGTGGCGGAGCGCGGTCGTGAAGTAGTCGGGCTCGACGAGCCGCACGAAGGCCTTGTGGTTCTCGTAGTCGAGCCGCTCGACCTGGTACTGCGCGCCGTCGTGCTGGTAGATGGCCTGCTCGTGCAGCATGCCCGGCGCGGCGTGCCAGTCGAGCTCGCCGAGCGCGAGGCCCGTCCGCTCGTCGATGATGACGAAGTTGTCCCAGCCCACGCGGCGCAGGCTCACGTGGTTCGCGGGAAAGGCGTCGCTCGCCCAGTGGTAGCGCTCGCGCCCCGCGTGGACCACGCCGTGCTCGGCGAGGTAGTCGAGCGCGGGCGCGGTGTCGTCGCCGAGCGTCCGGTACGCCTCGCCGAAGCGGAAGGCGAGCTCGAAGGCCGCACACTTGAGGTGCTGGATCGCGACCTCGGCGTTGCCGGGGTCGACGCGCGCGTGCTCGATGCTGCCGTCGAGCAGGTACTCGGGGTGGCGCGCCAGGTACTGGTCGAGCGGGTCGCTCGAGCACACCAGCACCGAAAGGCTCGTGCCCGCGCGCCGCCCGGCACGCCCGAAGCGCTGCCAGGTGTCGGCGAGCGAGCCCGGGTAGCCGGCGCACACGACGGCGTCGAGCTCGCCGATGTCGATGCCGAGCTCGAGCGCGCTCGTGGCGACGACGGCCGCCACCTCGCCCTGGCGGAGCCCGCGCTCGATGCGGCGGCGGCTCTGGGGCAGGTAGCCGCTGCGGTACGCGAAGATGCGCTCGCTCACACTGGGCTCGTCGACGAAGGCGTCGCGCAGGTACTTCAGCATGATCTCGACCGCGTTGCGCGACGGGCCGAACACGAGGGTGCGCACCCCGGCGCGCACGAGGTCCGTCGCCAGGCGCACGGCGCTCTTCAGCGTGCTCGAGCGCAGGCCGAGCTCGGCGTTGACGACCGGCGGGTTGTAGACGAGGAGCCGCCGTGCGCCGCGCGGCGCGCTCGACTCGCTCACCACCGCGACGGCGTCCTCGCTCGTGCCGAACAGGCGCGCGGCGTGCTCGCGGGCGTTGCCGATGGTGGCGGTCGCGGCGATGAAGGTGGGCCGGGCACCGTGGAAGGCCGCCACGCGCCGCAGGCGTGCGAGCACGTGCGCGACGTGCGAGCCGAAGACGCCGCGGTAGGTGTGGAGCTCGTCGACGACCACGTAGCGCAGGTTCTCGAAGAGGCGCGCCCAGCTCGTGTGCTGCGGCAGGATGCCGCTGTGCAGCATGTCCGGGTTGGTCATGATGATGGTGGCGCCGTCGCGCGCCGTGCGCCGCGCGTCCCCGGGCGTGTCGCCGTCGTACACGCTGGCGCCGCCGCGCAGACCGGCCTCGGCGAGGAGCGCGCGCACGCTCGCCTCCTGATCGCGCGACAGGGCCTTGGTCGGGTAGAGGTAGAGCGCGCGCGCTCCCGGCTCGCGCGCCAGGGCCTCGAACACCGGCACGTGAAAGCACAGGCTCTTGCCGCTGGCGGTGGGGGTCGCGATGACGACGTCGCGCCCGGCGCGCGCGAGGTCGACGGCCTGGCGCTGGTGCAGGTAGGGTCGAGCGGCGCCGCGCGCGGACAGAGCCCCGAGCACGCTCGGGGCGAGGTCGTCCGGCCATTGCCCGTGGCGCCCGGCCACCTCGGGGAGCACGCGGTGGGCGGCCACGCACGCGCGCGTGGCGGGCTCGGCGAGCCAGCGCGCGACGACCGCGTCGAGGCCGCGGGGACGGGACCACGGGGGAGCAGGCATGGACTCATACTAAACGGATGTGCCCCTCCGGGCCAAGCTTCTGACCGGATGCGCAGTGTCGGACGCCGTCGGGAGCGAGCGGTGCGTTTGCCGGCCTCGCGACGATGGCGTAAAGAGCGGAACCTCGATGAGCAGCGACGCAGATCGACCGGCCGAGCCCGACGAGGCAGAGGTCACGGAGCAGCCGGTGCCGGGTGGCGCCGAACAGGCGCGCCTCGACGAGGACGAGCGCGACGAGGCCGAGGCCTTCGAGCCGGTTGCCGCGCCGGGCCCCGGGGGCGCCCTGTTCGACACCGTGCCGGAGGGCAGCATCCGGCGGGCGCGCCTCGCCGCCGAGGCGGCCTCGCGGGCGACCGTGTCGGTCGTCGACGACCCGAGCGCCGGCGCGCCGCCGGCGGGCGCGGCCGATGAAGGCGCGGACGCGGACGCGGTCCTCCCCGCACCGGACGCCGTGAGCGGTGCCGGGGCGGATCCGGCTGCGGTGCCGCCGATCGCCACGGCCGAGCCGGTAGCTGGCAAGCTGCCGCGCCCGAGCTACGTGTTCCTCGCCGTCACGACGGGGGTGAGCCTGGGGCTCGATCTCGCGTCGAAGGGCTGGGCCAAGGCCCACTTCGAGAACAACGAGGGCGGGCCGACCTCGGTGGTGCTCATCGACGAGCTGTTCTCGAAGCTCAGCCTCTCCTTCATCTACGCGAAGAACCGCGGCGGCGCCTGGGGCCTCCTGCAGGACCAGAGCGAGGCCGTACGCCGCCCGTTCTTCCTCGTGGTCTCGGTCGCGGCGATCGTCTTCATCGTGTCGCTCTACCGCAAGCTCACGCCCGCGCAGCGTGCCCTCCGGTGGGGCCTGCCACTCGTGCTCGGCGGCGCGCTCGGCAACCTCATCGATCGCATCCGCTACGGCTTCGTCGTCGACTTCATCGACTTCTTCGTCGCCCGCGAGGGCCGACCGGCGTGGCACTGGCCGACCTTCAACGTGGCGGACATCGCGATCGTGATGGGCGTCGCCCTCATGGCCATCGACATGTTCACCTCGCGCCCCAAGAAGAAGAAGAAGGCCGAGACGCCGGTGACCTCCGACCCGTCCGTGGACGGCGCGACCCCGCCGACCGCACCGCCGGCCGCGTGATGCGCCGGGCGCCGACGGTTTTCGCTGGGCACGGGCGCCCGCGCTTGCGAGGCTCCACCGCGTGAAGCCGACCCTGTTCCGCGTGTGCCTGGGCGAGGGCTGCAGCACGCTCGACGTCTCGTTTCCGGCGTACTTCGTGATGCTGCTCGTGGGCTTCTGCTTCGCGACCGCGATCGCCGTCGTGCACGCGCGCCGCATGGGGCTGAACCCGGACGTGATCGTCGATCTCGCGCTCGCGTCGCTCCTGCTCGGCGTCATCGGCGGGCGCCTGATGCACGTGGTCGCGGACGGCCACTTCTGGGACTACGTCCACGCCTGCACAGACCCGAGCCAGGTCGACTGGAAGATCTCGGAGGCGCGCTGCGCCACCGAGCAGGGCCAGTGGGACGCGGCGGCGGGCGTGTGCCACCCAGCCACGGCCGACTGCTTCGCCTGGGCGAAGTTCTGGCAGGGTGGGCTCGCCTACTACGGCGGGCTCATCGCGGCCGCGCTCGGCGCGGTGTGGCTCTTGCGCCGCGACCGGTTCCCGTTCTGGAAGGCGGCCGACATCACCTCCGTCGCCATCGCCGTCGGGCTCGCGTTCGGGCGCATGGGCTGTCTGCTCGCGGGCTGCTGCTTCGGCCGAGCCTCCGACGGCCCGCTCGCGCTGTCGTTCCCGGCGGGCAGCCCGGCGAGCGAGGCGCAGCACCTCGCGGGGCACCTCGAGCGCTCGGAACTACCGTCGCTCGGCGTGCACCCGACCCAGATCTACGAGTCGGCCATGTGCCTCGGCATCGCCGCCGTGTGCATGCTGATCGTCGCGCCGCGCAAGCGCTACGACGGCCAGGTGTTCGTGGCCTTCCTTTCGCTCTACGCCGTCGGCCGCTTCCTCATCGAGTACCTGCGCGACGACGAGCGCGGTGCGCTCCTCGGCCTGTCGAGCTCGCAGTTGCTCGGGGTCGGGCTCGTCGCGGTGGCGGCGTTCATCCACCAGCGCCGGAGCAGGCGACCGGCCACCGCCTGACCACGGGCGCTCGTCAGCGCACCGCGCCGGCGCGGTGGCGCGCCGCGAGCAGGGTGATGTCGAGCAGGCAGGCGATGGTCATCGGCCCGACGCCGCCCGGCACCGGGGTGATGGCCGCGGCGCGCTCGGCGGCCGCGGCGGTGTCGACGTCGCCGCACAGCTTGCCGTCCGCGTCGCGGTTCATGCCGACGTCGATGACGACGGCCCCGGGCTTGACCCAGTCGCCCTTGACCATGCGCGCGCGACCCACGGCTGCCACGAGCACGTCCGCCTCGCGACACAGGTCCGCGAGGTCACGGCTGCGCGAGTGCGCGATCGTGACCGTCGCGTGCCGGGCGAGCAGGAGCTGCGCCATGGGCTTGCCGACGATGTTGCTGCGGCCGATGACGAGGGCCCGCGCGCCGAGGAGGTCGGTGCCCGCGAGCTCCAGCAGGTGCATGCAGCCCTTCGGCGTGCAGGCGACGAGGTTGGGGCGGCCGCTCGCCAGCAGGCCGGCGTTCTTCGGGGTGAAGCCGTCGACGTCCTTGTCGCAGTCGATGGCGTCGATGACGCGGTCGGGGTCGATGTGGCGGGGCAGGGGGAGCTGCACGAGGATGCCGTCCACGGCCGGGTCGGCGTTGAGGGCCGCGACGCGCAGGAGGAGCTCGGCCTCGCTCGTCTCGGCCGGCAGCCGGTGCAGCACGCCGCGGATGCCCGCCGCCTCGGCGGCCTTCTTCTTGTTGCGCGTGTAGACGTCGCTGGCCGGGTCGTCGCCGACCATGACGACCTCGAGCCCGGGCGCTCGGCCGTGCTCGCGCACGAACGCTGCCACGCCCTCCGCCACCTTGGTCCGGTACGCCTCCGCTGCCGCCTTGCCGTTGAGGATTCGCGCTGTCATCGCCGCGGGACGTTAGCACACGCGGTCGCGGGGCTCGTCAGCTGCCCCGGGCCGCAGGGGGCGCGGGGGCGTTCGCGTCGGCGGCGTCGGCGAGCGGCAGTGCGCGCCGCTCGTGGCGGCTGTGGCAGAGGCGCATGCGCCAGTCGACGCCCATGAGGTCGCCGTCCTCGAGCGGTTGCCAGACGTTCTCGCTCGCAATGCGCTCGCTCGAGAAGAGCAGGTGGTTCACGAAGCCGCTCGTGCTCGGCGCCTCGCAGTGCGGCGCCAGGTGGGCGCAGTTCTCGCGGTCCGAGCAGCGCACCTTGTGGGTGGACCAGTAGAGCTCGCGCCCGCCACGGCTCGCGACGAGCGTGGCCCCGTCCGTCGTGATCACGGTGAGCACCGAGACCTCCCCCGGGCGGTCGCAGATGGCGCGCACGCGCAGGGTGGCGGTGCGCAGTGCCTGCATGACGTCTTCGACGCCGTGGCGACTGGCGAGCGGCCCGTAGCCCTCGAGCTCGGTGAGGAACAGGAAGAACACGACCTCGCTGTCGGTCTCGCCGAGGATGAAGCGGCGCAGGCGGGGCGCGATCTCCCGCACGAGCGCTTCGCGGTGCTCCGCGAAGCGCGTCACGTCGCCGTTGTGCGCGAACACCCATTTCCCGTACTGGAACGGGTGGCAGTTGAGCACGGTCTTGGGGCCGACCGTCGCGCGCCGCACGTGGGCGAGCACGGTGTCGCTCGAGACGACGCCGCTCAGCCGGTGGAAGAGCTGGTCGTTGTGCGCCGCCCCCGGGCTGCGCGTGACGTGCGGCGCCCCGTCCACGTAGTACGCCACGCCCCAGCCGTCCGGGTGGCGGTTGCTCTGCTCGCACAGGGCGTTGTCGGCGGCGACGAGCGAGCGGTGGACCTGGCTCGGGATGATGCTGCGAAACGCGAAGAGGCGGCACATGGTGGGGACGGCGTGCCGCGCACGGGCACGCGGGCTGCGACGAGCCTAGCAGCCCATCGCGGCACTCGCATGTTTCCGTCCCTGCCGCGCCCGTGTATGCCGGGCCCCGGTGTTTCGTCTCTTCGGTCTGACGGGCGGCGTCGCCTCGGGCAAGAGCAGCGTCGCGGCGTGCTTCCGGCGCCACGGCCTCGACGTCATCGACGCCGACGCCCTCGCGCGCGAGCTCGTGGTGCCCGGCTCGGAGGCGCTCGGCGAGATCGTCGCTCTGTTCGGCGCCGAGGTGCTCGGGCCGACGGGTGAGCTCGATCGGGCCAGGGTCGGCACGCTCACCTTCGCGGACGCCGACAAGCGCCGTCGCCTGAACGCCATCCTGCACCCGCGCATCGGGCTCGAGACCGTGCGCCGCGCCGCCGCCCTCGAGGCTCGCGGCAAGCGGCTCGCGTGCTACGAGGCGGCGCTCATCGTCGAGAACGGCCTCGCGGACGCCTTTCGGCCGCTCGTCGTCGTGGCCCTGCCCGAGCCGTTGCAGCTCGCTCGGTTGATGGCGCGGAGCGGTCTCGGCGAGGCGGAGGCGCGCCGCCGCATCGCCGCCCAGAGACCGCTCGCCGACAAGGTGGCCGTCGCCGACTACGTGATCGACAACTCCGGCACCCCGGCCGAGCTCGAGGCCGAGGCCGCGCGGGTGCTCGGGGAAATCCGGGCGCGTTTCGACCCGCGGCCGCCGGCCGGGCCCGCGCCCGACCGGGCGGCGTGAGAGCGCGCGGCCGCGGCGCTCGACGGGCCGGTGCGCTCCGGTCGCCTTGACGGCGCGCCCGGAATGGCGACACTGTACATCCGTGCGGTCGTTTCGCGACAGACTGGGGCAGCTCGCAGCGCGGACGCCGCGCCTGGCGACACCCGACTTCGCTGCGCCGCTCGCGGCCGAGCTCGGGCTCACGCCTCCTATGGGACCGGCGACGCCGCGGCCCGCTCCGGGCTGGCCCTACGTGCCGCGCGACGCCCTGCAGGTCGTCCGCGCCCTGCGCACGTTCGGCGCGAGCACCGGGGTCGCGGTGCGCCGCGCCGAGCTCGACCGCGAGGTCGTCACGGGCACGCTGGCGCTCGGCGAGGCGCTCAGCGCCGATCGCGCGGTCCTGTCCCTGCTCGCCCTGTCGCCGGAGCTCGCCGGCGTCGACCTCGAGCGCGCCCTCTACCTCGACTTCGAGACGACGGGCTTGGGGGGTAGCGGGTGCTTCGCCTTCCTCGCGGGCATGTGCTGGTTCGAGGGCGGGCGCTTCGTGCTCGAGCAGCTGCTCTTGACGGAGCCGGACGACGAGCCCGAGCTCATCCTGCGCGTCGCCGCGCGCATCGCCGCGAGCGAGGTGGTCGTCAGCTACAACGGCAAGAGCTTCGATCTGCCGCTCCTGCGCGGCCGGCTGGCGCTGCACCGCGCCGAGCCCTTGCCGCCGCGGCCGATGCTCGACCTGCTCCACCTGGCGCGGCGTGTCCATCGCTCGCGCGCCTTCCGCAAGACGCTGCGCACGGTCGAGGTCGAGGTGCTCGGGCTCGGACGCGGCCCCGACGTCGCCGGCGAGGAGATCGCGGCGCGCTACCACCACTACCTGCGCAGTGGCGACTTCGAGCCGCTGTGGCCGGTCGTGGACCACAACGCGGCCGACGTGCTCGCCATGCTGGGCCTGGTCGGCTTCTACGGCGCGCCCTTCGAGCGGCTCGCCGCCGACGAGCTCGCCGACGTGGCGCGGGTCTTCCGGCGCGCCGGGGCGCTCGATCGGGCGCTCGACGCGGCCGAGCTCGCAGTCGGGCGCGAGCGCTCGGCCGGTGCGCTGCGGGCGCGAGCCGAGGTCCAGAAGGCGCGCGGCGACGTCGCGGCGGCGCTCGCGGATCTCGAGGTCCTGCTCGAGGGGGTCGACGACCCGGCGGCACGCCTCGAGCTCGCGAAGCTCTACGAGCACCACGTGCGTGCGCCGGCGCGCGCCCTCGCGCTCGTGGAGCAAGGCACGGCCGAGCCGGCGCCCGCGCGCGAGCGGCGGCGCCAGCGCTTGGTGCGGAAGCTCCGCGCCCGCTGAGCACGCGCTTCCGAAGACCATCGGAGCTCGTTCGGCGGCGGCGCTCGATTCCCGCGCGGCACTAGGCTAGAGTCGCCGCAATGATCACCGTCGGGTGCGCGGGATTTCCAGTGCCGGCGACCCGGTACTTCCGCGAGTTTTCGTTCGTGGAAGTGCAGGAGACGCATTTGTCGATGCCGGGGCGCGGGACCATCCGGCGCTGGCGGCGCGAGGCGCCGAGCGGCTTTCGGTTCGCGCTCCTCGGTCCGCGCAACGTCGGCCAGGAAGGCTTCCGGGTGGGCAAGGTCACCGAGACCGCGCTCGACAGCATCGTCAGCGTGGCCGACGCCCTGCAAGCGACGATCGCCGTGTTCGTGGCGCCGGTCGAGTTCACGCCGGGGCGGGCCAACAAGGCGGTGCTGAAGGAGTTCCTCGCGGACGTCCGCAAGCGCTTCGACGTCGTGGTGTTCGAGCCGTGCGAGGGCTGGGACCTCGACGAGTGCGACGGGCTCGCCGAGCAGGTGGACGCGCTCGTGGCGCGCGACCCGCTCACGCACGGCCTGTCGAAGCGGAAAGTCGCTTACTACCGCCTCCACGGGCCCGCCGGCCACAAGTCGCGCTACGAGGACCCCGCCATCGAAAAGCTCGCCGAGATCGCCAGCGCCGCGCCGCACGACAAGGCGACGTACGTGTTCACGAACGTCGACATGTTCGCGGACGCGAAGCGCTTCAAGAAGGCGCTGAAGGGCTGACGGGCGGCTCGGTCGGCGCGGCCGACCGGGGCTTCTTGCGGCGGAACGGCCACGCCACGTCGCGCCAGCTCTCACCGCGGCGCGGGCGGCGCCACACGGCGCAGCACACGCTCGCGGCCGTCACGAGCCACCACGGCGCCTGGCCGAGCACGGCAAAGGGCGTCGTGGCGCGCATGTAGCCCGCCGTCCCGAGCAGCGTCTCCTCGCGGTAGGTGCCGCTCGCGAGCGCGAGCCGTCCGGTCGGCTCCACGATCGCGCTGACGCCGCTGTTGGCCGCGCGCACGAGGTAGCGCCGGTGCTCGACGGACCGGAACTTGGCGAGCGCGAGGTGCACCCACGGCTCGGCCGTGTCGCCGAACCAGGTGTCGTTCGTGAGGTTGACGAACAGATCGGGGTCGCCGACGCGCACCAGCTCGTTCACGTAGCTCGGCAGGATGTCCTCGTAGCAGATCATCGCCGCGAGCCGGTGCTCGCCGAGGGGCAGGGGGGCGAGCGAGGTGCCCGGGGAGAAGCGGCCCGAGTTGGGCGAGATGTCGTAGAGGAACGGGAAGGTCTCGCCGAGCGGCAGGTACTCGCCGAACATGAGCAGGAACTGCTTGTCGTAGCGCCCCAGGACGGCGCCCGTCCCGTCCGTGGCGAGCGCCGTGTTGAACGCCTGCATGCTTCGGCGCGGGTCGAGCTGTTCGGCGTCCGGGCGGGGACGCGACACCACCGTGCCGACGATGGTCGGCACCCCGAGCCCCGCGGTGAGCTCGCGCGGCACGCGCTCGCGGTAGTCGCCCTCGCCGTAGTGGTTCTGGACGGCGCCCTCGCTCCACAGCACGAGCTCCGCGCCGGCAGCCTTGAGCTCGAGGGTGTGCGCGATGTGACGCTCGGCCACGCGCGGGACGCGCCGCGTGAGGGGCAGGTTCGGCTGCACGATGCCGATGCGCACCTTCTCGGCCGCCTCCATGGCGCGCTCGACCGCCGCGAGGCGCAGCGCCCCGTAGCCGAGCGCCACGAGCGGCGCCGCGACCCCGGCGACGAGGACGGCGCGGCCCGCGCGTCGCCGCGCGCGCCGCGCGACGACGAGCTCGGCGAGCGCCAGGTTCGGGGCGACGAGGGCGAGGCTCACGGCGATGGGGCCGCCGAGCTCGGCGAGCTGGATCAGGAGCGGCACGGCGTGCAGCGTCGCGCCGAAGTACCACGGGAAGAGCAGCGGGTAGACGAGCTCGCTCGCCACGAACGCCGCGGCGAACAGCGGCGCGTGGGGCCAGCCGCGCACCGCGCCGCGCGCGTAGAGCCAGGTCGCGAAGCCCATCCGGCCGCCCTGGTAGCAGCTCAGCAGGAACATGAAGAGCAGGCACAGGGGCCAGCCGAAGCCGCTGTAGGTGCGGAGCATCTCGTAGAGCCAGTAGAAGCCCGCGAGCGTCCCCACGATGCCGCTCACCCAGCCGAGCGCGAAGGCGCGCCGCACCGGCTGGTCGCGCACCGCGACGAGCAGCGGCACGTGCGCGACGAGCGCGAGGGGCCACAGGCCGACGCCGGGGAAGGCGAGGAAGTAGAGCGCCGCCGACAGCGCGGCGAGGGCGTACGCCGGGGCGGTGCGGAGCCGCTCTGCGGGGGCCGGCCGGGGCTCGGGCTCGCTCATGGTCGGTTGGGCCTCTACCACAGTTGGGCGCGCCGGTACGCGCCGCGTGACCCCCCCAGGCGCGTGAGCTTGCGCACGCCGTGCACGACCACCACGGTCTACGCGCCGCGCGACCGGCTGCCGCGGCTCGCACGGCGTGGTACGCTGGCCCGAGGCGAGCAAATTTGGCGCGTATCGTTCACATCGAAGACGACCCCGCCAACCGCTTGCTCGTGCGCAAGCTCCTCGAGCGCGCCGGCCACGAGGTGCTCGACGCCGCCGACGGCATCGAGGGCGTGCGCGCGGCCCTCGGCGCGCGCCCGGAGCTCGTGCTCGTGGACCTCAACATCCCCGGGCTCGACGGCTACGAGGTGACCCTGCGCCTGCGCGGGGAGCCCGCCCTGCGGGGTGTGCCCATCATCGCCATCACGGCCGAGGGAGATCGCGACACGAGCCTGGCGGTCGGCTGCGACGGCTTTCTCCAGAAGCCGATCGACGCGCGCACCTTCGCGAGCACCATCGAGCGCTACCTCGGGGGGGCGCGCGACAGCCAGCCGCCCATGCGCAGCGCGCGCTTGCGACAGCAGAGCCAGCGCATCGTGGCGCACCTGGAGCAGAAGGTCGCGGAGCTGTCCGGCGCCAACGAGCGGCTGCGCGAGGTGGACGCGGCGCGGAGCGCCTTCTACCGCAACATCTCCCACGAGCTCGCGACCCCGATGACGCCCATCGTGGGCTACCTGAAGCTCCTGCTCGACGAGGAGCTCGGCCCGCTCGAGCCGGCGCAGCGCCGGGCGCTCGGCGCCATGGAGGAGTGCACGGCGCGGCTGCGGCGCACGGTCGACAACCTGCTCGACGTCACGGGCCTCGAGACCGGGCGGCTGCGCTTCGCCCGCTTCGAGTACGATCTGCTCGACGCCACGCGCCGCGCGATCGCGTCGGTCGCCGATCGCGCCGCCGAGAAGAACCTGCGCCTCGTCGAGGAGCTGCCGCGCGGCCCCATGCCCGCGCTCGGCGACGGCGTGCGCGTGCAGCGCGCCATCGCGCAGCTGCTCGACAACGCGCTCAAGTTCACGCCCGGCGGCGGGGTCATCGGCGTGCGCGTGACGCGCCTCCCGACGCAGAGCTACGAGCTGTGCGTGGCCGACACCGGGCCCGGCGTGCCGGCGGACAAGGGCGACCGGATCTTCGAGGCCTTCTACCAGGTGGACGCCTCCGTGACGCGCGAGCACGGTGGGGTGGGGGTGGGGCTCGCCATCGCGCGCCGCACGGCGCGCGGGCACGGAGGCGAGCTGCGGGTGCGGCCTCCCTCGAGCGAGGCCTTCGGTGGGGTGCGCTTCGGCGGCGCCGCCTTCGTCATGACGATCGCGGAGCGTGCGCCGGACGAGGTCGAGGCGGCGCTCGGGCGCCAGACCTCGGAGGCCTCCTCGTGACGGCGTCGAGCGGCGACGGCGGCGTGTACCTCGACTGGAACGCGACGACGCCGCCCCATCCGAGCGTGCTCGCGGCGTGGAGCGCCGCGCTCTCGTCCGGTTGGGCGAACGCCTCGAGCGTGCACCGCGCCGGCCAGCGCGCCCGTGCCCTGCTCGACGCGGCCCGCGAGGCGGTCGCTCTCTTGCTCGGCTTCGAGCCTGGCGACGTCGCGCTCACGTCCGGAGGCACCGAGGCGAACAACCTCGCGCTGCTCGGCCTGTTCCCGCCGGGCGCGACCGGGGCGGTCGTGGTGGGTGGCGTGGAGCACCCCTCGGTGGCGCGCGCGGCAGCGAGCCTCGCGGCGCGCGGGATCGCGGTCGAGGTGGCGGCGCCCGCCCCGAGCGGGCGCGTCGAGCCCGCCGCGGTAGCGCGGGCCCTCGCAGCGCTGCCGAACGTGTCGGGGCCGCGCGTCGTGTCGCTGCAGAGCGTCAACCACGAGACCGGCGTGCTGCAGCCCGTCGCCGAGGTGGCCGCGCTGGCGCATCGCGCCCGAGCGCTGCTCCACGTCGACGCGGTCCAGGGCGCGGGCAAGCTCGAACGGTCGGCATGGGGGGACGCCGACCTCGTCACCATGGCGGGCCACAAGATCCGGGGGCCCAAGGGCACGGGTGCCGTGGCGTGGCGCCGCGGCGTGCGGCTCGTGCCGGTCCTCGCAGGTGGCGCCCAGGAGCGCGGCCTGCGGCCCGGGACGCAGGACGCGGCCGCGGCGGCTGGTCTCGCCGTCGCGTGCCGGCGCGCCCCCGAGCACCGCGCGGCCACCGCAGCCGTCGCCCCGCTGCGCGACCGCCTGGAGCGAGAGCTCGTCGACGCCGGTGCGCGGCTCGGCATCGAGGTCGTCCGGAACGGGACCGCCGAGCGCGTGGCCCACGTCTCGAGCCTGGCGTTCGTCGGCTGGCGGGGCGCCGAGCTCTGCGCCGCCCTCGATCTCGAGGGCGTCGCCGTCTCGAGCGGCGCGGCGTGCAGCGCCGGCACGCCCGAGGCGTCCGCCGTCGTCGCCGCGATGGCCGGCGCGGCGCGCGCCGAGGCCACGGTGCGACTTTCGCTCGGCGAGACCACCACGGCCCGCGAGGTCGAGGTCGCGCTCGAGGCCTTCCGCCGCGTGCTCGCGCGCGGACCGGCGCCGGAGCGCTGAGGCTGCGCGAGCGTTCACTCGTCGAAACGACCTCAGCAAGCGCGCCACCCTCTCGCGTGTCGCCTCCAAGCGTGGGGTGCAAGGGGTCGAATGCAAAGCCCGCGCGGCCTCCCTCGCGGGTCACCTCGCGCAATCTACTCAGTGGATTCGTCGCCGTCCACGGCACTGGCTGCACGTTCAGCTGCGCCGGCTTGCGCCTCGTCGCGCCCGCGCTGGCGCCGCACCTCGTAGAGCGCGATGGCGGCGGCCACCGAGGCATTGAGCGACCCCACGCGATCGCTCATCGGCAGGCGGGCGAGGGCCGAGCAGGCGCGCTTCACGGCGCGCGACACGCCACGGTCCTCGGCGCCGACCACGACCGCCGCGGGGCCCGAGAGATCGTGGTCGCCGAGCAGGGCCGAGGCGGCGGGATCGAGGGCGACGACGGTGAGCCCGCACTCGACGAGCGTCGCGACGGCGCCGTGCAGCGAGCGCGCGCGCACGAGGCGCGCGTGCTCCACGGCGCCGGCCGAGGCGCGGAACGTCGCCGGCGTGAGGGGCGCCGCCCCGTGCTCTCCGAACACGACCTCGCCCGTGCCGAGCGCCACGGCGCTCCGGATGGTCGCGCCGAAGTTCTGGGGGTCGGTCACGCCGTCGAGCAGCGTGACGGCGGCGTCCGGGCCGAGCGCGAGGTCCTCGACGTCCCACAGGCGGAGCTCGGGCGCCTCGGCGGCTGCACCCTGGTGGCGGCCGCCCTCGCTCAGCCGATCGAGGGCGGCGCGGCTCACGCGCTCGAGGACGGCACCGGAGCTCACGGCGAAGCGGCCGAGCGCCTCGAGCGCGGGGCCGCCGTCGGCCTGCAGGTAGATCTTGGCGACGCGCGCGCCATGGGCGCGCAGGGTCTCGCGCACCGGCTGGAGCCCGAACACGAGTCGGCTCACGCGCGCCCGCGCGGGCCGAGGGCCATGTCGTCCACCACGGCGTCGGCCGCGGCCCGGCGGTCGCGGGCGTCGCGGATCGGTCGCCCGACCACGAGCACGTCGGCGCCGGCCGCGAGGGCCTCGGCGGGGCTCGCCACGCGCTTCTGGTCGCCGGCCCCGGTGGCGTCGCCGGGCAGGCGGATGCCGGGCGCGATGAGGGTCGCTTCGGGGAAGCGAGCGCGGAGCCGTGCGAGCTCACGGGGCGAGCACACGAAGGCGCGCACGCCGGCGGCCCACGCGACGTCGGCCAGGCGCTCGACCTGCTCGCCCGGCGAGCGTGGGAGCCCGAGCGCCTCCAGATCGCCCGCGTCGAGCGAGGTGAGCACGGTCACGGCCACGATCTGCGTGCCGCTCGTGCCCGCGGCGCGGACGGCGGCGGCGAGCATCGCAGCCCCGCCGAGCGCATGCACCGTGAGCAGGCGCGCGCCGAGCCGGGCGGCCTGCGCCGTGGCGCGCTCCACCGTGGCCGGGATGTCGCAGAGCTTGAGGTCGAGGAACACCTCGAAGCCGAGCGCGCGCATGCGCGCCACGACCTCGGGCCCGTGGGCGACGTAGAGCTCGAGCCCCACCTTGACGAGGCCCACGGCCCCCTGGAGCTCGCGGGCGACCGCGGCTGCCTCGTCGGAAGTGGGAAAATCCAGCGCGAAACACAGACGCGCCCGCGCACTGGCGCGCTCGATCTCGGTGGTCACGTCGCTCCGGGCACGGGCGTCGCGGCCGTCAGATGTCGCTGCAGAGCGGGTCGCCCTTGCGTCAGGCCTTCGCAGGGCCCGGCCCCGCGGCTGCCGGCCCGGTGCCGGTCCGGCTCGCCTGGGTCTTGAGCGCCGACCCTTCCTTCTCCTTGGCCTGGAGCATGGCCTTGAGCTCGGCGATCTTCTCGGGGTTGCCCTCGTTCGCCTTGATCTGCGCCGCGAGCTCTTCCTTGTCCTTCTCGTTCTGCGCGATCTTGGCGTTGAGCTCGTCGAGTTGACGCTGCAGATCGGCCTTCTCGGCCGCGGCCTTGGCGTTCGCCGCGATGCGCTCGGCCTCGGCCTCGTTGGAAGCCTTGACCACGAAGTAGGTCGTGAGGCCACCGCCGATGAGGACCGCAGCGATGCCGCCGATGAGGGCGTTGCGCAGCGTCTTCTTCGACTTGTCTTCCTTCAGCGCGACGAGCTGGCGTTCGTGGTGCTGTTGGGCCGTCATGGCCTCGAGCCGAGCCTTGTGCTCGGCCTCGGCGCGGGCCTTCTCGACCTCGGCGCGCTGCATGGCCTCGAGGCGAGCCTGTTCCTCGCGCGAGCGCCGCTCGTCCTCTTCGCGGCGACGCTGCTCTTCGCGGATGCGTGCTTCCTCGGTCTCGCGCGCGCGGCGCTCCTGCTCGAGGCGCTCTTGCTCCGCGCGAGCGGCGGCCTGCTGGCGCGTTTCCTCTTCGGACTTGATGCGATCTTCCTCGATCGTCATCAGCTCCTTGAGAGAGAAGAGAACCGAGCTTTCCTGTTCCTCAGCCATGATCCCGTCGAGCTCCTTTCAACGTACGCCGACCGCGTTCGACCATTTTAGTACCAAATCGGCGCACGCGGGAAAACTGCTCTCGGATTGTGACCGAGAGCGGGCCGGAACGCCCACTTCCATCGCAGCCGTTCCGTGGTAGTTTGCGCGCCATGGCCGTCGTCATCAAGGCGCACATCACCGGTACCGTGTGGAAGATCGAGGTCAAGACCGGCGACCGGGTCGAGGAGGGCACCGTCGTCGCGATCCTCGAGTCGATGAAGATGGAGATGCCGGTCGAGGCCGAGGACGCCGGCGTCGTCACGGCGATCCACACGACCGAGGGGGCGCCGGTGAAGGAAGGCGAGCCGCTCGTCACGCTGGACGGCTGAGAAACCGCCTGCCCGGGCGCGCGTGCTCGCGCCGCAGGCGCCGGGCCCCGGCGCCACGTGGGCGCCGCGTGCGCCCCCGGACGCCGCTCGAAGCTCATTCCTTCCAGAAGAACTTCCAGGGGTTGTGCTTGAGGTCGCGGGCCATCTCCTGCAGATCGTCGAAGAGTTGCTCGTCCATGACGAGCGCGCCGACGGTGCCGCGCCCGCGCCGGATGTGAGCCGTGATCGCGGCCGCGTCCCCGGCGATGCCCTTGGCGGTCTCGACCGTGCTGCTCACGTCCGTGAGCGTCTTCTTGATGAGCGCGATCTGCTCCTCCGAGCCGAGGACGTCGACGACGCGGCGGGCCGAGGCGAGCGCCTCGCGCGCGTCCGTGAGCAGCGCCGGCACGTCGCGCGCGCTGAGGTTCGCGGCCGAGGTGGTGAGCGCCTCGGTGCGCTCGAGGATGCGCTCGATGCGCGGGTTGTTGATGAGCTTCGCGCGCGCGTCGGCGATCGCGCCCTTGCTCTCGACGCTCAGGTCCTCGAGGTTGGCGGCGATGCGGTCGAGGCGCTCCTGGTTGTGCTCCATGAAGGCCCCCGTGCCCTTGAGCGTCGCCGTCAGGCCGAGGAACGCCTCCCGGATCGTCTTGCGATGCTCGCGGAGCGCGCTCACCGTCGTGGTGAGCAGATCGTAGCTCTCGGCGAGCAGCCGATCGAGGCGCGGCGGGTCGAGGCCGCGGATGGCCGCCCCGGAGCCGAGCGGGGCTGCGTCGTCGCTGCCCGGCTCGATCGCCAGGTACTGCTCGCCGAGCAGGCCGGCGGTCGTGATGTAGAAGGTCGCGTTCGAGTGGATGTCGGCCTGGAAGCGCTTCTCGAGGTTCGCGTGCACGCACACGAGCGGCTGCACCGTGCTGTCGGGCGCGGTGCACTTGCCGCGGAACACGATGTCCGCGACCTTGCCGACCTTCTGGCCCGCGATGCGCACCGGCGCGCCGGTCTGCAGCCCGCCCGGGTCGTCGAAGCCGACGAGCACGTCGTAGGTCGGCTGGAAATTGATGCCGCCCATGATCAGGATGAAGCCGGCCAGGATGGCCAGCGCCACGAGCATGAGCAGGCCGACCTTGACCTCGATCGAGCGGGGGCTCGCCATGGCCCGTCATCATCCTTCATCGCTCGGCCGGCTCACAAGGACTTCCACGGCCGAGGCGTCGTTCGTCGCTTTCGGGCCGGCCCAGCCGGGCCCTGGCGCGTGTTGGCTTGCGCCGCCGCGGGTCGGCCGGCACGATGCAGGCGAGCGTGATCTCCTACCGCGAACTGAAGAAATCCTTCGGCCCCAAGACCATCCTGAAGGGCGTGTCCTTCGACGTGGAGGACGGCGAGGTGTTCTTCATCATCGGCCAGAGCGGGGCGGGCAAGAGCGTGCTCATCAAGCACCTCGTCGGCCTGCTCGCGCCGGACTCGGGCGAGATCTGGCTCGACGGCGAGGAGGTGAGCCGGTTCACCGAGACCCAGATGTACCGGGTGCGCATGAAGTGCGCGATGGTGTTCCAGCACTCCACCCTGTTCGACTCGATGAGCTGCCTCGACAACGTCGCCCTGCCGCTCCGCAAGCACAAGAAGCTCGCCGTGCCGGAGGCGCGGCGCGAGGCGAAGCGCCGCCTGGAGCAGGTGCACATGCTCGATTTTGCCGAGAAGTTCCCGGCCGAGCTCGGCGACGGGATGCGCAAGCGCGTCGCCATCGCGCGGGCGCTGACGCTCGAGCCCCGCTACGTGCTGTTCGACGAGCCGACCACCAGCCTCGACCCGGTGAGCGCACGGCGCGTGGACAAGCTCATCCGCGAGCTGTCGGACACGCTCGGGGTCACGAGCATCGTGGTGAGCCACGACCTCGTGTCGATCTTCGGCATCGCCGACCGCATCGTGTTCCTCTACCAGGGGCTGGTGAAGCTCACGGGCTCGCCGGCGGACTTCCGGGGCTCGCCCGATCCCGTCGTGCAGCAGTTCATCACCGGCGCGGCCGAGGGCCCCATCGAGTGACGAGGGTCCGCGCCGCCCGGCTGCGCGCGCCGCTCAGCCGAACACGAGGAAGCTGGTCGCCGAGATGATGAGGTTCAGGATGATGACGGCGAGCGAGGTGTTGACGACCGCGCGGGTCGTGGCCGAGCCGACCCCCTCCGAGCCGCCGAAGGTCGACAGCCCCGCGTGGCCCGACACGATCGGGATGGCCGCGCCGTAGGCCAGGCACTTCACGAGCCCGGTGAGCAGGGCCGGGTACTTGACCATCTGCAGGTTCATGAACGTCTGGGGGTTCAGGTCGAACATGACCCACGCCGTCAAGAGGCCCATCACGTAGGCCACGAGCCCGCTCCAGATGATGAGGCAGGTGACCATGATGATGCTCGCGATGAAGCGCGGCTTGATGAGGTAGTCGATGGGGTCGGCGGCGCACATGCGCAGCGCGTCCACCTGCTCGGTCACCACCATCGAGCCGACCTCGGCGGCGATGCCCGCCCCGACGCGCGTCGCGAGCATCAGCGCGCCGATGGACGCGGCGAGGTCGCGCACCAGGTACTCGAGGTAGGTGGCCCCGAGCATCGAGAGATCCGGCAGGATGCGCTTGTTCTGCACGCCCGCCTGGTAGACGAGGATCATGCCGATGAAGCCCATCACGACGGTGAGGAAGAACAGTGAGCGGTTGCCGATCTCGTACATGTAGTACGCGACCGCGCCCTTCTCGCGGCGGCCCCGAACCACGTAGTAGAGCGTGCGCACGAACAGCGAGTAGAGCTCCCGCGCGGTGCGGAACAGCTCGAGGAAGCCTCCGCCGAGCTTGGCGACGAAGCCCGGCGCCGGCGGAGTGTCCGGGACGGGCTCGTGGCTCCCGCCGGCGAGGGGGCCGGCTTGGGTCGGCGCAGAGGAGCCGTGCGAGGTCGACATCGGGGTCAGAGCGTGAAAGACACGAAGTAGTCGAGCACGAAGATGCCCGCGGCGGACGCAACCACCGTGGCGTTGACCGCGCGGCCGACGCCCGGCGCGCCGCCGGTGACCGCGAGACCGAAGTGGCAGCTCGACAGGCCGATGACGACCCCGAAGAGCGCGCTCTTCACCAGGCCGCTCATGATGTCGCCGACGCCGATGAGGCCGCCGGTGAGGCTGTTGTAGAACGTGGCGGGACTGACGCCGATGAGCACCATGCCGGCGCCGCACGCGCCGAGGATGGCCAGCGCGTCGGCGAGCACGGTCGCGAGGAACAGCGTGCACACGATCGCGAGGAAACGCGGGGCGACGAGGAACGAGATGGGGTCGATGGCGAGGACGCGCATGGCGTCGATCTGCTCGGTCACCACCATGGTCCCGAGCTCGGCCGTGTTGTTGGCGCCGACGCGGCCGTTGATCATGAGCGCCGTCAGCAGCGGGGCGATCTCGCGGAAGGTGCTGAAGCCCGCGGCCCAGCCGACGAGGGCGTGCGCCTGCAGCCGCTGCACGAGGGGCGCCGCCTGGATGACGACGATGGCGCCCGTGAAGAGCGCCGTCACGACCACGATGGGCATCGATTTCACGCCCATGCGGTAGAGGCTGCGGAAGAGCTCGTCGCGATCGACGCGCAGCCGGACCAGGCGTGACATGAGCCGGCCCGCGACCATGCCCATGCTGCCGGTCGTCTGCGCGATGGAGAGCAGGGCCTCGCCGGCCGCGTGCAGGATGCCCTTCTGCTCGACCGCGCGCGCCGACCGCGCAGCCACCTCTTTGCTCTTCGCCATGGGTCGACGGGGACGGCTCGCTCGCCGGGCGCCAAGCCTAACAGGCGGCGACGCGGCTCGCGCGCTTTTTGCGGCCACCGCGCCGCCCCGGGGCCGGGGCCCGGGCGGTCCCGCAGAGGCCGCGTCCGCCCCGTGCTACAGGATGCCGGCATGCAGCGGCGCGAACCTGGCAAGCGCGGCCCGCGGCGCCTCTTCTGGCGCGGCGTGGCGCTCGTCGCCGGCGGCTACACGGCCCTCGCGGCGGCGACGCGCCTCGGGTACCGCGCCGTCCTCTATCCGGCGCCGCGGCGCGCGCTCGATGCGGCGCCTGCGGGAGCGAGCCTCCGGGGCTTCGTGCTGGAGGACGGCACCGAGGTCGCGACGCTCTGCTACCCAGCGCCTCGGGGCGGCGCGACGGTCGTCTTCTTCCACGGCAACGGCGAGACCATCTCGGACTTCGTGGGCCTCGGCAGGGCGCTCGGCGCCCACGGCCTCGGCTTCGTCGCGGTCGAGTACCGCGGCTACGGCGCGTCGGCGGGCGCGCCGAGCGAGCCCGCCCTCTACCGCGACGCCGACGCCGTCCTCGGCGCGCTGCGCGCCGAGGGGGTGGGGCCGCTCGTGCTGTGGGGGCGCTCGCTCGGCACCGGCGTGGCGGTCGAGATGGCCCTCCGCGGTCACGGCGAACGGCTCGTGCTCTCGGCACCCTTCACCTCGATCCCCGCGGTCGCGGCGCGCTACCTGCCGATCTTGCCCCTCGGCTGGCTGCTCGACGACACCTTCGACAACCTCGGCAAGGCGCCGCGCGTCGCGGTGCCGACCCTGATCGTGCACGGCGATCGCGACGGGGTCGTGCCGTACGCCATGGGCGCGGCGATCGCCGGCGCCATCCCGGGCGCGAACCTCGTGACGGTGGCGGGTGCGGGCCACAACGACGTGTTCGCGCGCGGCGGCCCCGAGCTGCTCGCGACCATCGCGCGGCACCTCGGAGGGGGCACGAACGCGCGCGAATGATGCTAACGTCACCCGGCCCGCGGCCGGCGGGCTGACGGCATGGACGGTCTCCTGCAGAAGCTGCTCGCGGGCGAAGATCTGCTCGCCGAGCTCATCGGCGTGCTCACGGCGCTCGTGCTCGCCGTCGCGCTCGCGCTGCTCTTGCCGCGCGAGCAGAAGAAGCTCGTGCGCGCGCCGTTCGGCCTGCTCGTGCTGCACGTGCTCTCGCTCGCGCTCTTGCCGGTCGCCGGGGCCGAGTCGAGCGTGGGGCGCGTGCTCGCGCCGCTCGCCATGTTCTTCGTGCTCGCTTCGATCGGGCGGAGTGGCGTGCTGCTCGGGCTCGACGTCCTGCTCGGGCGCAAGCTCGGCCGTCCGTTGCCGCGCATCATCCGCGACATCGTGCAGGTCGTGGTGTTCGCGGGCATCGGCATCGTCAGCCTGCGCCAGGCGGGGGCCGATCCGGGCTCGCTCCTCACCACCAGCGCGGTGCTCACCGCCGTGCTCGGCCTGTCGCTGCAGGAGACGCTCGGCAACGTGTTCGCCGGCCTCGCGGTCCAGATGCAGCGCCCCTTCGAGGTCGGCGACTGGATCCAGTTCGACTCCGAGTCGAAGAACATCGGGCGCGTGGTGGAGATCAACTGGCGCGCGACCAAGGTCGTGACCCTCGACGAGCTCGAGATCATCGTGCCCAACTCGGCGCTCGCGAAGGCACCCATCCGCAACTACTCGAAGCCTACCGACGCCACGCGGCGCAGCGTGTTCCTGCAGGTGGCCTACGGCACCCCGCCGGGCCGCGTGCGCGAGGTCCTGCTCGGCGCGGTGCGCGAGTCGCCGGGCGTCCTCGCGGCGCCAACACCGACGGTGGTGACCAACAACTTCGGCGAGTCCGGCGTCGAGTACTGGGTGCGGTACTTCATCACGGAGTTCCACCGGCGCGATCTCATCGACTCGGGGGTGCGCGACCGCATCTGGTACGCGCTGCGCCGCGAGGGCCTGTCGATCCCGTATCCGCGGCGCACCCTCGACATGCACCAGGTGACGAGCGAGTCGCGCGAGGTCGAACGCCAGCGCGAAAGTGCGGCGCGCGAGGCCGCCCTCCGCGGCGTCGACTTCCTCGCCGTCCTGCCCGCCGAGGACCATCGGTGGCTCTCCGACCAGACCGAGCTGCGCCTCTACGGCGCCGGCGAGACCATCGTGCGCCAGGGCGACGAGAGCCGCGAGTTCTACATCATCGAGACCGGCGAGGTCGTCGTGTCGGTGCAGCGCGCCGGGCAGGCGGACCTCGAGGTGGCGCGCCTCGGGGCCGGGAAGTTCTTCGGCGAGATGGCGTTCATGACCGGCGAGAAGCGCAACGCGAACGTGCGCGCCGCGGGCGACTGCCGCATCCTCGTCGTCGGCCACGACGCCGCGCAGCAGCTGTTCCTGCGCTCGCCCGAGCTCGCCGAGCGCATCTCCGGTGTGCTCGCCGAGCGCCAGGCCGAGCTTGAGCGCCATGCGACGGTCTCGCCGGAGTCGCGCGCGCGGGAGCTCGACGAGCACAAGACGCAGCTGCTCGCGCGCATCAAGAAGTTCTTCCTCCTCGGCTGAGACGCCGCCCCATGTCTGCTCCCCCGCCGCATCCCTGGTACAAGGACGGCCTGCGCTTCGCCTGCACGGCCTGCGGCGACTGCTGCACCGGCGCGCCGGGCTACGTATGGGTCGACGACGCCGAGATCGCGCGCCTCGCCGAGCACACGCATCTCGAGCCCGTCGACTTCGAGCGCCGCTACGTGCGGCGCGTCGGGGCGCGGCGCTCGCTCCTCGAGCGCGCGACCGGCGCGTGCGTGTTCTTCGACGAGGGCGCCCGGCGCTGTCGGGTGTACCCGGCGCGTCCGACGCAGTGCCGCACCTGGCCGTTCTGGTCCGAGAACGTCTCGAGTCCGGAGCGCTGGGCCGAGGTCGAGCAGTGCTGCCCGGGAAGCGGGCAGGGCGCGCTCGTGCCGCTCGCGGCCATCCGGCGCTCGCTCGGCGAAGCGGGCGGTGAGGAGCCCTGAGAGGCGAGCCGTCGCAGGGTGGGTCCAGAGGGACTCGAACCCTCGACCTACGGGTTAAAAGCCCGCAGCTCTACCGACTGAGCTATGGACCCGCGCCGACCTTAGCACGGCGCTCCGGAACGTGGAGCGCGTCGCGAGGTCGCGCTCTCAGCCCCCGGTCGAGCCGTAGCCTCCGCTGCCGCGCGCGGTCGGCCCGAGATCCGCCACGAGCACCGGCAGCGCGCGTGCGACCGGGGCGAGGACGAGCTGCGCGATGCGCGCACCGGGCTCGACCACGAAGGGCTCCGTGCCGTGGTTGACGAGCAGCACCTTCACCTCGCCGCGGTAGTCGGCGTCGACGGTGCCGGGCGAGTTGAGGACCGTGACGCCGTGGCGCAGGGCGAGTCCGCTGCGCGGTCGCACCTGGCCCTCGTAGCCGGGCGGGATCGCCACCGCGAGCCCCGTCCCGACGAGCGCGCGGCCGCCGCGCGGCAAGGTCACGGGCGCGGCGAGGTCGGCGCAGAGGTCGAGCCCCGCCGCGAGCTCGCTGTGGTAGCGGGGCAGCGGCGCCTCGGACGCGCCCACGCGCGCGAACAGGAGTGCGACCGGGGCGCGAGCGGCGCCGGCGGTCGGGTCGTCAGCTCCCGGCATCGGCCCTCGGCAAGAGCGCGTCGAGCTCGCCGGCGGCGCGCAGCCCCTCGAGCGCCGCGTCGGACCAGGCCCGTGCCGTGTCCGTGAAGCCGGCCGCCACCGCGCGCCGCAACAGGGCGAGGGCCGCCGTGTCGTCGCCCTCGAGCGCCCGGGAGCGGGCCGCCTCGTAGGCGTCGTCCGGCCGGCCCGAGCGCGTGAACATCGACTCGTTCAGGCGCGAGGCCCACTCGTACGCCCCGGCGTCGAAGGCGACACGCGCCATCTGCCGCGTGTCGTCGTCGCTCAGCGAGTCGACGATGTCGTAGGCGATGGCCGCGGCGCGGGCGATCTCGCCCCGGGCGATGAGGACCTGGATGAGGAGCCCCACGACCTCCTTGCGCTGGTCGCCCTTGGCCCGCGCGGCCTCGAGCACCTTGCGCGCGGCATCGACCTCGCCCTCGGCGCGCAGGATCGAGGCGGCGAGCGCGGCGTCGATCGGACCGATGCGCTCGAGCTCGGCCACGGCGCGGCGCGCCTCGGGGAGTCGATCGCGCAGCAGCTGTGCCCATGCCACGACCTCGAGCGCCTGGGTCCGCGCCTCGTCCGGAAGCTCGCTCGCGAGCAGCACCTCGGCGATGGCGATCGCGTGCTCGTGCTCGTCTTCGGCGAGCGCCTTCTTCGCGGCTGCGATCTGCCCCGCGAGCTCGGCCGGCAGCGGCGGCGCCGTGCGCTCGCGGCGGGCCGGCGCGGCGTGGGCGGTGCCGTCGGCCTCGGCCCGGAAGCGTTGGTAGCTCTGGACGGCGCCCATGCCGACCAGGAACGGGATCCACATGCTCTGCTCGGCGATGAGGAAGTAGCCGGCGATGGCGAGGCCGCACACGAGCGAGACGACGGCCGTCGTGCGCATGCGCTTCGGCCCGAGGACGTGCTCGAGAATGTGGCCCCCGTCGAAGGGCAGGACCGGGATCAGGTTGAACAGGCCCCACACCCAGTTGATCCACAGCAGATACTCGGCCGCGAAGCGCGCGAGCCCGGGCATCGAGCCCCACGCCTCCGGAGCCAGGTACTTGATTCCGAACAGGATTCCGGCGAGAACGAAGCCCGCCCCGGGTCCGGCGAAGGAGATGAGCACGCGCCCGGGGCGGCTCACGCGGACGGTGCCGGGACGCCAGGCGGTCAGGCCACCGAGCATGTACAGGGTGACGGTCGGCTCCATGCGGTAGCGGCGGACGGCGATGGCGTGGCCGAACTCGTGCACGAGGATCGAGAGGAAGATGATCGGGATGCCGAGGAGGAACTCGAGGGTCTTGCCGGCCGTGAGCATCGGGAACCCGAAGAACACGCACATGAGCCAGAAGCCCGGATGGACCTCCACGGGGACGCTGAACAGCCGGAACCGCATGTCGCGCCTATCCTAACACCCGCCATGTAGGTGCGCTTGCTCAGCGGCTCGGCGTGTTGAGCGGACAGCCGCAATCCTTGGGGGGCGGCGGAGCGGGGGCGGCCTGCTTCGGGGCCCAGGTGACGCAGCCGCCGAGCGCGACGGCGAGTAGACCGAGGACGAGGCAACGCATGGCTCGAGGACGAGTAGGCCCGCGCGGCGCGGGCGCGTCAACTTTCGGTGGCGCGCGTGGCGGCTCGCCCGACGCGCCTGGCGCTCCCGACTCACGGCTTCTGCGGCGTCGCCTTGCACTGCTCGATGGGCAGGGTGGGGAGCGCGGTCGGCGCGGGGGCGCTCGCGGCGCACTCCTCGCCGGCGGTCGGCGCCCCCGCGGTCGAGCCGGTCTTCGGCTCGGGGTGGGTGCATGCGCCCGCGCCCGCGACGAGCGTCGCGGCGAGCGCACCGATGACGGCCGAGGCCGCTCCCCGCCGCGCTCGCGCCCGCTCTACGTCGTCTGTCGCCCGTTCGATGGTGCGCCGTCCCATGTCGCAGCTCCCGGCCCGTGTGACCGGATCCTACTACGCCCGGGGCGCGCACGCCCGCCCGGTCCTTGCCCCTTGCCACGCGCGGCGGGCGGGTGCACCTCTGTCGGAACGGCGAAACATGCGACGTCGGCGAGACAGCGCGGACCGCGGCGGTGCCCCGGTTCACCTCGCGACCGCGGCCCTGCTCGTGGGTCTCGCGGCGCTCGGGCTCGGGTGTCGCGACGACTCGCGGGCGAGCCCGACCGCGAGCGGCTCGAGCGGGGCGACCGCGGGCGAACCGAGCGGTGAGCCGTCGTCGACGCGCGAGGGTGGACCCGCCGATGCGGGCCTCGACGCCGCGCCTCCCGAGGACGCCGCTCCGCCCCCGCCGCCCGAGCGGCGCTGCCCGCTCGACATGGTGCGGGTGGATCGGCGCTACTGCATCGATCGCTACGAGGCCATGCTCGTCGCCAAGGGCACCGAGGAGCTGCGCCTGTCGCCCTACTACTCGCCGACGCGCAAGTGGGCCCTCTACGCCGTCAAGGAGTGGCAGAAGGGGCGGCTCGACATCGGGGACGCGAAGGCGCGCGCCATGCCGCTTCCGAACCTGCCCGACTTCCAGCGCGAGCGCGACGTCGCGCCGGTGGCGCTGTCGCGCAAGGGCGTGACCCCGAACGGCCACACGAGCGGCGTCGAGGCGAAGGCCGCGTGCGAGAACGCCGGCAAGCGCCTCTGCACCTTCGAGGAGTGGCGCCTCGCCTGCGGGGGCGAGCGCCGGCTCAAGTACCCCTACGGCGAGAAGTACGAGCAGGGCGCCTGCAACGTGTTCCGCGAGGCCCACCCGGCGGCCGTGCTCCACGACAACCCCGCCGTGGGGCACAACGACCCGCGGCTGAACCTGGTCGAGTCGAAAGGCAAGCCGCTGCTGCGCAAGACCGGCTCGTCGCCGCGCTGCAAGAGCGAGTGGGACGGCGACGCCGCGTACGACATGGTCGGCAACGTGGACGAGTGGTTCGAGGGTGATCCGAGCGGGGGCTTCGGCGGCGGCTTCTACGCGCGCGCGACCAAGGAAGGCTGCGACTGGTACACGACCAAGCACCCGTTCCCGTACGCGGACTACTCGCTGGGGGTGCGGTGCTGTGCGGATCTGCTGCCGCCAGGGGTCGCACCCCCGTCCGCGCCCGACGGCGAGGAGTGAAGCGAGGCGCCGGACGGCGGGCCGGGCGCCCGGTCGCGCCGCGCGGGCTCAGCCGTGCGCCTTGTGGAACTCGCCCATGAAGGCGACGAGCGCCTCGACCGAGGCGAGGGGGACGGCATTGTAGATCGACGCGCGGATGCCGCCCGTCGAGCGATGGCCCTTGAGCCCGATCATCCCGCGCTCGGTCGCCTGCTTCACGAAGGCCGCCTCGAGCTCCTCGGTCGGGAGGCGGAAGCCGACGTTCATCGTCGAGCGGCTGTCCCTCTCGACCGGGCAGCGGAAGAAGTCGGGCGCCGCGTCGATGGCAGCGTAGAGCGTGTCGGCCTTCTTGCGGTTCGCGCGCTCGACGGCGGGCAGACCGCCCTCGCGCTTCACGTGCTCGAGCACGTTGCGCATGATGTAGATGCCCCAGGTGTTGGGCGTGTTGTAGAGCGAGGCGTTCTTCGCGTGCGTCGCGTAGCGCAGGATGGTCGGGATGTCGGTGCGCGCCTTGTCGAGCCAGCTCTTCTTCACGATGACGACGGCGAGCCCGGACGGCCCGACGTTCTTCTGGGCGCCGGCGTAGATGAGCGCGTAGCGGCTCACGTCGATGGGCTTCCACAGGAAATCGCTCGACATGTCCGCCACGAGCGGGAGCTCGCCGGTCTCGGGCACGTAGTGCCACTGCGTGCCGAAGAGGGTGTTGTTCGTGGTGATGTGGACGTAGGCGGCCTTCGGGTCGAGCGCGAGCTCGCTCTGCTTCGGGATGCGGCGGTAGCGGCCGTCCTCGCAGGTCGTGGCGGCGACGCGCGCGGTGCCGACGCGCTTGGCCTCCTCGAAGGCCTTCTCGCTCCAGCCGCCGGTGAGCACGTAGTCCGCGCTCGCCCCGGCGGGCAGGAAGTTCATCGGCAGCATGGCGAACTGCAGGCTCGCGCCGCCCTGCAGCAGCAGCACCTCGTGGCTGTCACCGAAGCCGAGCAGCTCGCGCGTGAGCGCGATCGCGGCGGCGTGCACCTCGTCGTACGCCTTGCCGCGATGGCTGTGCTCCATGATGCTCATGCCCGTGCCGCGGTAGTCGCAGAGCTCCTGCTGCGCGAGCTCGAGCACGGGGAGGGGGAGGGCAGCCGGACCAGCGTTGAAGTTGTGTACCCGCGACATGGCCGCCGTATAGCACCGCCTGGCGCGGGGCGTCACGACGCCGGGCAAGACCCGACGCTCTCAGGGCAGGCGCAGGCTCGCGAGGAGCGCGTCGAAGCCGGACTTCGCGGCCTCGACGGTGGCGCGCGGGCCGGTCAGCTTGAAGAAGTACGCCTGCGGGCGCGTGGGCACGACGGCCGCGAGCATGGCCCAGCCCGGGCGGGGCTCGGTCTTCTCGCCGGGCATGCCGCTGCCCTTGAAGGCGCCGTGGAGCTCGACCAGGGTGAGCTTCATGCCCGCGATCTGGCGCTCGTCCACTTTCAGGGGGTCCGTGCGATCGAGCTCGAACTGGCTCTTCCAGCGCTCGATGTTCTGTCCGACCCCGCCGCCCGCCACGACGACCGTGAGCTCGCCGTCCGCGGCGTCGCCCGGGGCGCGCGGCACGCGGTAGGCGGCCTTGCGGAAGGCTCCCTGGGCCGGGATCACCTCCCATGCGACCGGCGCGTCCCACGCGATGTCGGGGGCGAAGGGATGCGAGCCGCGGATGCCGGAGCTCGTCGTCGCCCCGGTCGTGCCGGAGGCGGTCGCGCCGCCTGCGGCAGGCTCCTGCGCGTCGCCGCCGCAGGCCGTCGCGAGCCCGAGCGCGAGCCCGAGCACGATGCACGACGCGGCAGGCGCGGACCTGCCGACGCGACGTGTCGGGCTCACGAGCCGTAGCCCTCCGACTTGCTGATGAGCTCGTTCATGATCTCGCGCGTCCCGCCACCGATGGGATAGAGGCGCGCGTCGCGGTACAGGCGCTCGACCACCGTCTCGCGCATGTAGCCCGCCCCGCCGTGGAGCTGCACGGCTTCGTCGCACACGTAGGAGCACATGTCGCTCGCGGCGTTCTTCGCCATGGCGGCGAGCGCCGGCGAGGCATCGCCCCGGAGGTACCGGAGCAGCACCTCGTGCACGAGCGCGCGGCTCGCGGCGATGCGGGTCGCCATGTCGGCGAGCTTGTGGCGCGTCACCTGGAAGCCGACGATCGGACGGCCGAAGGCGGCGCGCTCGCGCGCGTAGGCGAGCGACTCGGCGTGGGCCAGGAGCGCGATGGCGACGCAGTTCGAGGCGAGCATGAGCCGCTCGGCGACGAAGTTCATCATGATCGGGACGAAGCCAGCGTTCTCGAGGCCGATGAGGTTCGCGGCCGGCACGCGGCAGTCCTCGAAGAAGAGCTCCGCCGTGTCGCTCGCCCACCAGCCCGTCTTCTTGAGCTTCTTGCTGACGCCGAAGCCCGGTGTGCCGCGCTCGACGACGAGGAGCGACACCCCGGCGTGCCCCGGCCCGCCCGTGCGGACCGCCGTGGTCACGAGGTCCGCGCGGCAGCCCGAGGTGATGAAGGTCTTGCTCCCGTTGACGACGAAGTCGGCGCCGTCGCGCACCGCCCGCGTGGCGAGCGCCGCGACGTCGCTGCCCGCGCCGGGCTCGGTGATGGCGAGGGCGGCGATGCGCTCGCCGCGGAGCACCGGCGGGACGAAGCGCTGCTGCTGCTCCGGCGTCCCGAAGCGGACGATGGGCGGGAGCGCGATCGCGTGGCTCCCGAGGCTGGCGACGGCCCCCACGCTCTTGCCGTGCAGGATGAGCTCCTCGCTCACCGCGAGCGCATGGGAGGCGTCGCCGCCGGCGCCTCCGAGCTCCTCGGGGTAGGACAGCCCGAGCAGCCCGGCGGCGGCGAGCTCGCCGTAGAGCTCGCGCGGGAACTCGCCGGCCTCGTCCCAGGCATGGGCGTGAGGGGCGATGCGCTCGCGCGCAAAGCGCCGCGCCTGCTCGCGCAGCGCGGCGTGGGTCTCGGTCTCGTGCAGCGGGGCAGGGAAGGCCACCTCGACGGGCTACGCCGAGCCGCCCTCGGTGGCAAGCGCGCCGGCCGGTCGACGGCGTGGCCCCGGGGCGCGGTCAGGGCGGCAGCGTGCAGCCGGCCTCGAGCTCGGCTGCGCTCGCCGCGAACTCGGCCGCGAGCTGCATCGAGTCGGCGCAGCCGCCGGCCGAATTCGTCGTCGAGCACCAGTCGCCCTGCAGGACGATCTCGCTGTTGGCATCGCGCAGGCACTTCTTCGGGGAGCTCTGATCTGCGTAGAGCGTGTCGTTCGCACCGAGGAGCACGCACAAGGTCTTGCCGAGCTCGGCCACGACCACGGTGTCGGCCTCCTCGAGCGTGATGTAGGCCGCCATGGTGGCGTCGTTCAGGTAGTAGTCGATGCCGAGGTCCAGGTTCGGCTTGCAGTTGTTGAGCGGCTGCAGGCCCTGCCAGTTGAAGCCGCCGATGCAGTTGTGGTCGGCGGAGACCTTCGCCTCGGTGATCATGAGCTGGTGCAGCGGCAGGAGCACCGTGCTCGTGGCGGTGATGTCGAGGTAGACCGGCACGGTCAGGTCCGCCAGCGGACCCGCGGTGAACGTCCCGTCGGGCGCGATCGTCGTGGCGATCTGCACGGGGTGGATGTTGGCCACGGTGTCGTCCACGAAGCAGTAGCCGCTCGACGGGTCGGTCTTGGGGAGAGCGCCGCCCGTGAGGAGCATGTTCGTGGTCGTGTCGAAGTGCAGGAGCCACGAGAAGGTGCCCTTGCCCGACACGTTGCACTGCGGCAGGTTGATGTTGACGCCGCCGCCGATGAGGCCGGCGATGAACTGCTGCGCGAGTGCCGTCGGCTTCGTGATGGTGAGCTGCGACAGGCGCAGGGTGAACGCCGGCGCGCCCGCGTTGTCCGTGAGCGCGAGGCAATCGGGGCTGATGGCGGGACAGGTCGGGTCCGACGGCGCGCAGGTCGGCCCACCCGGCGGTGGGGTGTCGTCGGTCTTGCTGCACGCGGCGGACGCCACGGCGGCCACGGCGGCTCCGAGCCCGAGCCCGAGCCCGAGCCTCAGCCAACTCACGCGCGCCACCCGCCCGACCGTTCGATTCGAAGCCATGATTCGCCCTTCCTCGCGGCGCTCCGGCGCCGGCCCGTGTACGTCCCCCCAACCTAGCGGTAGCGCGGGCGCGCTGACAATGGGCTTCGGCGTCCCGGCGTCACCGAGCGCGCTCGAGGTCAGCGCGTGCCCTCGTCGCTCCTGCCGCCCGCATCCGCGCAGCAGCGGAAACCCACCTCGTAGCCCGCGTAGTTCTCGTCGTGCGCCGTCACCATCGGCCGGCAGCGGCTGCGGGCCGGACCCCACCAGCCGCCCTTGAGGCCGCTCCGGCGCGGGGCGGTCTCGCCCGGGCGCTCCACCCACTCGTTGACGTTGCCGTTGAGGTCGAACACGCCGAAGGGCGACACGCAGCCCGGCCGCGAGCCCGCCGGCTCGCGCTGGTCGAGCTCCGCGAGGTGGGTGCGGCAGCGCGCGTGCTCCTGGCAGAGATCGTAGGGCACGAGGATCGACTGGTTCGGCTGGACGTAGGGCTTGTCGACGTTGCAGCGCGTGTCGTCGCGTGCGTAGCCGTAGGAGTACGGCCGCAGATCCTCGCCCTCGCAGGCGAAGTTGAACTCGTCGGCGGTGCAGAGCCGCTTGTGCACGTCGGCACAGGCGCGGTGCGCCTCGGTCCACGTGCGCAACAGGGCCGGCAGCTCGCCCTGCCGGTTGGGCCACTCGTAGCGGTCCATGCAGAAGCGCACGGGGCGCCGCTCGCGCGACAGGCAGCGGCTCGGCTCCGCGAAGCGCACACAGCGCTCGGGCGCGGGGCGCTCGTCGAAGGTCCGGCCCTCGGCCTTCGCCTGCGCGCGGCGCCGCTCCTGCTGCTCGTAGTCCTTGGTGTGCGCGACGCACTTCTGCTCGACCTCGGGGCAGTAGGCGCCCGCGACCAGCACCATGCCGCCCGGACACGCGCCGCCCGGCGCGATGCTACCGTCCGGTGCGGCGCTCGACCCGAGGGCCGCGGCCGGCGCGCTCGGCCCCGCGGAGGGTGCGTATCGGACGCTCGCGCCCACCGCGGCCGCCGGGGCGCCCACGCTTGCGGTGACCGCGTGGCTCGGGCCCGTGAAGGCGTGGGCGGCGCCCGCGTCGCCTTCGTCGCGGCACGCCGCGCCCGCGACCAGCGCCGCAGCGCCCGCAGCCGCCGCGCGGTACCGCCGCGAGCGCGGCCCGATCAGCCGGTGCATGCCTCGGCGCACCTTCGGTTCCGGGCCTTCAGTCCTCGTGCTCGGGATCGACGCGGTAGAGGGCGAGGATGCGCCCGACGCGCTCCGCGAGCTCGTGCCGCGACCGGTCCTGCACACCGCGGGTGCCCACGGCCTCCACGCAGAAGGACGCCGCCGCCGTGGCGTTCACCAGGGCGCGCCGCATGGCGGCGTGATCCGTGCGGCGGCGCTCGGCGATGTAGCCCAGCATGCCGCCGGCGAAGCTGTCGCCCGCACCCGTCGGGTCGACGACCTCGTGCAGCGGCAGCGCCGGTGCGGCGAACACGCCCTCGGCGTCGTAGTAGAGGGCGCCGTACTCGCCGCGCTTGACCACCACGCTCTTCGGGCCCATGCGTAGGATCTCGGCCGCGGCGAGCGACACGTTGTGCTCGCCCGCGAGCAGCCGCGCCTCCTCGTCGTTGATGACCAGCACGTCGATGCGCTTCAGCAACCGGCCGAGCGCCTCGCGCTCGCGCTCGATCCAGAAGTTCATCGAGTCGGCCACGACGAGCTCGGGCTCGCGCACCTGATCGAGCACCTCGATTTGCAGGGCCGGGTGGATGTTGCCGAGCAGGATGTAGCGGCTGTCGCGATAGCTCTCGGGGATCTTGGGGCGGAAGTCCGCGAACACGTTGAGCTCGGTCGCGAGGCTGTCGCGGCCGACCATGTCCGCGTGGTAGCGGCCCACCCAGCGGAAGGTCTTGCCGCTCACGCGCTCGACGCCATGCGTGTCCACGTGTCGCGAGCGCATGTGCTCGAGCGTTGGCTCGGGGAAGTCGTCGCCCACGACGGCCACCACACGCACCGGCGCGTAGCAGCTCGCGGCGTAGGCGGCGTAGGTCGCCGACCCGCCGATCACGTCCTCGAAGCGGCTGTGCACGCAACCGCCGGCGGCGTCGCGCACCGGCCGCGGGAACTCGAGGTCGTCGAAGGCCATCGAGCCGACGATGAGAATGGGGAGCGCTTTCATGCCTGAGCCACCTCGGCGAGCACCCACCGCGGAGCGTGCTCGCAACAGAACGACTGTGCCGCCCGGGCCCTCACGATGCGAGGTCCGGCAGCAGCCAACCCAGGCGCGCGCGGGTCTCGGGCCCCATCGCCGCGACCTGGGTCATGACGGCCGAGCCGAGCGCGCCGCGCGCCGGGCTCCGCGACACGTCGGGAAGCGCTCGGGCGAGCTCGCGCACGACGCCCTTGGCCTGGTCGACCAGGGCCGACAGGCGTCCGAGCACTGCCGTCACGTCGACCGCCTCCTCGCTCGCGTGCCAGCAATCGTAGTCGGTGACGAGCGCCAGCGTCGCGTAGGGCAGCTCCGCCTCGCGCGCCAGCTTGCACTCCGGCATGTTCGTCATGCCGATGACGTCCACCTGCCAGCTGCGGTACACGCGGCTCTCGGCGCGGGTCGAGAACTGTGGCCCCTCGATACACACGTAGGTGCCGCCGCGATGCACGGTCGTCTTCGCCACGCGCTCGGCGGCGCCGAACAGGGCGGCGGCAAGCACCGGGCAGACAGGGTCGGCGAAGGAGACGTGGGCCGCCGCGTCGGGCTCGAAGAAGGTCGAGATGCGGCGCTTCGTGAGGTCGATGAACTGGTCGACGACGACGAGGTCGCCCGGCGCGATGTCCTCGCGCATCGACCCGACCGCGCTGCACGACAGCACGTGCGTGACGCCGAGCTTCTTCAGCGCGCAGATGTTGGCGCGGTAGTTGATCGAGTGCGGTGGGTAGCGGTGCCCGCGCCCGTGTCGGGGCAGGAACACGAGCTCGTGCGGCACGCCGGGCAGGCGCGCTCGCAGCAGCGAATCGCTCGGCGGGCCGTACGGGGTGTCCACCCGCACGCGCTCGATCTCCTCGAGGCCCGGCACGTCGTAGAGCCCGCTGCCGCCGATCACGCCGAGCACCTGCCTGTCGTTCACGTTGCCGTCACTCCTCGCCGAGCGCCCGCCCGGGGCGCGTCGTCTCCAGGGTCTGCGTCAAGAGCTCCTCGCAGCGCTGCGCGTGCCGCGCGCGCCGGCAGCGCTCCGCGACCACGACCGAGCGCAGCCGCTCGTAGGCACGCTCGAGCTCGTCGTTGACCACCACGTAGTCGAACAGCCCGTAGTGGGCGATCTCGCGCTTGGCGGCGGCGAGGCGGCGCACCGTGGCCTCCTCGCTCTCGGTGCCGCGGCCGCGCAGGCGCCGCTCGAGCTCCTCGAGCGAGGGCGGCAGCACGAACACGCCGACCGCGTCGGGGTAGTGGGCCTTGATCTGGCGCGCGCCCTGGTAGTCGATGTCGAAGAGCACACCGCGCGCCCCGGCGCGCGCCGCGTCGATCTCGCGCTTGCTCGTGCCGTAGCGGCGGTCGTGCACCGCCGCCCACTCCGCGAAGGCGCGCTCGCGCACCATGCGCTCGAACTCCGCGTCGCTCACGAAGTGGTACTCGCGACCGTCGACCTCGTTGGGGCGCGCCAGGCGCGTCGTGTGGGACACCGAGAAGCGGATGTCGCCGAACTCCTCGCGCAGGCGGTTGCAGAGCGTCGTCTTGCCGGCGCCGGACGGCGACGACACGATGAGCATCACGAACTCGTCGCTCGGGGCGACCATCAGGCAGCTCCTCCCGGGCGCGCGTCCCGGTACGCGCGCAGGTACGCGACGGTCGGGGCGATGCCGTCCTGCCAGCGGGTGTGCGGCTCGAAGCCGAGCAGGCGGCGCGCGAGCCCGATGTCGGCGCGCGAATGGCGCACGTCGCCGGCGCGCGCCGGGGCGTGGACGATGCCGGCCGTGCCGCCCACCGCGCCGCGAATGTGCTCCGCGACGCGGGCGATGGGCACGCTCGCGCCCGTGCCGACGTTGATGGCCCGACCGCCGAGCGGGACCTCGACGTCGGCCGCGCGGAGGTTGGCCTCGACCACGTCGTCGACATAGCAAAAATCGCGCGTTTGCTCACCGTCCCCGTAGATGGTCAGCGTCTCGCCCGCGAGGGCCGCCGCGATGAAGCGCGGGATGGCCGCCGCGTAGGCGCTGTCGGGCGTCTGCCCCGGGCCGAACACGTTGAAGTAGCGCAGGCACGCCGCGTCGCTGCCGCCGAGGCGGCAGAAGACCCGCGCGTAGTGCTCGGCCGCGAGCTTGCCCGCCGCGTAGGGCGACAAGGGCTCGGTGGGCAAGCCCTCGTGGACCGGCAAGGTCGCCGCGTCGCCGTACACCGCGGTCGAGGAGGCGAGCACCACGCGGCGCACGTGCGCGTGGCGCGCGGCATCGAGCACCGCGACGGTGCCGCCGACGTTGGTGGCGTCGACGCGCACCGGCGCCTCGATGCTCTCCTGCACGGAGCAGATCGCCGCCTCGTGGAACACCACGTCGACGCCGCGCGCGAGCTCGGCGCAGAGCGCGGCATCGCGCACGTCGCCTTCCACGCAGCGGAGCGCCGCGGCGTCGCGGTCGGCACCGAGCGCGGTCCAGGAGCCCGAGGACAGGTCGTCGAGCGCGCAGACCGTGGCCCCACGGGCCAACAGGGCCCCCACGAGGTGGGCGCCGATGAACCCCGCGCCGCCCGTGACCAGATATCGCGCGTCGCCCATGCCGAGCCCCGCTGCGCCGTCGCCTACCCGGTCGCGCGCTCGGCGCGTCCGTCAGGAGCCTCGACGCCGCTTGATGTCCTCTTTCATGCGGCGGTACTCGATCTCCCAGAGGCGCGAGCCTTCCTGCACGTGCTTGAGCTTGCCCCGCACGTCCGCTTCGGCCTGACTCTCGAGCTCGGCCGCCTCCATCAGGTGGCGTCGCATCAGTCGTCGGAGGTCGTGGTCGGCTGCGAACACCTCCTCGACGTGCCCCGAGTGCATCAGCATCTCCACGAGCTGGTCGAGCACGAAGTCGAGGCCGTCGTCGCCGACCTTGATGCCGAGCTTGTCCGCGCTGAGGCGCTTGACCCGTCCGTACTCGGACTCGGGGACACCCCGCGACTGGACGAGGCTGCGCGCTTCGTCGCTCGCCGCCTGCTCCAGGTTCAGGTAGTTCGACAGCACACTCTCGAGATCTGCGGCGGCCTCGCGCGCGTTGCTGAGCTCGATCGAGCTCGAGTCCGCGAGCTCCTTGATGATGGCTTGGCTGAGGGCGGCGAGACCGCTTCGGTTCAGGCGCATGATTCGGGGGCGCGCCGCGCTTCGGCCTTCGGTGGTCGGGGCGGCGAGGGCGAGATTGTGGTCGTTTGTTGGCGGCCTGGCAAGCGCTTTACCCCGGGCCCGCCCGGGCTCCGCGGCAGGGTGCTTGCTGCGCTCTTCGCGGCGCGCCGGCGCGGCAGGCGGCGGGGGTCCGGTCGCGCTCGGCCGCCGCGCGGCAAAGGCGCGCAGCGCGCCCGAGCGCTGCTATGCTCGCGACCCTGACCGACCTCGATACCTGCCCCTGGTGTGGGGTCGCGCTCTCGAAGCGCGGCGCCATCTGTCGCGGCTGCCTTCGCGACCCGGCCCAGCACCCGTCCGTGCTCGCGGCCGAGGGCGGCGGTGCCGGGCTCGAGCTCGATCTGGCACCGCCCGCGCCGAGGGAGGTGCCGGTCGTGCAGCAAGCCGCGCGTCCGGCCTTCGGCGAGGCCGCGAAGCCGAGCGTGTTCGCGGGGCGCGAGGCGCCGCCGTCGGCGGCGGCCCGCGAGAGCGGCACGCTCGAGCTCGGCGAGCTCGATCCGGACGTGCCGGCTCTCGAGCTCGCGGACGACGCGGTGCGCCCGCCGAAGTCGCGCCCCGGGGCCGTCTCTGCGCCGACGGGCTCCGACACGCCCTCGGCCTCCGGGCCGAGGCCGAGACCGGCACCGGGAGGCCCGGGCGGCGGAGCGGTCGGGCCCGCCGAGGGCACTGCGCTCGCGCCGGCCGAGGACCCGAGCCGCGTGCGCGAGCTCGCGGGCTACGGCCCCGCGCCAGCGAATCCGGTGCTCTGGCCGTGGTACGCGTGGCGCGTCTACAAGCGACGCCGCGAGCTCGTCGCGCACCTCGCCGAGCAGTCACGCGCCCACGACGAGCTCGTCCACGACCGCAAGAGCCGGCTCGCAGACATCGTGGACCGGCTGCGGCGGCAGAACCGCGACGAGCTGCAGGCGATCCTGCGCCCGCTCGCGGCGCCCGACGCGCTCGTCGAGCAGCGCCGGGGCGAGCTCACGGCCTCCGAGTCGCGCGCGGGCGTCGAGTTCGGCGGGTTCGATGCCGAGGCGTCGCGGCTCGGCGAGGAGCGCACGCGACTCGAGGAGGCCGAGCGCTCCGCCCTCGCGCGCTTCGACGCGTGCGAGCAGGAGCAGGCGCGCGCCGACGCCAAGCACCGGCGGCACGCGATCGAGCTCGAGGCGGCGCACGAGGCGGCCAGGCAGGCGGCCGGGCAGGGGGCGCGCTTCGCCCCGCCCGAGCAGGCGCGCCGCATCCAGGCCATCGAGCAGGCGCGCGGGCCGATCGAGGCGGAGCGCGCCGAGAAGGTACAGGCGCTCGCCGAGGCGCGCGAGGCGGCGCGCGTGGCGACCGGCGCCCTGCGCGACCTCGACCGGCGGGTCGAGCAGCTGCGTGCGCGGCGTCGGGCGGCGGAGGCGGCGGCCGCCCAGCACCGCCAGGCGGCGCTCGACGGGCTGCGCCAGGCCGAGCGTGAGCGGTTGGCGCGCTACGACGAGGCCCTGCGCGCCATCGTCACGAGCCACCCGAAGCTCGTGCGCGGCGTGATGCGCGTCGAGATCGAGCGGGCCGACAGCGACATCCAGGCGAGCACGGCCGAGCTCGCGCTGCACCGCGCGGCCGTCGGCGCGTACGACCGGACGACCTACCCGCGCGGGCTCGCGCTGGCCGCCGTGGTGGCGGTGCTGGTGCTCGTCGCGCTCGGCCTGACGGTCGGAACGCGCAAGTGACGCGCGGCAGGCCGTCCTCCTCGGCAGGGCGTCGCACGGCGCCCGCGCATCGCGGTTTCGCGCGCCCCCGCCATGGTCTACCTTGAGTGGCGGTGAGTGCCCACACGCCAGACCCCTTCGGCAAGGACGAGTCGCGCCCCCCGTCGCCGCGCCACGAGCGCGCTCCTGACCGGCCATCCGAGCGCGGCGCGCCGAGCACGGCCGACCGTCGTGGGGCGCCCGACCGCCCGGCGCGCGACTCGTTCCGCGGCGTCGAGCGCGGCCCACGACCCGCGGAGCGGCGCCCACCGAGCGCCCCGCCCAGACCGGCCGAGCGCGTCGCCCCGGTACCGGACGTCCCCCAGCTGCGGACCCTCGACGACTTCTCGTTGATGGACCTCGCGACGGTATGGCTCATCCTCACCGGCAACAGCGTCATCGACTGGCAGCGCGTCGATTTCCGCTCGCCCGCCGAGGCGCGCGCCTTCCTCCGCGCCCAGGCCTTCGACCTCGACCACCGGGCCGACGTCGAGCGCCTCGAGGCGATCAAGTCCTCGGCGATCGAGTACGTGCGGCGGCAGTTCGACTTCCCGATCCCGCGCCCCATCGAGCAGGCGACGGTCGAGGAGCTCCTGCTCATCGCCTCGGGCAAGGGCCACCGCCAGCTCGCCGCGTGCGTGGTCCTGAAGGCCATGCACATCATCCATCACGTCGAGGCGCGTGAGCTGCTCTACGGCCTGCCGATGAGCGATCAGGACGTGTTCCGGCTCGTGGAGGAGAAGGTCTATCGCGTCGTGGGCCACATGCTGAGCGCCGGCCAGCCGATCACCGAGTTCGTCAGCGGGCGCAAGCGACGCGACTCGATCTACACGAAGCTGCTCTCGAAATCGGAGACCCACGCCTCCGCCATCTACGACAAGCTCCGCTTCCGCATCGTCACGCGCTCCCGCGAGGACCTGCTCCCGGTGCTGCTCTACCTCTCCCAGGAGCTGTTCCCGTTCAATTACGTCGTGCCGCACGAGAGCATCAACACGCTCATCCACTTCCGGTCGTCCGCGGAGGAGCTGCCCGCCTTCAAGGTGCTGGCGAAGCGCTTCCCGAGCGTCGACGAGCTCACGCTGAGCAGCAACACGTTCAGCTCGCAGGCCTACCGCATCCTGCACTTCGTCGTGGACATGCCGGTGCGCGTGCCGAAGAACGCGCTCCTCGCCGCGCCGCCCGCGGTTCGCTCGCTCGGCCCGGTCATCTTCGCGCTCTGCGAGTTCCAGATGGTCGACCGAGTCACCGAGGAGTCGAACGAGGGCGGCGAGGCGAGCCACGCCTCGTACAAGGAGCGTCAGCGCCTCGCCGTGATGCAGCGGCTCAAGCTCGGCTCGTGAGCTCGGTCCGGGCGGCCCGCGTCGTCGGTCGCGGTGGGTGAAGCGCAACCGTCGTGCCGCGAAACCGCCGTCAGGACGGCGTCGTCTTGGCGTCGCGTCCGAGCGAGAGCGTGCCGAGGAAGATGCCGACGGTCAGCGCCACGACCAGCGCATGTCCGAGGTGCGCGCCGCTGTATCCGATGGCGGCGAACGGGGCCAGGGCTGCGAGGTACCACGGGGCGATTCTCATGGGCGCTCCACTCTTCGTTGCTTGCGCGCGATCCCCCGGCGTGGCCGGTAGGATGATGTAAGACAAGCTGCCACGTGGCTCAGGCGAAGGCCAAGAAGTAATCGGGTGTTTCATGGTGCTCAAGCGATTTCGACTCGCAGCGTCCGCGCCAGTTTCTCGGCCCCTCCGAGGCGGGGCACAATCGCCTTCGATTCCGGGTCGTTGCCGGTCCATTCTCGGATGAATTCGAGAGCTTGGCCCGTGGCTCCGGGAACGCGCCGCGTGGCTCCGGAGCCACGGTCCGGCGCCGCGACGGGGGCGGGCGGACGGTCAGCGCAGGTGCAGGGTCGTCTCCGCCTCGTCGCCCCGGAACTCGACGCGCTGGCGGCTCTCGCGGCTCGACGCGCCGCGTTCGACGCGGGTCGACAGCTCGTAGCTGCCCGGCGCGAGCGGCACGCTCGCGCTGAGCGCCGCCGGCGCACTTCCCGCGGCAAAGTGGAACTCGCTCTCGGCGACGAGCTCGCCGCTGGTGGTCCAGGAGAGTGCGACCCCGGTGACGCTCGCAGGCTCGCTCACGTGGATGCGCAGCGCGCGCGCTTCGACCCGCTTCGCCAGCGCGAGCGGCAGAAGCGCCAGCCCGAGCCCGGCCAGGAGCACCGCGCGCCAGGCCCACATGCGGCGCCGCGCGGCGGTGGCGTCGAGCGCCGGAACGGCCGGAGCGCTCGGCTCGGAATCGCTCTCGGCATCGGCCACGGACGCGAGCTCGTGCGACGCCTCGCTGGGAGGCGCCTCGTCGCGCGGAGCGATGGGCTCACGGGTCACGGCAGGCAACGCACGAGGTCGTAGCACCCGCAGGTCGGGCCCGCGAGCGGGGCGACGCGTCGCAGGCGTCAGCGCGGGCCGCCGCGCCGGAGACTGCGCACCTTGCGCACGATGCCCTGCAGCGTGCGCGGGGGCAGGTCGAAGCTCGGCATTTTGTTGCGCCCCTGCGTGATGACCGCCGCGAGCTGCTCGTCGGTCACCGCGTCCTGCCACTCGGGGCGCGTGAGGTCCGGAGCGTGCACCATGGCGGCCTGCGGGCCGTCGCCGCGCCCGCCAGGGCCGTGGCACTGGGAGCAGTCCCGCTCCCAGGTGAAGCTCACCAGCATGTCCGCGTTGGCGCTCGGCGCCGGGGTCGCCGGCATCTGGGCATTGCCCTGCTGCCGCACCGGCTGATCGTGGTCGGTCGGCTGCCAGGTGCGCGTCGCCTTGGCGCCGTCGCATGCGCCGAGCGCGAAGGCCGCGCCGGCGAGGAGCCACGCTCCGACCCGTGCACCACGACGCGTCGACGCGCCTCCAACGCACCGCGTGCGCGGCTCGTCCGGAGCGCTCGCCGTCGGGACGGCCGGGGGTGCGGTCGGTCTTCGCAAGGTGCTGGGCCCGGTGTCGCTCCGGCGGAGCGCGGGTCAAGGATAGTCAGGGTGCGCGCGACTTCAAGGTCGCGCTGCCCGTTTTCTGCGATACCAAGCGAAGCGCCGCCCGGAGGCGGGCGGGCGCACGTGGGCGACTGCGGCGAGGCGAGCCCCTGTGGACTCACCTCGCCGCGCCGCCGTCACGAGTGCGCCCTCGAAGCGTGCCCGGTCACTTGCAGGGATCGCCCGCGACCGTGCCACCGCCGTCGACGGGCAGGCCGCCGATCGGCTGGCCCTTGCGCGCGGCGTTGTAGTAGACGACGCGGCGATTCTGGGCCTTGCCCTCCTCGGTCGCGTTGTCGGCGATGGGCTTGCTCTCGCCGAAGCCGACCGCGATGAGGCGCTTGCAGTCCACGCCGCGGGCCTTGAGCCAGCTGGCCACGGCGAGCGCGCGCTTCTCGCTCAGGACCTGGTTGCTGGCGTCGTCGCCGTCGGAGTCGGTGTGACCCTCGATGCGGAACAGCGTGATCTCGGGCTTGCTGTCGAGGTACTTCTTCACGAGCTCGAGCACCGCGTCGCTCGACTTGTCGAGCTTGTCGCTGCCCGTGAGGAACACGACGGCGCCCGGGATCTCCACCTTCTCGGCGGCAGGCTGTGCCGCAACCGGCCGCGGCGCGGGCTTCGGCGGCGGGGGCGGCGGGGCCGCGGTGACCGGCGGGGGCGGCGGCTGGTCGCCGACCTTGAGGGTGGCCTTGCAGCCCGCGAGCGCGAACGCGCCGATGCTGACCACGGTGATGAGGGCGCTGGATCCGATCTTACCCATTGAGATCATTCTCCTGTGATGACACGGTTGCCGTGTGAGGAAGTGAAGGGCCGAGTGAGGCCAGTCCTTCGACGGCGCATGCCGTGAAGGCACTCACCCCCACGGCGGGACGCTCATACTCCGTCGGCTTGCGAAACGGAACCGAGATTTGGTCGCTCGGGGCCGCTTCGACGGGCCGCCGGAAACGTGCTCGACGCACGAGAGCGCAGCGAAACCACGCCCCGTCGATCCCGGCTTCACCGCGGAGTGTACGGCGCGCGCCGCGCGATTCCCCCCGCGTGCGGTCGCCCGCGCACAAAAAGGCAGCGGGCGTCCGCGTCGTCCGCGAGCGCCCGCTCCGCGCCGGCGTGAGAGCCGGCCGTTGGTGTCAGCGGTGGCTGCGCCTCACGGCGTGCCGCCGCCCGCGCCACCGCCGCCCGCGTTGCACGGGTCGGTGCCGGGCTGTGCCGGCGGCAGGACGGCGCCCAGCGTGACCGGCTTGGCCGTGAAGCCGAGGCCGATCGAGATGCCGTTGCAGGTGCTGGCCGTGTTCTGGCTGCCGTCGTCCATGATGTCGCTCGTGGCGCGCAGCTGGTCGGCGAGGCTGTCGAACGTGGTGCCCTGGCACAGACTCGTGCTGAACGAGCCGGCGATCGAGCGGAGCTGGTCGATGAGGTCCTCGGTGTTGAGGACGCCCGCGATGACGCCGTTGGTGGCCTCGCTGAGGTCGCTCGGGACGTCCATCGAGATGACGGCCTTGTTGATCGACAGCGTCAGCTGGTAGCCGGCGACCGCGATCGTGAGGTCGAGGGTGCCGGGCGTGCCGGAGACCCACGTTCCGCCGGACACGTAGGAGCTCGTGAACTTGACCTTGGAGCCCTGCGTGATGTCGTTCGGGTTCACGAGCAGCTCCTGGTACACCGGCCACGCGTCGCTGCCGTCCCAGAGCGGCACGGCGCCGAGGTCCCCGCCGCCGTATAGGTTCGTCAAGAGGTTCTTGTAGTCGGGCTTGTCGCCGATGTCGGCGATGTCCAGCATGATCGTGAACTTGCCCTCCTGGATGCTGGCGTTGATCTCGCTGCTCGCCGTCGGCGACAGGCCGAGGATGATGGGCAGGATGTTCTTGCCGAACGAGTTGTCGGTGCCCTGATCGCCGTCCTGGTGGACGGTGCTCGGCGCGGCGCCGCCGAAGGGCTTGCACTCGTACGCGCCCGTGCCGTCGGAGATGATCTGGTCGAGGTTGTAGCCGAACTGCCGCCACGCCGTGGTGAGCGGCGAGCCGTTGCGGTCCGTGTCGCCGAGGAAGAGCTGGTCCACAGCGAAGGTGATACCCAGGCCGTCGCCGTCGACGGCGGTCGAGCTCACCGCGGGGGGCTGCTTGCCGGGCTGGTGGGGGTCCACCGGGGTCACGGTCTCTTCGGTCTTGCTGCAGCCTGCGGCGAGGCAGAAGCCGAGGACGGTCAGCGACAGGCCTGCGAAAACGAGGGGGGAACGAAGCATGGGAGTGTGCGTGCCTTTCTGGGGTGCGGGCGCTGGGGAACGTGGCTGCAGGGGAGCTTGCGGCTCGCCTAAGAGAATGGCCCTGAAGCAGATGCCGCCGCGAGGCGAGCGGGCCGGGGGTGGCTCGCACGGGCGGCCGCGCGGGGAATCGCGGGCCGTGCGAGCGAGTCGTGCGAAGCGGCGCGCGACCGCTCCTCGTCGGCAGTGTAACGGCGTCGCGACGAGGCGCGCAAGCCTCATCGCGCCCGCCGCAGGGGTGTGCCGCGCGGCGGGGGCGCCTTTACAGGGCGCGCCCGCGCCGATAAGCCGGTCGGGTGAGCGCCGAGTTCGTCCACCTCCACGTCCACAGCGAGTACTCGCTCCTCGACGGCGCCATCCGCTGCAAGAAGCTCGCGCAGAAGGCGAAGGCGCTCGGCATGCGGGCGGTGGCGCTGACCGACCACGGCGGCATGTTCGGAGCGCTGCAGCACGTCAAGGCCTGCGGCGTCGAGGGCGTACGGCCGATCCTCGGCTGCGAGCTCAACGTGCGGCGTCCCGACGTGAAGGGCGAGGTGCTCGACCACCTGGTCGTGCTCGCGGAGAGCCGCGAGGGCTACAAGAACCTCCTCGGCCTCGTGTCGCGCGGGCACGTCGAGCCCGCGACCAGCCTCGCGCCGAGCGTCACCCTCGACGAGGTGGCGCTGCGCTCGGCGGGGCTCGTGGCGCTCACCGGCTGCATGGGCGGCGTCCTCAGCCAGCACGTGCTCGAGCTCGGGGAGGCGGCGGGACGCACCATGCTCGAGCGGCTGCGTGCGAGCTTCGCGCCGGGCGCCCTGTACGTGGAGCTGCAGGATCACGGGCTCCCCGAGCAGCCCGTGCTGAACGGCATCCTGGCCGGGCTTGCCGCGAGCCTCGAGCTCCCGCTCGTCGCGACGAACGACGCGCACTACGGCGGCCCCGACGACGCGGAGGCCCACATCTACCTCGGCTGCATCGCGTCGGGGCGCTCCTTTGCCGAGGCGCGCCTAGCCCACCACGGCAGCTCGCAGATGTACCTGAAGAGCGCGGCCGAGATGGAGCAGCTGTTCCGCCACAGCCCCGCGGCGGTGCGGAACACGCTCGCCATCGCCGAGCGCTGCGGGTCGCTCGAGCTCGAGCTCGGCAAGCCGATGCTGCCGACGTTCCAAGTGCCCGAGGGCCACGACGCTGCCTCCTACGTCCGCGACCGGGCGCGCGCCGGCCTCGCCGAGCGCTTCGAGGAGCTCGCCCGGACGGGACGCGCGGTCGCGCGCGCGAGCTACGAGGCGCGGCTCGCCCTCGAGCTCGACGTCATCACCGGCATGGGGTTCTCCGGGTACTTCCTCATCGTGTGGGACTTCATTCGACACGCGAAGGAGCAGGGCATCCCGGTCGGACCGGGGCGCGGCTCGGGCGCCGGCTCGCTCGTCGCCTACGCCCTGCGGATCACGGACCTCGACCCCATCGAGCACCAGCTCCTGTTCGAGCGCTTCCTGAACCCCGAGCGCGTCAGCATGCCCGACTTCGACGTCGACTTCTGCATGGACCGGCGCGACGAGGTCATCGCGTACGTCAAGGCGCGCTACGGCGCCGACTCGGTGGGCCAGATCGCCACCTTCCACGAGCTGAAGGCGCGCAGCGTCATCAAGGACGTCGGGCGCGCCATGGGGCTCGAGCCGACGGAGGCCCAGCGCATCGCGAGTCTCGTGCCGCAGAAGGCGCCCGGCATCATGTACACCATCGGCGAGGCGCTCGAGGTCGAGCCGCGCCTGAAGGCGCTCGCCGAGACCGACCCGACCGTGCGCGAGCTGCTGACCCAGGCGCAGCGGCTCGAGGGGCTCACCCGGCATGCGGGTATGCACGCGGCCGGCATCGTCATCAGCGAGGGTCCGCTCTGGGACCACGTACCCTGCTTCAAGAACGGCGAGCACGTCGTCACGCAGTACGCGAAGGACGAGGTCGAGCTCGCGGGGCTGGTGAAGTTCGACTTCCTCGGGCTGAAGACCCTGACGGTCGTGGACATCGCGGCCCGGCTGATCCGCGCCCGGCCCGACCAGCGGGGCGCCGACCCGCCCTTCGACGTGCAGCGCATGCCGCTCGACGACGCCGCCACCTACGCGCTCCTGCAGTCGGGCGAGACCAACGGCGTGTTCCAGCTCGAGTCGAGCGGCATGCAGCAGCTCTTCAAGGATCTCCGGCCCGACGCCTTCGAGGACATCGTCGCGGCCGTGGCGCTCTACCGACCCGGTCCGCTCGGCAGCGGCATGGTCAAGGACTTCGTCGACTGCAAGCACGGGCGCAAGCCCATCGCGCGCATGCACCCGCTCGTCGACGAGCTCCTGAAGCCGACCTACGGCGTCATCGTCTACCAGGAGCAGGTGATGCAGATCGCCCAGCGCCTGGCGCGCTACACGCTCGGCGGCGCCGATCTGCTGCGCCGCGCCATGGGCAAGAAGAAGCCCGAGGAGATGCAGAAGCAGAAGGCGAGCTTCGTGGCGGGGGCGCTCGACAACGGCGTCAGCGCGGAGGACGCGGAGCGCATCTTCGGCCTGCTCGAGTTCTTCGCGGGTTACGGCTTCAACAAGAGCCACTCGGCCGCGTACGCCCTGCTCACCTACCAGACGGCCTATCTCAAGGCGCACTACCCGGTCGAGTTCCTGTGCGCCCTGCTCACGGCCGACCGCGACAAGACCGAGAAGGTGGTGCGGATCATCGCCGAGGGGCGGGCGTGGGGCGTGGACATCCTGCCGCCCGAGGTGAACGAGTCGAACGTCGACTTCACGGTGGTGTACGCGGCGGCGCCGGAGGGCAGGGGCGTGCGGCGCAAGGCGGCGCGGCGCGCGGCGCGCGGCGCCGTCGACCGCTACAACCCCAAGATCCGCTTCGGGCTCGGGGCGGTCCGCGGCGTGGGCGAGAGCGCGCTCGCCGCGCTGCTCGAGGCACGCGCCGAGGGGCCGTTCCTCGACCTCTTCGACCTCGCCCAGCGCGTGGACCCGAGGCGGCTCAACAAGGGCGTGCTCGAGGCGCTCGTCCAGTGCGGCGCGCTCGACGCGACGCTCGGGCCGCGGGGCGTGACGCGCGCGCGCGCCTTCGGGTCCATCGACCGGGCGCTCGAGCGGGGCCGCAGCGCGAGCCGCGATCGGGAGCGCGGGCAGGCCACGCTCTTCGGCCTGTTCCAGGCGCCGAGCGCGAGCGGCGCCGCGAGCACGGCGCCCGCGCCGGACGAGTACGTCGGGGGCGAGCCCTGGGATCTGCGCGAGACGCTGCGGCGCGAGAAGCAGGCGCTCGGCTTCTACGTGTCGGGCCACCCCCTCGACCGCTACGGCATCGAACTCGCGCGCTTCGAGGTGGTCGAGGTGCGGAGCCTCGCGGGGCTCGAGCCGTGGGCGCGGGTGCGCTGCGCCGGCACCGTGGAGAGCTACAGGGAGCGCATCTTCCGGCAGGGCAACGGGCGCATGGCGACCTTCACGCTCGAGGACCTGAGTGGCGGGGTCGGCGCCAAGGTGCGCGAGAACCGCATCCAGCAGTTCGCGCCGGTGCTCACGAGCGGCGAGCCCGTGCTCGTCACCGGCAAGGTGTCCTTCCCGATCGTCGACGAGGGCGAGGAGACGGGGGACGCCCCGCGCGAGCCCACCCTGCAGGTGGACGAGGTGACGCTGCTCAGCGAGGCGATCCGCGCCGAGACCCGCAGCATCGCGATTCGCCTCCAGGCCGCGACGACCGAGCGCGACAAGATCGGCCGCCTGCGGCGCCTGTGCGAGGAGCACAAGGGGCGCTGCCCGGTCCAGCTGCTCATCGAGACCGAGGACGGCGCCGAGGTGTCGCTGGCGCTCGCCCCCGAGCTCGCCGTCGAGCCCAGCGACGCGATGCTGTCCAGCCTCGAGAAGCTCTTCGGCGCGAAGGTGGCGGAGCTGCGCACCACGCCGTGACGTGCGGGTCCTCGGCCGGTCGCGATCTTCGCCAGCAATGCTGCACCGCCGCTCGGGCGCTGATATAACGTCGCCGGGCATGAAGGCCGACCGCCGCGACGAGCTCGTGCGAGTGGACGTGACGGGTACGGCTCACCCCGTCGGTCGTGTCGCGAGCCGCGAGATGCGCTCGCGGCAGGGAGCGTACCGCTTGCTGCCCGCGCCGCCGCACGTGGTCGTCATGCGCTTCGCGGGGCGCGACGGCGGCGATGCGGAGCAGGCGCTGCCGTTCTGGATCGCGGGCGAGATCTCGAAGCCCGGTGCGCTGTGGGACCTCGTCGGCATGGTGGGCCAGGGCAACTGGACCGGCGAGCTCGTCGTGGTGGACGGCCAGGCGACGCGCAGCGTGTTCTTCGAGCGCGGGCACGTCGTCGGCGCGCACTCCACCGCGGACAAGGAGCGCCTCGGCGAGGTGCTCTACCGCTACGGGGCACTCAACCGCGAGCAGGTCGCCGCCGTGGCGGACGCCGTGACGCCGAGCCTGCGCTTCGGCCAGGCCGCCGTCGCACTCGAGATGCTGAGCCAGGACACGCTGTTCCACGTCATCGGGCGGCAGACGGAGGAGATCGTCTACGCGGCCTTCGCGGCGACCTCGGGCACCTTCTACTTCGTGGAGGGCTACGACGCCTCCCGGCTCGCCTACCGGCAGAAGCTGGCCGTCGCCGCGCTCCTCATGGAAGGTGCGCGGCGCATGGACGAGATGGAGTGCTTCCGGGCGCGCATCCCGTCGAGCCTGCACGTGCCGGCCCGGGCGCCCGGGCGCCGCGGGGTGGGGCCCGAGCACGCGCTCCACGCGGTGTGGGAGGCCGTGGACGGCCTGCGCAGCATCGAGGACATCGGGCGACACCTCGGGCAGGGCGAGTTCGACACGACCCACGCGATCTTCCAGCTCCTGCAGGCGGGCGAGCTCGTCGTGCACCCGCCGCGGCCCGAGGGGCCGGAGGCCGTGGTCGCGATCTTCAACCAGACCATCGCGCTCATCCTCGCCGAGGTCGACAAGCACCAGTCCGGGCGCGACGTGCGCGAGTCGCTCGCGTCGTTCGCCACGGCCGGGGGGGTCTACAGCGCGCTGTTCCAGGACGCCGGCCCGCGGCCCGACGGCACGCTCGTGCCCGCGGTCGTGGCGCAGAACCTCGCGCGTGCGGTCGGCATCGACGGCGACGGCTCGCTCGGCCAGTGGCTCTACGAGTACGCGTCGTTCGCGATGTTCATCGCGGAGCCGGTGCTGCGGGCGGGCGGGCGCAGCGACGTCGGGGCCGTCGCGCGTCAGGTGGCGGAGCTCTTGCGCCCGCTGGCTCCGGAGACCTGAGCACCGGTAACTCGACCCGCGCGCGCCTGCAGGCTCAGCTCTCGCCGCGACGGATGCCGTAGGCGCGGATCTTCTTGTGCAGGTTGGTGCGCTCGACGCCGAGCGCCGCGGCAGCGCGCGACACGTTCCAGTCGAAATCGCTCAGCGTCTCGACGATGTGGCGCCGCTCGCTTTGCTCGCGCAGCTCCCGCAGGCTCAGGCGCGGCGCCTCGCCGGCGGCGCGGGGCCCGGCGTCCGCCGCGGTCGCCATGGCCACCGTCGTCGGCCAGGCGTGGGGCGTCTCGTCGAAGGGGTCCGCGTGGGGATCCTCCGGGAGATCGGCCACCGTCACCGTGTCGCCCGCGAGGATGATGGCGCGCTCGACCACGTTCTTGAGCTCGCGCACGTTGCCGGGGTAGTGGCGGCGCTTCAGCGCCAGGTAGACCTCGGGGTCGATGTGCTTCGGCTTGAGGCCATTCTCGTCGCAGAAGGCCCGCAGGAACGCGTCCGCGAGCAGGGGCACGTCCTCGACGCGCTCCTCGAGCGTGGGCGAGCGGATGGGGAAGACGTTGAGCCGGAAGTAGAGATCTTCGCGGAAGCGCCCGGCGACGACCTCGCGCTCGAGCTCCTTGTTCGTGGCGGCGAGCAAGCGCACGTCCACGTGCAGGGTGTGCTCGGAGCCCACGCGCGACAGCTCGCCGCTCTGCAGCACGCGCAGCACCTTGGCCTGGGCCGCCACGTCCATGTCGCCGATCTCGTCGAGGAACAGGGTCGCGCCGTGGGCCTGCTCGAACAGGCCGCGCTTGCGGCTCTCGGCCCCCGTGAAGGCGCCGCGCTCGTGGCCGAAGAGCGCGCTCTCGATGAGGTCGCGCGGGATGGCGGCGCAGTTCACCTTGACGAAGGGCTTGTGCACGCGTGGCGACAGGCGGTGGATGGCGCGCGCCACGAGCTCCTTGCCCGTGCCGCTCGGGCCCGTGATGAGCACCGTCGCCTTGGTCGGCGCCACGCGCTCGATCTCGCGATGCAGCCGCTGCATGACGGCGGTGTTGCCGATCATCTCCTCGCGACCGGAGCGCTCGGCGCTGAGCGCCGCGAGCTGCCGGGTGAGGGTCGCCGCCTCGAGCGCGCGCCCGACGCGGTGCAGGACGCGCTCGCGGTTGAGGGGCTTCTCGAAGAAGTCGCAGGCCCCGAGCTTGATGGCGGCCGCCGCCTCTTCGCCGCTCGCGTGCCCGCTCACGACGATGACCGGGATGTGGCGATTGAGCTCGTCCTGTCGCAGCTTGCCGAGCCAGGTGAGGCCGCCCACGTCGGGCAGGAGGAGATCGAGGATGACGAGATCCACCGGGGTCGCGCACTCGGCGAGCGCGGCGGACGCCTCGGCGGCGTTCGCCGCCTCGACCATGGCGTAGCCCTCGCCGCGCAAGATGAGGCCGAGGGCGCGCCGGATGTTCGGCTCGTCGTCCACGACCAGCACCGTGAACGGCGTGGTCGCGTCCCGGTCGACCGTGCTTGCCCCGGCGGCGCTCGTGGTCGTCATGCCCTCCACCTTGTATCACCCCGCACACGGCAGCGAAAACGCGCCGTGGCCTGCGCCGCGACGGCCCCGGGGACCGGCGCACCGCCGCGGGCTTTGCGCTGCGCGGCCGGAACCGCTAAGGAGGCCGGGCATGAAATGCCTCTCCGGCCGCGTGGCGCTCGGGCTCGCCCTCCTCGTCGGGGCGGCGGCGGTGGGCTGCGAGATCAACCCGACCGCCGCCTCGCCTGCCAGCCTCACGTACACCGAGGACGCTCACAAAGCCTACCTCGAGGCCCTCGAGGCCTTCGAGGACCGGAACTGGGAGGACGCGCGCGCGCTCTTCAGCGAGGTCCGGAAGATCTTCGCCGCGAGCCCCTACGCGAAGCTCGCCGAGCTGCGCGGTGCCGATTGCGACTTCGAGCAGGGCAAGTACAAGGAAGCGATCGCCGGCTACCGCGGCTACGTACGCGGGCACCGCGGCGACCCGAACATCGAGTACGCCCGCTATCGCACCACGAAGGCGCTCTTCCTCGACATCAGCGACTCGGTGTTCCAGCCCTCGGCGGAGGAGCGCGACCAGGGCAACACCGAGGACGCGTACCACGAGCTCCTGTCGTTCAAGAAGCGCTACCCGCGCTCGAGCTACCGGGTCGACGCCGAGTACATGCTCGAGGTCGTGACGCAGCGCCTCGTGCGCCACCAGCTCTACGTGGCGCGCTACTACCTCGGCTCGGGCGACTTCGACGCCACGGTGGCCCGCTGCGACTACGCGCTCCAGAAGTTCCCGGGCAGCGGCCTCGACGCCGAGGCGCTGGTGCTGAAGGGCGAGACGCTGCTGAAGCTGAAGAAGCGCGACGAGGCGAAGAAGGCCTTCGAGGTCGTGGTGCGCGATCACGGGGGGGCCTTCGGCCAGGTGGCGAAGCGCTTCCTCGACCAGATGGCCTCGGCCGCGGCCGAGCCCGCGCCGGCCGAGCCCGCGCCGTGACTCGGGCCCGCCGCCGTCCGGCCGGGGCCGGGCCCCGGGGACGTTGACGGCGCCCCCCCGAGCAGCCAAGCTGCCCCTCCCGTGGCCGAGAGAGTTCCCATGACGCCGGCAGGCCAGCAGCGCCTGTGAGACGAACTGCGCCGCCTGAAGGACGTCGAGTCCCCCCAGGTCTCGCGCGACATCGGCACGGCGCGCGATCACGGCGACCTGTCCGAGAACGCCGAGTACCACGCCGCCAAGGACCGCCAGGGCATGATCATGGCGCGCGTGAAGTACATCGAGGATGTGCTGTCGCGCGCCGAGGTCATCGACCCGGCCAAGCTCTCGGGCGACCGCGTGAAGTTCGGCGCCACGGTGAGCCTGATCAACAGCGAGACCGAGGAGAAGACGGCGTACCAGATCGTCGGTCCCGAGGAGGGCGATCTCAAGGCGGGCCGCATCTCGGTGGCCTCGCCCCTCGCCAAGAGCCTGCTCGGCCGCGGGGTGGGGGACGAGGTGACGGTCCACCTCCCCGGCGGGACGCGCGTCTACGAGATCCTCGCCGTCAGCTTCGGTTGACGGCGCGAGGTGCGGTCGGCGCGCGGGTGCTGACGGGTGGGTGGCGTGACCGGGAGCCCTGCGCCGACGCGAGCCGTCCCCGAGCGGGCGCAGCGTCTCGCCCGCTGGGTGCTCGGGGGCGCGGACGCCTTCCTCGTGTGCTGCGCCCTGCTCGCCTTCGAGGTCGCGTGGGTCGGGACGAGCCGGCGCGGCCTGCTCGCCGGGCGACACGAGATCGGCTGGGCGCTCGGCTCCCTCTTGCCGGTGGCCTGCGCCGCCGCGGTCGCCCCCGCGGCCGTGCTCGCCGTGTGGCTGGTGGGCGCTGCGAGCGCGAACCGGCGCTCGGGGCGCGCCCTGTGCGCGTGCGTGCTCGGTCTCGGGGGCGCCCTCGTCGCGTGGGGCGGCGCGCGCGCCTCGGGCGCAGCCTTCGCGGCGACCGCGGTCGCGGTGGTGGCCGGCGCACTCGCCGCGGGCGCGCTCGGCCACTTCGGCGTGCGGCCGGCCCGGGCGCTCGCCTTGCGTCTGCGGCGCGTGGGGTACGGCGCCGGGGCGGTCGTGGCGGGGCTCGTCTGGGTGCTCGGTTGCGAGCTCGCGAGCGGCTGGTTCGCGGGCACGGAGGCGCTCGGCTGGCACCTCGGCTGGGGGCTCGTCGCCGCGTGCGGCGCCGGTCTCGCGTGGCTCGAGCTCCCCGGCCCGGAGGCTCGGGTCGCGGCGGGTGGCGGCATGGTGCGCATGCTCGCAGCGGCGGGCCTCCTCGTTGCGAGCTTCCTCGGGGCGCCGTCCGCGGCGCGCGCGCTCGCGCCGCGCGACAACGTGCGCCGGGTATACGGCGAGGCCTCGGCGTGGCTCGCGGGCGCCGTCGAGGTCGCCGACGAGCTCGCACCCCGACCGGGGAAGGCGCCCCCCGCGCTGCGCGGCGCGGCTCCGGCACACCCCTTCGCGGGGCTCGACGTGCTGCTCGTCACGGTGGGCTCGCTGCGCGCCGATCACGTCGGAGCCTATGGCTACGCCCGCCCGACGACACCCGCGCTCGACGCGCTCGCGGCCGCGGGCGTCCTGTTCGAGCGGGCGTACGCGGCGACGCCCGCGAGCGGTGCCGCGCTCGCCTCGCTCCTCACGGGCAAGCACCTGCACGCGCTCGCGCGCCAGGGTCTCGGCGCGGACTCGGAGAGCTGGGCCGGGTGGCTCGGACACTACGGCTATCGCACGGCCGCATTCGCGCCGGCTTCGCGGTGGCGCGCCGCGAGTGTCCTGTTCGGCAGCGGCGGAGCGGGCGAGCTCGGGTTCGCGCACCGGGCAGTCGACGCGGCAGACGACGACGCGCGCGTGAGCGCCCTCGCAGGCTTCGCGGCGGCAACGCCGGCCGACGAGCGCATCTTCGCCTGGATCCACCTCGAGGGGCCGCGCGGCGCGGCACGGCTGCGCGTCGGCGCCGAGCTCGGCGCGACATCGCTCGACCGCTACGACGGCGCGCTCGCGGTCGCGGACCGCACGCTCGGGGCTGCGGTCGCCGCCTTCCGCGCGGCCCGACCGCAGGCGCTCGTCATCGCCACCGCCGATCGCGGCGCGCCGCTCCGCGATCATCCGAGCGCCGCGCACGCCGCCGAGGTCCACGAGGGCAAGCTGCGCGTGCCCCTCGTGGTCGTCGGGCCCGGGCTCCCGGCGGGGCGCCGGGTCGCGGCGCTCGTGTCGCACGTGGACCTGCTGCCCACGGTGCTCGGCGGCCTCGGGATCCCGCGCTCGCCGCGCCTGCACGGGCACGACCTAGGTGGCAGCCTCGGGACCGCGACGCCGCCGGCGACCGCGACCGCCAGGCTGATCTTCGCCGAGACGGATGCCGAGACCTGGTGTGCCGAGCGCGACGTGCGGCTCGGCTGTCCGCGCGGCGGCGGCGCCTGCCGCCTGCACGATCTCGCGACCGATCCGACCGAGCGCGTCGACCTCGGGCCACGAAACGTGGCGCTCGCCACGCGCCTCGGCGCGGCGTGTCGGGTGCTCGTCGGCTCGCTGAGTCGCTACGAGCCCCTCCGCGGCGCCGACCGTGGGTCGGGGGCGCCGACCGCGCTGCGGCGCGGCATGGCCGGCGAACGGCAGGCCGCCGCCGAGGTCGCCGACCTGCTCGCGAGCGACGACCTCGGCGTGCGGCGCAAGGCCGCCGAGGTGCTGTTCGAGCTCGGTGTGGACGCGACGGCGCCGGCGCTCCGGCGCGCGCTCGGCCGCGAGTCCGACGACGTGGTGCGCCGCTTCGTCGCGCTCGCCCTGAGCAGGCTGGGGCAGGGCGCGCCGCTCGCGCTGGATCTGCTCGCGGGCGACGATCGCGGCTGGCGCCGCCTCGCCGCGCTCGGCCTCGCCGAGGGCGGCGACGGACGGGGCGAGGACGTGCTGGTCGCCTGGTGGAACGAGGCGTTCCCGGACCGGGACGGGGCCGGCTGGGACGTGCCCAGCCCGAGGGCGAGCGCGGAGCCCCTCGACTTCGAGCGCGCGCGGCGCATCGCGGCGGCGCTCGGCGAGCTGCGCAGCAAGGCGGCCATCCTGCCGCTGTCGCGCGCGCTTCTGGACCCGAGGCTCGCGCCCTACGTCGCCGCGGCCATGGCCGACATCGGCGAGGCCGCCGCGCGGCCGTCGCTCGCGAAGGCATTCTCGGTCGCGCGGGGCGAGGGACCCAGGCTCGCCATCGCCGAGGCACTGCTGCGCCTCGGGGGAGGCGCCGAGATCCGCGAGTCGCTGGTGCGATTCCTCGGTGGCCCGGAGCCGTTGCCGGGCGGGCTCGGACTCGCCATGCGGGCCGGGATCCTGGAGCTCGTGGGGGGCCCACGGGCGCAGGCGCTCGACCGGCTCCGGCGCTTCGCGGCGACGGGCGTCGCGGTCGGGGTGGCGATTCCGAAGGGCGGCACCGGACGGGGCTTCCGGATCCTGCTGCGGGCCAGCGCGACCGGCGGAGGGCACGGGGAGGTCCGGGTGGGGCTCGCCCGCCGCGGGGAAGGCATCGTCGACGCGGGCTCGCTCGTGCCGAGGCAGCTACCGGCGCTCGATCCGTCGCTCACGGCAGCCCTGGTCGTGCCGCCGGCCGATGGTGACGAGCCCGCGGAGCTGCACGCCGTCCTGCCCGCGGCGGCGGCGGCGCGTATGCGGGCCGGCGATTTCGCGGACTTCGCGGTGCACGCGACCCACAACGTGACCCTCGACTGCCTGGCGGTGGTCCCCCTCTCGGAGGAGCGCGAGGGCGAGGTCGACGACCTCGCGAGTGCCGAGCTCGAGTGAGCAGGCCGGCCGGGTACGCGCGGCCGTGCCGAGGCCCGCGCGGCGGGGGCGCGGGCGCGATTGACGCCGCGCGGTTCGGTACTACAGTCCCGCCGCGTGACGCAGCGAGAAGACCGGGCGCGCCCGGGCGGCAAGGGTTCGGACGCCGACGAGAGCGACGAGCGCGACGACGAGGGGTCGAGCGCCGACGCCGAGGACGAAGGTCGCGGCGACGAGGGTGCGGACGACTCGGACGAGGACGCACGCGACTCGGACGAGGACGCACGCGACTCGGACGAGGACGCACGCGACTCGGACGAGGGCGCGGACGAGGACGACGAACGCGACTCGGACGAGGGCGAAAGCGCTGCGGCGGGCGACGAACGCGCGCAGAAGGTGGCGCGCTCGCTCGGCGTTGCGGGCGAGGACGAGGGCGGCGAGGAGGGCGAGGACCGGACCGCCGACGCGGCGCGCAATCGGGCCGAGCGCCGCCGCGAACAGGCCCTCGCGCGGAAGGCGGGGCGTGCGGCCGGAGCGCCCGCTGCGGCGAAGGACGGCGACGAAGACGAAGACGAGGCGGGGGTCGAGCCTCGCGATCGCAACAAGAAGCTGCGCGAGGAGTTCCTGCGCAAGCGCCGGGCGACCGCGGAGGCCCAGAAGGAAGACGCCAAGCGCGGGCTCGCCGCGAGCGAGATGGTCGACGACGCCCTGGCGCGTGGCGCCTCCGCGTTCACGAAGTGGCTGCGGCGCAGCTGGCGCTGGCTCAGCTGGGTGGTGCTCGTCGCGATCGTGGGCGGGCTCGGCGCGTGGTGGTACCTGAGCCGCACGGTCTCGATCGGAGCCAAGGACTCGGACGAGCTTTACGGGGCGGTGGTGCTCGAGCAGGCGGGCGTCGGCGAGGACAAGCGGGACGACGAAGAGAAGAAGAAGGACCCACGCCCGGTGTTCGCGACGGCGGACGAGCGCGCCCAGGCGGTCGCAGACGCGTACGCCACGGTGGCGGCCAAGCAGGGCAAGAGCGGCACGGGGCTGCTGGCCAAGCTCGGCGAGGCCGGTGGCCTGCTCGAGGCACGCAAGTACGACGAGGCGGTCGCGGCCTACGACGTCGTGCTCGCCTCCTCGCTCGCCGCCGCGGATCTCGACGTCCGGGCGCGTGCGCTCGAGGGCAAGGGCTTCGCGCTCGAAGGCAAGCGCGACCTCGACGGCGCCGAGGCGGTCTTCCAGCAGCTCGAGGGGCTCGATGGGGCGGACGCACCGGGCACGAAGCAGCTCGCGGCGCTGCACCTCGGGCGCGTGCTCGTGGCGAAGGGCGACCGGAACGCTGCGAAGGACCTGCTCGTCGCGGCCCTGAAGGACCTCGAGGTCGTGAACCTCGAGGCCGCGAAGGTCGACCCCGAGAACCCGGTCAAGCCCTACCGCTGGTTGCCGCGCGCCCTCGAGCGAGCGCTGCGCGCCATCGACCCGTCTGCCGTGCCGCAGCGCACGCCGCCCGTGCCGCCGGGGGGCAAGGGCGGGGCGCAAATCCCGCAGGAGCTGCTCGACAAGCTCTCGCCCGAGGAGCGGAAGAAGCTCGAGGACATGTTCGGTCCGGGGGGCAAGGGCATGCCGCCTCCGGGCGCGCCCGAGGACGCCCCGGCCGAGAGCCCCGAGCAGGGGCCGCCGGAATGAGCGGGCACCCGAACGGCGCGGGGCGGCGCGCGGTGGCGGTCGGCGCCGTGGCGATCGGCCTCGCTGCCGTCGCGTGCGAGGGCCTGCCGAACGCCATGAGCCCCGAGCTGCCGCTGTGGGTGCACCACCCGGGCGGCGCGCTCCAGCCGTTCGTGCTGCGGACGCTGAGCGCCGAGACGCGCGCCGAGGGCGAGCCGTGGGAGCGCTCCAGGCCCGAGATCGACTTCGCCCATCGCCGGGTGTTCGTGGGCTCCAGCGACCGCGGCCTCTACGCGCTCAACGCCGTCAACGGCGCGACGCTCTGGCGCTTCGAGACCGACGACGCCGTCCACTCCGAGCCGCTCTACGACGGCGCCGAGGACGCGCTCTACTTCGGCTCGAACGACGGCGCCCTCTACAAGGTGCGCGCGGTCGACGGCGCGCTCTTGTGGCGCTTCTCGACGAACGCGCAGGTCACCCGCCGGCCGGTCGTGCACCGCGGGGTCGTCTACGTCGCGAACGCCAACGACACGCTCGTCGCCATCCACCAGAAGTCCGGGGAGCTGCTCTGGTACCGCCACCGGCAGCCCGCGCTCGGGATGGGCATCTCCGGCTACGCAGGACCGACGGTGCACGGCGACCGTGTCTACGCGGCCTTCTCGGACGGCACGGTCGTCGCCTACGAGGCGAAGGACGGCGCGGAGATCTGGTCGCGCGACCTCACGGCCGAGGTCGAACAGGCGCGCAGCGGCGAGGAGCTGCGCTACTTCGACATCGACACGACCCCGATCGTCACCCCGGTCGGCGGGGACGAGGCGGTCGTCTTCGCGAGCTACGAGGGCGGGCTCTTCGCCCGCGACGCCCGGACCGGCGAGGCCAAGTGGGAGAACGAGGCGGTGACCGGCGTGACCGAGCTCACGCTGTGGACGAACCCGCGACGGGCGCCGACGCTGCCCGAGAAAGCCGCCGCCGCGCCGGCGCCGAGCGCGGGCGGGGCCACGAGCGCCGCCTCCGCGGGCCCGCCGAGCGACGGTGCGGGTCCTGCGCCAGCCGGGGGCTCGGCGCCGCAGCGACTCCTCGTCGCGGCGTCGGGGTCGACAGGCCTGTGGGCCATCGACCCGGAGACCGGAGCGGAGAAGTGGCACCGCGACCTGCCAGCGGGCGGCATCACGGCGGCGACGACGGTGGCGGGCGCGATCCTCGTCGGCACGACGCGCTACGGCGTCTTCCTGTTCTATCCGCTCGACGGCGGCGTCATCGACGCCATCGCGGGTGGCGCGAGCTTCAGCGGCAACGCCGGAGCGTGCGGAACGCGCGCCTACATCCTCAGCAACCAGGGCGTGCTCTTCGGGCTCCAGGTGCGTCCGCCGCCGCCACCGCGGCGAGGCTGAGCGCGCGCCGACGCCCGGGGTGCCGAGCGGCGTTCGTCGTCGGCCTCACGGGGCGCCGCTAGTATATTTCGCATAAGATAGATTATGTAAACTATCAGAGTGGGCCAGGGACAGGGGCTCCCGCCCGTCCTCTCGTCGGCCTCGGGTCGGGCTCGCGGGCCTCGGTTCGGCTCCCTCCCGGTGTGGCTCCGGGACGCGAGGCACGGCCGTGGGGCCGCCAGCCTGGCTCCGGAGCTTCGAGGCCGGAGGCGAAGTGTTGCACGCAACGGAGTTGGATCAGTAACATGCACGGCAGCCCAGGAGCCGGACGACCCCGCGTCGCGGCACCTGCTGGCCGTGTGGCAACGTGAACGGAGCCGCGCGCCGTCCCGAGCTCCTCGGCGGCGCCGGCCAAGCGCACGCTCGGGCGCGCGCAGGAGACGCGACGATGGGTTTGAGGATCTTGGTCCTCGCGGCGATCGCCGCGGGACTCACCACCGGTTGCGGCGACGCCTGCGTCGACGATCTCGAGCCGGTCTGCGACCTGTGCCTCGACGCGAACCACAAGGCGTCGTGCTACGAGTCGGTCCATCGCGACAACCAGGCGATGTGCGCGCGCGACGTCGACGCCTTCAAGGCCATCTGCAAGTGATGCTCGTGCCCTCATGCAGCAGCAGTCGACGCGGCTTCTAGTCGTCGCGGCGGCGGGCGCCAGCGAGGCGGCGGCGCCGCGGCTCGGCGAGCGCGACGCGTGTCTCGTGGTGGAGCGCTTCACCTTGCCGGACCTCGGCTTCGAGGCCCTGGTGCTCGATCCCGGGCGCGACGCCGCCGAGCAGCTCGACGCCGCGCTCGCCGGCCGCCACGGCGAGATCGGCGCGGTGCTGTTCTACGCCTCGTCGCTCGTGGCGGTGCCCGAGGCCGACGAGTGCTTTCTCTGCCTCGACCCGGGACAGCCAGACCTCGGCGACGCGCTCCGCGACCTCGCGGCCACCCTGCGCGACCGCGTGTCCGGACCGCTCTGCGCGGTGATCGACGCGCGCTACCCCGTCGGTGCCCACGGCCCGAAGGAGGTCCTGGCCGCGATCGTGCAGTCGCTGCACGCATCGGAGACCGGCATCGAGCTCGTGGCGGCGGCACGACCGATCGGCGCGCACCACGAGCGCATCCCGTCGCGCCTCACCGCCGCGCTGCTCGAGGCGCTCGATGCGACCTCGGGGCCGCTCACGCTGAGCGCGGCCTATCGCTGGCTCGAGGAGCAGCGCGCCGACTTCGGCTCCTGGCCGAACGCCCACCTGCACGCGCCGGGCGCGCAACCGTTCCTGCTGCGTCGCCCCACCGCGCGCTCCGAGCCCGAGGCGGACCGTGGCCTGGCCGTACAGGTGCGCCCGAGCGCCATCGATCTCCTGCCAGTCGTGGAGCTCGGGGGCGAGGCGGGCGAGGTCGCCAACGTCCTCTTGCCTCCGGAGCCGCCTCCCGCGGCCCCCACCCGCCCGGGCTACCACGCGCCCGAGGGCGAGGTCCCCGCGGTGGCCAGGGCCCCCGTCCTCATCGTGCCGCGCGACGGCTGGAGCGAGGCTGCCGACCAGGGCGTGCGGGTGCGGGCGAGCTCGGTGGATCTCGCCCCGATCGTGGCGCTCGAGCCCGAGCCGTCGGCTGCCGCAGAGGCACCGGATCTCGACGAGGCCGCGCAGCCCGAAGGCGCCGCCGTGGCGACCGCCGACGACGGCCTGTCGGCCGAGGAAGAGGCCGCCATCCTCGCCGTGGTGGCGGACGAGGAGAAGCGCCGGGAGCCCCCGACGCCGCCCGCCGAGGAGCCGCTGCCGGCGCCCTCGCCGCGGTCGTCGGAGCCGCGCCGTCCTCCCCCGGAGTCGGAGCGGCGCGAGGCCTACCAGGCCGTGCCCGTGCCTCGCTCGAGCCGCCCCCTGACCGACGGCCTGCCGTCGATCATCATCGGAGGTGGCACCCCGCAGGCGGTGGAGGCCGAGCGCGTGGCGCGGCCGACCCCAGCGGACCGTCCCGCCGCGCGCCGCGAGGCGCCGACCCCGGTCGAGCGCCCGCGCCTGCCC